>JAKSLN010000026.1 GCA_024401165.1 Bacteroidaceae bacterium
GCAACAACGGTAGGACTGATATCACCTGCCTTCTGGATGTCATCGAAGGCCTGAACCATACCGATTACAGTACCCAAGAATCCCAGAGAAGGAGCCATGGCGATGAAGAGGGTGATCCAAGAGCAGTTCTCCTCGAGGTAAGTACCCTGAACCTCAGCCTCCATATTGATGGTACGCTCGATAGTAGCGATATCGTTCTGGTCATCGCTCTCGAGGCAAGCCAAAGCCTTCTTAGAAACGGTAGCAACGGGACCACGTGAGTTAGCGCATACGTTAACTGCCTCAGAGATCTTGCCAGCTGCAACCATGTCAGCCAGGTCGGTCATGAACTTGCGGGTGTTAACCTGAGCAAGAGTCAAATAGATGATACGCTCGATACAGAGAGCCAGACCGAGTACGAGTGCGATAGCAACGAGTGCCATGAAGTCAGCACCACCCTCGATGAACTTAGTCTTCAAGGTCTTGTGCAGGCTAGTATTCTCCTCCTCTGCAACAACAGGAGCGGCCTCTTCTGCCTCTTCAACTGCCTCTTCAACAGCAGTAGAGTCAGTAGCCTCCTCAACAACAGCAGCGCTGTCTACCTGCTCGGTAGCGGGTGCCTCGTCTTGAGCCATTACGGAAGTTGTCATGCCAAATGAGCAAGCAGCTACCATCGCAACAATTGCAAATAACTTTTTCATTGTGTGTAATTTTTAAGATTAATTAAATTGTTATTTATTTGTTATTTTCTCCTTTGATAATGTTTTTCATCTCACTCGTCGATCATCGTCGGCAAAACCATCAAGCACAAAAGTAGGGGGATTCCATCTTGAGTCTTTCTGGTATCGCAAAGCGGAGAGACGGGGATTCGAACCCCGGATACGCTTTTGACGTATACACGCTTTCCAGGCGTGCCTCTTCAGCCACTCGAGCATCTCTCCAAATAATCATCCGCACAACCTCTCTGGGCTATTTTTCATGCATTCTTAGTGCCACGTTGGAACATGACGGCATAATCGCACACACTAATTGTGATACAAAAATATCTATTTTTTTTGTGACTAACACCATTTCAATTAAAAAACTTTCAACTTTTCTTTAAAAAAATGCAAAAAAATGACTTTTTTACGTGTTTAAGCACTTAAAAACGCGCTTTACATTGTCATTTGTCTGACTCATCACCTCGTCTGCCGTCACTTGATAGATGTCCGCCAAGCGGTTGACCGTATGAAGGGCAAAGGCTGGTTCATTGCGCTTTCCTCGACACGGGACAGGAGCCAGGTAAGGGGCATCGGTTTCGATGACAAGTCGCGTAAGCGGAACATTGGAGAGCGCTTCCGGGAGCGTGGACTTCTTATAGGTGAGCACACCTCCTATGCCCAAGACAAAGCCTTCGAACTGCAGGAGTTCCTGCGCCTCCTCAGGCGTGCCGCCAAAGCAATGGAACACACCCGTGAGATTATCAGAGCGATAGCGCTGCATGACCTCGACCAGTTCCTTATGAGCAGACCGACTATGAATCATGAGTGGCAGGGATAGTTCAGATGCCCATCTCACCTGCTGCTCAAAAGCATCCATCTGTTCAACCCGGAACGTCTGATCCCAATAAAAGTCAAGCCCCACTTCGCCAACGGCTATATAGGGATGTCCTGCCTGGAGCAAACGCTCGTGCATATCGGCAAGCACAGCCTGATAATCCTCCTTAACGTCTTCCGGATGGAGGCCCATCATGGGAGAGAGGAAATCTGGATACTGCGCATAGAGAGCCAGCATGGGCGCAACAGTCTCGGCATTGATGTTAGGTAACAGTACCCTATCAACACCCGCAGCTTTGGCCCGCTCTATCACCAGACCACGGTCCTCGTCGAACTCGGGACCATAGATGTGACTATGTGTGTCAACGAAACCCAATGTAAATAACGTGAATAAGGATTAACAGAACTAAGACTTACGGTTGAGGAGCTTGTATGCCAGCTCGTTGAGCATGTTTTTTCTCTCAGCCGGCAGATTCACTTTGTCAAGGCATGCCATAGCCTGCTCGAAATAGGCGTTGATGCGAGCCTGGCACATTGAAGGGATGCCAAGCTGGTTGTAGATACGGGTCACGGCAGCCACCTTTTCGTCACGGACAGCATCAGTCTTGTCAATCCAGCCTTGCAACCCTGCCGCCTGCTCTCCCTCTGCCAACCTAAGGGCGTTGATAAGCATGTAGGTCTTCTTGTTGCACATGATATCGCCGCCTATCTGCTTGCCAAACGTGGCATAGTCACCATAGACATCCAGATAGTCATCCTGCAACTGAAACGCCAAACCTATTTTCTCGCCAAATTCATAGAGTGCCTCCAAATCCGAGGTTGGAGCATCCGCCAAGATCGCGCCCATCTTAAGTGCGCAAGCCAAAAGAACCGACGTCTTCAGACGAATCATCTCTATGTACTCCTCCTCGCTGACATCGTTTCGACTCTCAAAGTCCATATCGTACTGCTGGCCTTCGTCAATCTCGATGGCAGTCTTCGTAAAAAGCGCCACAACGGCAGGAAGATGCTTGGCATCGCACTGGCAAACACGCTGCATGGCCATGACCAGCATGTTGTCGCCACTCAGAATGGCGGTATTATCATCCCACTTGCGATGCACGGTTGCCTTGCCACGACGCACGTCAGCACGATCCATCAAGTCATCATGCAGGAGGGTGAAGTTATGATACGTCTCAAGACCCAAGGCGGGAAGCATGGCCGCATCCACATCCTCGCGATACAAGTTGTACGCCATCAGGGTCATGACGGGGCGGATTCGCTTGCCTCCCAAAGAAAGAACATAGCTTATCGGAGCATAGAGGCCTTCGGGTGCCTTTACGACATCGTTGTCGGCCAAAGCCTGATTGACCTTCTCCAGCAATTCGTTCGTACTATACATTATATTATTATATTTAAAAGAAAAGGCCGCCCCGCAGAGCAGCCTTTCCTCATATTTTGTTTGTTTATTAATTCAAGCGGAACATTACAGGCAAGTTAAAGCGAGAACGTACAGTCTTGTTACCCTGACGTGCGGGCTTCCACTTAGGCATCAGCTTAACCACACGCTCTGCCTCCTTTGAGAGGTTGTCGTCGGGTGAACGCATTACCTTAACGTCTACGATTGAACCGTCCTTGTTAACGACGAAGCTTACGAACACACGACCCTGAATACCCTGCTCCTGGCAGATGCTGGGATACTTGATGTTCTTGCTGAGCCACTGGTAGCAAGCTTCCTCACCACCGGGGAACTGAGCGTTCTGCTCTACAACGTCGAAGATCTTGTCATCGTCTACATTCTCTACAACGGGACCAACTGCTACGGGAGGACCTGCAACTGCGGTAGGTGCACCAGTACCCTGAACACCGATGATGGGCTGGTTGGTATCCTCGGTAGTCTCAATCTTTTCCTCCTTGAGCTCTACATCGTCATCAACGATCTGCAAGATCTCAGGCTGAACATTGTTGTTAACTACAGGAGCGGCAGGCTGCTGCTCTTCCTGAATGGTAACGGGGATCATGTCCTCCTCAGTTGCCATTTCGTAGATGGGTTCGTTGTCTTCTTCTACCTTCGTCTCCATGTCGGTCAGCTCGAAGCAAGCGAACATAAGAGCGAGGGTAACACACAGACCAATGAGGATGCTAGTGCCTCTTTGCTGTCTGATGTCTTCTGCGATAATTGTACCTTCCATAGTATATTTATTTTTTTCGTTTTCAACTTATCGGCACAAATTTAGCACATTTTTCCCATTTCACATTGCTTTCAGAGTGTTTTTTTTCGCAAAATGGTCTATTTTTTCGATTTAGAACACCAAAAGAACGATTATTTACCGAAAAAGGCGTAACTTTGGGAACAAATCATCGCAGGGCAATGAGGACACGCACGTACCTTTTTATATTTTTAATTGCATGCATCATGCAAGTTCAGGCACAAGAGAGCGGAAGTGTATTCAACTTCCTCTCACTTCCGACCTCATCACACGCCAACGCGCTGGGAGGGCGCAACATTTCGCTCATCGATGACGATGCGTCTCTCGCCCTGCAGAACCCCGCCCTGCTCTCCAGCGTAAGCGACAAATCCATCAACCTCAACTTCCTTACCTACATGCAAGGAAGCAAGATGGGCAGCGCGATGTTCGTCAAGACTGCCGGCGAACGAGGCACCTGGGGAGCAAGCGCACAATTCTTAGGGTACGGAAAGATGACAGAGACGATGGAGACAGGAGAGGTCATCGGCGACATGGCAGCCCTCGACATGGCACTTAGCGGCATGTACAGCTATGAACTGAGCACACACTGGGTAGGTGGCGTCGCTGGCAAATTCGTATACTCAAAGTACGGCCCCTACAACTCCGTCGGCCTTGGCGTAGACCTGGCACTCAACTACTTCGACGACACGAAAGACTTCTCCATGTCGCTTGTTGCCGCCAACCTGGGAGGGCAAGTCAAAGCATTTGGAGACGTCCACGAGCGTATGCCCGTTAACCTTCAATGGGGATTCAGCAAAGGGGTTGCCCATGCTCCCATCCGCATTTCTATGACACTCACCGACCTTACCCATTGGGAAAAGGACTACTACTATAACCCGGAAGGCGAATCAAGTTTTGGCCGCATCCTGATGAACCACATCAACATCGGCGCCGACCTACTGGTTGCCAAGAACATGTACGTTGCCCTGGGCTTTAACTTCCGTCGCGCGAACGAGCTGAAAGCTGCCGGAGCCTCCCACGGCGCCGGATTGACCCTTGGAGCCGGACTGAACCTTAAGAAGTTCAAACTGGGCGTTGCGTATGCAAAGTACCACGTCAGCGTCCCCAGCCTCTCCCTAAGCCTTGGATACAGTCTATAGACAGGCAGACAGAGGCAGTCGTCGGCAAGAGTTCATAGAAACGACAGAAAACATAGAGAATCAAAATCCATAAAATACAGAAAGACAATGAAAAAGATAACCATAGCCATCGACGGACACTCTTCTTGTGGCAAGAGCACCATGGCCAAGGACCTGGCACGCGAGTTAGGATACGTTTACATCGACACCGGTGCCATGTACCGCGCAGTCACGCTATATGCCATCGAGGCAGACCTGTTTCAGGAGCAGGACGTGGATACCGAGAAACTCAAAGCAGAGATGCAAAACATCCACATCACATTCCAGTTCAACCCCGAGACGGGCCGACCCGACACATATCTAAATAATGTACGCGTGGAGGACCGCATCCGAACCATGGAAGTGAGCAGCAAGGTAAGCCTTATCGCGGCCATCGACTTTGTCCGCAGCGCCATGGTGGCCCAGCAGCAGGAGATGGGCCAGGGAGGTGGCGTGGTCATGGACGGACGCGACATAGGAACCACCGTGTTCCCCAATGCCGAGCTGAAGATTTTCGTCACCGCCTCTGCGGAGGTGCGCGCCGAGCGTCGCTACAAAGAACTGACGGGCAAGGGAGAGGAATGCAACTACGAGGAAATCCTCGAAAACGTCATTGAACGCGACCGCATCGACAGCACCCGCGCTGTCAGTCCCCTGCGTCAGGCCGACGATGCCATTGTGCTTGACAACAGCAACCTCACCATCGAGGAGCAGAAGGACTGGTTGATTCGCCAGGCCAAGGACAGAATCGGAGAAGAATAAAAAACGGGAATCATGACCATCGAGATAGACCAGGGATCAGGCTTTTGCTTTGGCGTGACGCGTGCCATCAGCAAGGCAGAGGAAGAGTTGAGTCACGGAAAGACGCTCTACTGCCTCGGAGACATCGTGCATAACGGACAGGAATGCAGCCGACTGCAGCAGCTCGGCCTTATCACCATCGAGCACGACGAGTTCAACCAGTTGCAAGATTCAACCGTCCTGCTGCGCGCCCATGGCGAGCCACCTTCAACCTACCAAAAAGCCCTGCAGAACAATCTCGAACTCATCGATGCCACTTGCCCTGTTGTGCTTCATCTACAGGAACGGATCAAGAAGGAGTACAACCTCTCCCCCACCTCTTCCGCGCCCAAGCAGATTGTCATCTTCGGAAAGAACGGCCACGCCGAGGTGCTTGGCCTTGTCGGACAGACCGACGGCACAGCCATTGTCATTGAAAAGCCTGAGGAAGTCAACAAACTTGACTTCAGTCGTGACATATGCCTCTACTCACAGACCACCAAGTCGCTGGACGGTTTCCGCCAAGTGGTGGAATACATCCAGCAGAACATACAACCCACCGCCACCTTCACCTACTACGACACCATCTGCCGTCAGGTTGCCAACCGCATGCCCCACATCCGCGACTTTGCCTCGCGCCACGACGTCGTCCTCTTCGTCTGCGGACGAAAGAGTAGCAACGGGAAGGCTCTCTTTGAGCAATGCCTGAAGGTGAACGCACACTCCTACATGATAGACGCAGCCAGTGAGATCGAGTCCCACTGGCTGGAAGGGTATGATTCGGTGGGCATCTGCGGTGCCACCAGTACGCCTAAATGGTTAATGGAGGAGTGCAAAGTACGCATCGAGGAGCTGTTTGGCTGCCACGAATGACGTCTTCTGTCCTGCCAGCACGCTCTGTTCCTCTGCCTTGAGCATCGTCGCAATCGTTTCGTTTTGGAAGAAACTGTTGCGCAGCTGCTCGTTGATGCTCTCGTACATCCAATACTTGGCCTGCTCATTACGACGGTACTCGAAGTAGCCCGTCTCCTTCACGTAGTCGAAGTATTTGTACACCATGTCCCAGACCTCCTTAATGCCAAAGCCATAGAAGCCGCTGTACGTAAGCACCTGAGGTGCCCAACCGCTCTCGGGCATGGGGAAGAGATGCAAGGCGTTGCGAAACTGCGTTGCCGCCAACTGACACTTATCTACGTTGTTTCCATCACACTTGTTGATGATGATGCCGTCGGCCATCTCCATGATGCCGCGCTTGATGCCCTGCAGTTCGTCTCCCGTACCAGCCAACTGGATAAGGAGGAAGAAATCGACCATTGAATGGCAGGCTGTCTCACTCTGTCCCACACCGACGGTCTCAACGAAGATCTTGTCATAACCTGCAGCTTCACAGAGGATGATGGTCTCTCGCGTCTTGCGGGCCACACCACCCAGACTACCGGCCGAGGGACTAGGGCGAATGAAGGAATCCGGGTGTACCGACAGTTTCTCCATACGTGTCTTGTCGCCCAGGATACTGCCTTTGGTACGCTCACTCGAAGGGTCGATGGCCAAGACGGCCAGCTTGCCGCCATACTCCTTCAGCACATGTATGCCGAACTCATCGATGCTGGTACTCTTTCCTGCACCGGGTACGCCACTGATGCCAATGCGAACCGAATTGCCGCTGTAAGGCAGGCAGCGCTCAATGACCTCCTGCGCAACACGCTGATGTTCAGGATTCGTACTCTCTACCAGCGTCACCGCCTGACCGAGAATCGAAGAGTTTCCCTCCAGGATGCCCTTCACATAGTCGTCTGCCGTCAGCTTACGGCGAGCAAACCGACTTCTTTGCAGATAGGGATTGACACTCGAGGGCTGTTCTACGCCTTGGTTCACCACCAGGCCAGCATATTCAGATGAATTTTCAGGATGCTCCATATTTTTTGTACTTGCGAGACATAATTTACTTTACCGTCACGTTGATGGTTTGCTTTGCACGTTTGGGATCGTTGGTAATCAGCAAAACGCGAGGACGATTCTTTGCCTTCTTCAGGTAAGAGGCATTCACCGTCAGCTTCAACTGTGCCGTCTTGCCAGGGTCGATGCTGCGGTCGGACAAACTAACCGATATGGCCTGATTGAAGACCTGTACCGTACGGATGTTCAAGGGCTGCTGTCCCTTGTTTGTGATGGTTACGACCTGCGTCACCTTCGACTTTCCGTTCATTTCGAAGTCAACCTCCTCCTGCGAGAGTTCCATCTGTGGCGCCAAAGCCAATTCCTCTGCCGTCATGGTAGAGAAGTCGGGAAGGAGAACTGAAGATACCAGAATCTCGTTCTGGTCGCCAATCTTGTCGCCCATGTAGCGTGAGAGGAAGACACGTGTCTGATTCAGACCCAGCAAACCCAGCTTCTCACTATCCAGCGTAATACGAAGGCGACCCATGCGTCCGCCGGCAATAACCTCGGGGATAGCCTGCACGCTCAGGTAGTTGGGCAGGTGCATCAATTCGGGACGGTAGGGTGTTCGTTCCTGGTTGAAAATCTGCAACTCGGCTACGGGATGGTCACCACGGTTTACGTCGTCGAACTCCAAGTAGTTCGTGTTGATACGCACGTTGCCAAGGTCGATGGGGAAATCGCCCGAAAAATCCAGTTTAGTCGTTACGACACGACCCTCCATGCGAGCGTAGACGGGATTCTTGTCCACGTTTGTGTAGATAGCCAGATCTTTGTTGAACGAACCCAGCATGTTCGCATCGTACTCAACGTTTATTTGTCCCCTTTCACCGGGTTGGATGGCACCTTGTGTCCACTCCGCCTTAGCGCAACCGCACGAAGGCAGCACATTGGTCACCTCCAAGGGTTCATTACCCTTGTTCTGGAACGTAAAGACAATCTGCTTGGAAGTCTGGAACATGATTTCCCCGACATGGTTCGTCGGATTGTCCAGCACCAGCTTAGCCTGCGCCATTGCCGTCGCTGAGAAGGCAGAGAGCATGAGTGTCGCTCCTATCTTGCGTAATACCATATACATATTCTATCCTTTATCGCTTGCAAAGTTACGAATAAGTGAGCGAAAAAGCAAATACATTTGCATTTTTCCGAACGAAAGTAACTTGGACTGACAAGTCAGAGTTACGAATAAGTGAGCGAAGAAGCATAAAAAAGCGTCCCGAAGCCAAGCTCCGGGACGCCAAGTTATAGATTATTCTATTGGAAATTACTTAACCAATACCTTCTTGCCGTTTACGATGTAAAGGCCTGAGCGGTTCATGTTGTTAACGCGAACACCACTGATGGTGTAGATGCCCTTAGCAACCTTAACGGTCTCAACGCTCTCGATAGCGTTAGCACTATTCTTACCGAAGTAAGTCAGCTTGAAGTTATCGAGGAAGCACCAGTCGTTAGCAGCACCCTTACGGGTTACACCAACACGAGCCTTACCATCCTCAGCCACATTGAAGTAAACGAAGTTGTTGTTGTACTTGCCAGCCTGGATCCACTGGTCAGCGGTGAAGAGCTGATCGGGGAAGTAGTAGGTAACGTTCTCAGTGATGTCATTGCCATCCTCGTCCTTCTCGCCAGTAGGAATAGCCTTAGTCAAGCTAGAGCAGTTAGCAGAGTAGTCGATGCCTGCCTCCTCACACTCAGCAGCGGTCATCTTGCCCTCTGCGATGTTGTGGAGAATAGTGCTGTAGTTGTCTACAGTAGTGTTAGCATAGAGAGTTGCCATATTGTCGGTAGTACCCTCGCCGTAAACGATATCCCAGTCAGCTGAGATATTGGTGCGGTATGCACCGTCGCATGACAGCATGTAAGTACCTGCGGGCAGACCAGCGAAGTCAACATAGGTATTGAAACCGCTTGACTGGTTCCAGCGCTCTGCAACGGGACCTGCAGTACCACCACCGGTACCGAAGCCGCTACCGCTCCAACCAGGATAGTTAGCGTTAGCACCTACCTCAGCGTAATCCTGGAAGTCGGGGTTGATGAAGAGGTTGGTCATGTCAGCGGGAGCTGCATCAGTAGCAGCGTAAGCGTCCTTGTCAACCTTCAGAGCATCGGTCAAGAACAGAAGTTCAGCAGCGTATGCCTTCAAGTCCTCGGTAGTCATGTTCAGGTAGTCGTCGAACTTATCCTTAGCTGCCTGAGCGCGAGCAACGATATCTGCAGCAGCAGTGTACTCATACTCGTTCAGAGAAGACTCGAAGTTGTAGAATGCATCGTTTACAGAAACAACGAGCTTAGCAGCATCCTGCATCTCAACAACGATATCAGCCAGAGCCTGAACCATCTTCTGTGCATCAGCCTCAGAAGTGCTTGCAATAGCAGCAACCATGTTCTCTGCAGCCAGAGTCAGGTCGTCACACTTATCGATAGCAGGAGCGTTCAGGTCGTCCTCGAGCTGCTCCTTAACGGCCTTAGCCTTCTCGATAGCCTGCTCCAGAGCACCAGCGTAGTTAGCAACGCCCTCGCCCTCGTAGATAATCTGCCAGTCTGACCAGATTACCCAGTTCATGTTGTTGGTACCTCTAACACCAATCTTCAGGTCACCATCTTCGGTGAGAACTGCAGTCAGAGTATTCTGGAATACATCGCTAGCGTCGAATGCCTCGCGAGCCGTCTCCATGCTGCTGGGGAAGGGATCTACCATACCGTCTTCACCTGCAACGAGGAGCTTGCTGTTGTCATTTGCATAAGCCTCAGCCTCGTGTACGCCGGTAACACCGTCGTCGTTGGTGTCGTGACGCTGGAAACCGTTGAACTTGATGGTGTAAGCACCCTTAGGCATGTTAGCGATAGTCTGGTTAACATCAAATGATGCGTGCCACTTCTCTGCGGTATTTGCACGAGCGGTGAAGCTACCAGCCCAAGAAGCAGTACCCCAAGAGTAGTTAGAGTTGTTCATCAGGATGGTTACATCCTTGCCCTTAGCGATGAGAGGCATAACGCCCTCGCGTACCTTTGCATATACAGCAGCATCGTTTACCATCTCGTTAATCTCGTCGCGGCCTACCTGCTCTGCATCCCATGCAGCCTGGGGAGCCTCGATCATAGCCTCAAGCTCAGTAGCCAGGTCATCGTAACCAGCAGTCTTAGCCTGCTCAGCCTTCTCTGTGATCAACTTGATGAAGGTAGCCAACTTCTGATAATCCTTAACACTGTTAGCATACTTACCCTCAGCAGCGCTCAGGTTATCAAGAGCTGCCTCGAAGTCGTCTTCGTCACCAAGGCTCAGAGCGTCGCTGTAAGCCTGAGCGAATGCGTCGCGAATAGCCTCGTTGCTCTTGTCAGCAGCCAGGTTATCCATTACATACTTGCTCTCCAGACCCTGGATGTACTCGTCAAGAGCAATCTTAGAGGGGTTCTCACCAGCGGGTACGAGTACCTGATGCTTAACGGTAATGTTATCGATGTAGAGAGTTACCTCATGGTCAAAGTGTGCCAAGTTGAAGGCAATGTTCTGATACGGGTTATCATCCTTTGACTGATCAGAAGAAACACTCTGAGTATAGGCATAATGCTTCCACTCGGTGCCGAAGGTCATGCTACCAATTGCTCTATAGTCATTGTAGCTACCAGCAGTTGCACCGTGTGACTGAGTATCAATAGCCTCAGGGGTATCTTCGCTTGCACGATAGTCAAACTCAACCTTAATCAAATCGCCAGCGGGGATGGCCTCGTTCATATAGATGAAGAACTGAGAATCCCAAGTCTGGGACTGCTTTGCAGGAACAACAATCTTCAGACCCTTGCTGTCGTCAACACCAACACCTTCCTCGGGAGTGGGGTTGCTGTCGCCCTGCTGATAGATGCGAACGATGTAGTTGGTCATGTTGCCACCCTCGAAGTCACCGTTAGTAACAACGGGCTTCCAGTACTTAACCATGGTCTCGTCTGCCTTTTCGCGCTCAATAACCAAATCGTCAATGTAGAACTTTACAGTGTAGTCTGTATTAACGGACAGGTTAAAAGCAATTGAGAGCTGGCCACTGCTAGGACCGAAAGTCACGTCAGCCTCTTGCCATTCTGACATGAATTCAATATCTCCAATACCGTTGTTGTCAAGGTAGTTACCAGGAGTGGTGTGACCCTGAGAACCTACGCTAAGCAATTCAATGCTTTCATCGCTGAACTCTGCACGGTACTTGAAAACAATGTGGAGCTTCTCGCCGACGTCAATATCCTCGGGGAGGTTGATCCAGAACTGAGAATCCCAAGGTTGAGCGGGATTCGCTGCGGTAAGGATTTCGAGGGCCTTTGAACCGTTTACACCCTTACCTTCTGCAATACAGTTTGCTGCCAGTGCTTCACCACTAAAGATTTCTCCGTTAGCAGAACCATCAGCCAGCATGCTAGGCTTAGCAACAACCCAAGTAAAGTCGTCGCCTTCGAAACCAGAGTTGGAGTTGATGTTGGGTCCCCAATCCTGAGCCATCATGTTAACTGAAGCAAACACAGCTGCAATGAGAGTAAAAAACTTCTTCATAACAAAAATGTTTTGGTTAATAATTAGGTTTATTTTTGATTTAAGCGAATTTTCGTTGCAAAATTAGTCTTTTTTTCAAATTGGCAATGTCAATCTTGCATTTTTTTCTATAAAATTTGTAACATTGTGACATTTTTACCATCCGTAACTCTTTTTTGCACTATTTTAGTGTTTTTTGTGACAACGTACGAATTGCGGCCTCCAAGCGTCGGATAAGATCGCGCTTCGTGGTCTGCGGAGAAAAGACAAATCCCTCTGCCACAACCAGATTATGATGCTGTTCATCAACGAAGAAAAGACTGACAAAGGGACCGCCCATTGCCCCATTACGCATCTGCCAAAGACCACGCATCAGGACAGGGGCAAACTGCGAATCGGCTCCCATCTCCTCCTTGGCCCGGTATTCCTGAACCAGGACAACAGGATGTCCTTCGTCCCAGACGGTCTCCATCCATTGATCGGGTTCGCTGCCCGGAATGTTGGCTTGCATGACGGAGTCGCGAAGGGCAGCAAGCACTCGTGGACTACGGAGGTCACGGCCATCGTAAGGTATGGCGTAGAACACCATATTTAATTGTTTTTCATTCGTTCTCGAACTGCCCCAGAGGAAGTCCTTTCCCTTTTTGGTGAACTGAATTTCCTCGGGGGCGCTGATGGTGTAGCCAAGTGTCGCCCGAAGATCTTTGGCAACCTGCACTGAGGCATGCTTTACGAGATAGAGGGTTTGATTGTCCAACTGTGCATCCAGAAGCATCTGCCTCACCTGTTCTGCATGACCACTGATGAAGGGACGCAGCGCATCGACCGACGGACCTGCCAACTGAATCTGCAGCTGCGGAGTTGCCCTGACGTCATGTGCAATCCCCAACATAGGTTCCTTCAGCGAAGGGTCGACACGGGCAATAACACGACTATGCATCTTCAGAAACTCCTTCTGGTCCATTGAGGCGGGTATACGCGACAGCCGGAAGTAGTCCTCACCCTGGTTCAGTCCAGGTACGTTGCACGTCAGCAGCGCCTCAAGCGAATCCTTCAGGTCGCTTTTCAGCACGGCATCATCCAGTACCAGCACAACCTCGCTCGGTTGGCCGATGGAGGCGAAGATGGGACGTGAGTGACCTTCTTTGGCATTCTCCGAACAGGAGAGGCAAGCAAAGGTGCCCATAAGGGCAAAACACGCTTTGCCGATGACCTTCTGTATATTCATGATTCCGTTGTCTTTGGGATTACTTCACGATCTTCCCTACGCTGCCATCGCTCATCTTGACGAGGTTGAGACCGCGCTGGGGTGCATTCAGTTGAGCACCACCCACATTATATACGGCTACGGACTTGCCTGGGTTGGCAGGCTTCAGCGTACTGATGGCGTCGGCATTCTTATTGAAACTGCACTTGCAAGCATTTACAATCTGTCCGTTTTCCTGATTCATAAGCAAGGCCACCACTTCAATGTTTGACTTACACTTCACATTGGAAGGCAGAGGCAACTCGTATTGGTACTCGTAGGTCTGACCTTGATGTATGTCAGATGGAACAGAACCTTCCACGCCCGCAGCACCACCATACACACTGCGTACCACATCGTTGTAGACAAGCACCACGTGCCTACCCAGCTTCTCATAGCCGTAGAACTCATAGTCGGCACCAGAAAAGTTATTCGCCTGGACATAGGGCCCCACGCCATTCTCCAATACCACGTAAGCTATGGCAAAAGGCTGCGTGGCGTCAGCGGCAAACTCGGTGTATGTATTCACCTTCACTGCAGTGGTATCCGCGTCAAGCACGGTCACCTCGCCCCTGATGTCTGCTAAAGCCAGATTCTTCAATTCCTGTATATAGTCCTCCAACGTCTCGGGCTCGCAGTTGAAAATAGTTTGTGTGTTGCGATTTACTGCACCTGTGGGTAATGGATTATCCAATATATCTATTATTTCCTGCGCATTCTCTATATCTGACATTTCATCATCTGTATGATAGGCAAGACCAATGAAACTATCGGGATACTTCTCAGCCATCTCCTGCAAGGCCACATAACCACGCACGCACCAGCCACACCAGGTACCGGTCAGTTCCTCCATCACGACTCGGCGAGGGAAGGTTTTTCCATAAACAGTGACAGGGATTGAAATCTCATTGTTGCCTGTTATCTCGTCAACCTTTCCGTTTACGGATTCCACAACGACACGGATAGCATGTTCACCTTCGACTTCGGGGGCTGTGAAGTTAAGGTCGACTGATGTCAGATCTCCCTTTTCCAGGTCGAGCTTGACCTCATAAAATCCGCTAAATTCATTGTCAACGTAGCATGCAAGCTTTACGGATTCAACCTTTTCGGGTGATAGATTTAAAACGCTGGGGTGCGCCACAAGGTTAGCCCCTTTGCTGCATTCAAGCACCTTATTGCAACTCAGCGACACATCAATTGGCATGTTTTCGCCCTCAATATGAGCACGTATACAATAAGCAACATCATCGCCCGAATAGAGCCACTCATCATTATAAAAAATATAAGCACCATTAGTACACTCCAGATATACTGCTGAAAGAGCATAAGTTGCTACACATTCACATCCTACGTAAAGGTCATCCGCACCACTGATAACATAGGGAGTTTCAAGTTCGATTACATTCCTGCCACGCACGCCCCCACGAGGAGTCTGCTTGACAAGATTGTCCCCATCTCCAATACAGATGAGAGGCACCAATTCGCTAACCTCTTGTTCATCACAAACCTCGATCTTCGTAATAGTACAGCCTTTATAATGTGCCAGCACGGACTGGGGGATGAGTATAGCACACTTGATCGGATATGTATCACCCATGTCATGGCCAGCACCTATAGAGGCACCAGAATACCCCCAAATGACTTCCTGCTTCTGGGCCAGCACGGTCAAACTAACAAGAAACACACACAGAAATGATAGTAAATTCTTCATATTTTTATTAGCGCAAAAACATGCCTAGTGATAGGCAAAAGCAAAATTACAAAGATTTACTCAAGCCGCAAAACTTTCAGTAAGTTTTTTCGTGGCGTAACGAAAAACCGGCATACAAGAAACCTCTGCGCAAAAGCAAAGCTTACAGCACACGACTCTACTTCTTGCGAACGACAATGCGTGTGTCGTTGGTGTGAGCACTGAATTCTGGGGCATAGAGGCACTGGATGGTGGCTATGCCAGCACTGTACTCGCCGGGACGCTCTACGAGCAGTTCCTCTTCGATGACGTAGGTGCCTCGGGGTAGGTAGTCGATGAAGTACTGGGTGGAGGCATCGCGTACGGCACGATAGTAGGCCAGGCCGTGCTGCCACTGATAGCCGGAAAGCTGGTCGGCAGGCTCGGTCGTAGCGGCACGGGGAATGTTGACGGCTACATACTCGTAGTCGCGGTCGGCCTCGATGACGTAGCGAGTGTGGATGCGGGAGCCGACGGAGAGACTCTGTGAGGAGGCCTCCTTGCTGGCTGCGGGTTGCTCGCGACGGATGTTGAGCCCGCTCTTGGAAGCCTGCACATCAGCGACTGGAGCCAGATACTGGGTATAAATGCCACCCCATGATTCGTGGTCGCCTCGCTTCTCGACGGTAAGGGTGCGGGGAACGGCAGGCAGGGAGATGGAAACGCTCGATGCTCCTTGCGCTTGCTGACTCGTTGACCCGTTGGCCAGTTGCCCCGTTGCTTGTCCGATATCAACGCGCTGACGGATGAAGCCGAAGCTCGACTCCTCCTCGGGTAGCTGGTTCTTGCCCGACTTGCCGGTGAGGGTGAGCGTAGCGTCGCTGCCTTGCTGCAAGAGGTTGGCGTTGCTGAGGAGCAGGGCATAGACGGCATTGGCCGAGTTGACGGGAGTGTCCCATTCAGAAGTGCGCTTGTGGCGAAGCAGATAGCGACGCATGCCATCGACAGCCAAGCCTCCAACACCCGATGAGGAATAAGAGGTTGCCTTGGGGTCGAGCATCATAATGGCCTCCATGGCCTGCACGTGGATGTGCTGCTTGCGGTTGATGCTGGTGAAGCTTCCCTCGGGGAACTCGAAATAGGTGAGGCCTTCGTCGTTGGTGACGAGGAACTGCTTAACACTCTCGAGGTAGCGCATGGCATCCTTCGTCTTACCAGCCTTGTGAAGCACGATGGCTGCCAGAGCACGCTGCTCAAGGTCAAGGTTCTCAGGATGCTTGATCATAACCTTCATCAGCGAGTCGGCGTTGTGCTTGTCCTTCTTATCCATCTGGACACCACTGTTGTAGAGGACGTAGAGGTAGCGGAGCGACGACGTGCCGAGGTAGGTGGGACGGTCCTCGCGGATGTAGTTAACGGCCCTGCTGAGGATGATCTCGGGGGCCTTGCCCGTGAGCACCTTCAGGCGGGTGAGGATGTAGGCCACCTCGCGCGTCATGTAGTAATTGCCCTTCATGCCGGGGTACCACGAGAAGGAACCGTCGCCGTTCTGTAGCTTGCGTATCTTGTCGAGGTACTCCTTCTGGAGGCTGTTTTGCGTAGCCTCATCAAAGAGGGTCGAGAGACGTTGGATGCGTTCAGTCTCCTGTTCGGCAAGGGCAATCCAGGGCGTCTCGTCGAGGAGGATGTTCTTCAGTTCCTCGTTCTGCAAGAGCTTACTCTTCTGCATCTTGCCCTCTGCCTTCCACTTTTCGATGGTTTGGCCGATGAGGGGGTTCTTCTGGGTTATATTGCCCGAAAGAGCTCCGGCGTAGTAGGCGGTGGTGAGCGAGAGGACGTCGGAACTCTGGGGCCATGCCAACGAAGGCAGCGCCTGGATGGCGTACCATGCGGGCTGACTGACGTACTCAACGGTGAGCTGGCGGTTGGTGGCCGACTTGACGGGGAAGAGTTTCTCTATGTCCTCGGTGTAGGTGCCGGCCTTGGTATAGGTCAGAGCACGGGTATCGGTGATCCACTCCTTGCTGCTGAGGACGGGCAGGTAGCGCTGTTCGCCATCGGAGCAGAGGTTCTGCGGAGAACCGCTGGAAACGGTGGCGACGGTGGCAGCTGCGCCAGAGGTGGCGGCAGTGGTTTCGGCGGCCCAGCGGACGATGAGCATGCCGCAGTCGTCAGGCACGTTGAAGGGAACGTGGTAGACACTGTCCGACTTGGCACGGAGGTCAAAATTGACGCGCTGCTTGAGCATGACCTTCTCAGTGGCAGCATCGAGAATGGTGAGGACGGCACGTCCCTTGAGGGAACGCTCGCTTATATTAAATATGGTAGCAGAAAGGGAGGCCTTGTCGCCCTGACGCAGGAAGCGGGGCAGGGAGAGCTGGGCCATGAGGTCCTTCTGGGCTACGACCTTCTCGTCGAGGAGCGTGGTGAGCATGTCCTGGGTGTGAGCCAAGCCCAGCAGGCGCCAGGTGGTAAGGCTTTCGGGCAGGGTGAATTCGATGTTGACGTTACCCTCGGCATCGGTGCGAAGTGCAGGATAGAAGAAGGCTGTCTCATTGAAGTTCTCGCGCAGGCTGACTACGGGGTCATTGGCATCCAAATCTTCGCCCATCCAGATGATATCGTCTGCCACAAAACCATCGCCCGCAGCTCCGGTGCCTAGTTCGTTGCTTGTACTCACGACGTCCAAGCCGGCAATGCGTCCTTGCAGGGACTCGTCAACGGAGGTAGTGGCCATGCCAGCGAAATCGCCCGTACTGGTCGCTTTCGCTCTCACTTTAACCTCGCCGCGCAGCACCATGGGTGCACTCTCCATCCGGACTACTTCTTTCATAGTTCCATACATGGCCCCATCCTTGGCACGGGTAGCCTTACGAGGCAACTTCTTGACATAGCCGTACTGCAGTTGGTGGAAGAGGTCGTCGTTGAAAGTTGAGAAGGTGTAGCCGTTAGAGGCATAGTTCTTCATAACGAAGAGAGACTCCAGATAGGACCAATGGCCCTGGAACCAGCAGCTGTAGTCTCGCCAGAGAACATTGTTGCTGAGGTGGTGCCAGATGTTCCACGAATGACTGTGGATGGCATCGAGCGAAGCATCGTAGAGTGAAGCCATGAGATTGGCCGAAGCTGGCCGTCCATCGGGACGCTTGAGCTGCAGTTGCCAAGTCTCTTTCTGACCAGGCTGCAGCTTGTCGCGGAAGGTGGTCCACTTGTAGCGGATTTGCTTGTCGGGTTCCTTCAGCACGAGCATGCGACGCTCCTTGTAGACTTGGTTACCCAGGACGGTCATGACGTTGAGCAGCAAACCTTGCCCATAGCGCTTCTCGTAGGGGATGTCGATGGTGAGCACGCTGTCGCAGAGTTGGATAAGACGACTTTCAACCAGTTCGTCGTTGCTGTTGAGGGTGTAGTAGATGTATGCCTTCTCGCTGGTGCCAACCATGATGCGCGCTGGATGAGTGGACGAGAATGAAATCTCGGGAACGTAGAGCCAGAGTTTGGACTTGTTAACTAGGCGCGTGTCATGCTGGCTGAAGACAACAATGTCCTGCTCCGCCGTGGCGGTATCGCCATTCAGGACAGACTGCATCTTGAGAAGGTAGGCACCCGACGGAACATTCTGGAGGAAGTCGGGACGAATGGCCGAACCGCTCTTGACCGTGCAAGAATAGACGGTGGAGCCGGGAGTGGAGGAATCGGGGACTTGAGGGGATGAGGAGCCGAGGGGTCGAGAAATCGAAGAATCGACATTTCGAGATTTCGAAGGATCGTTTTCCCGAGAATGCTTGGCTTCAAAGGTGAGCTGGACATCGCCCTGCAGTTCCTTGCCAGTAGAACTGATGAGCAGGAGGCGCCAGTTTTCGGGTTTGTCCTTGTCGTTCTGTGAGGGTACATTCGCAAAGAGACGGACGGGCTTGCTACTGAGGTAAACGCTCTGCTCAGCAGTGTGGGTCTCGCCAGTGGGGCTGGTCACGACATACTGCACTGAAAGCATCTGGCCGTCGTAGAGGTCGCTCTTGGAAGGTCTGATGGGAATGGTGACGCGAAAGCGACCCTCAGCATCGGTCAGCACAGTATCGGTCTTTTCGTCGTAGCGAATCTCGCCACTATGCCACCCCAACCAATAACGATAAGCCGCACGGAAACGGAAGTTGCCCACAACCTGTGCGCTGCGGACGGGAGCCCCATTGTAGTTGAGGGCCACACCGGTGAGCGTAATGCTGTCGACAGGCATCTGGATGGCGGGAGCATCCTCGATTTTGACCTCGAAGGTGGGACGCTTGTACTCCTCAACACGGATGCTTATTGACTTGCGATTCGTACTGAGGCGGTATGAACCTGGCAAGCCATTCTCGGGCAGTTGGAAGTCGGCAGAGAAGACACCCAAGGAGTCGGTCGTAGCCTCGACCTTACCAACCTCCTTTTGATTAGGATTATAGAGTTTGAGGGTGAGCGATTCGCCGGCGACGACCTTCTCGTCCCACTGCTTGCGATACGACAGCACGCCACCCACATGGACGGTCTGTCCGGGGCGGTAGATAGAACGGTCAGTATAGAGGTTGAGAGTTTCCTCTTTGTCTTCATTAGGGTCATAGCTTTCGTAGTAGGCACTACCCAAGTGCCCATTAGGATGACTGAAATCGTCCGGACATTCCACATGGATGCCGACGTCCGAACGGCGGTTACCCTTCGCGTCTTTGGGGAAGTCTACGTCCACCTTTCCTTCGTGGTCTGTCTTCAAGTGGGCATAGTAAACAGAGCCCGGTTTACTTTTTATTCCGTGAACGCGAGGTTCCTCCTTGAAGAGGTCGACGCTGACACCCTCGAGGGGGCGGCCCGTCATGGCATCGGTAACAACGATGCGCTGTCGGTCGCCGGGCAAGGAGAATTGGTTGACCATGAGGCGCGTGACGTCGAAGAAGCGAATGGAGGGCTGGACTTTCTCGGCAAGCTTAGCATTGGTGGAAGGTTGCATTACCAACACATAACGCCCAGGAGCAGGAGCCTTCCACTGCAAGGTGTCCCTTACTTCCTCCCAGGGAGCGAAGTGGCCGGCTTCGGTGAGTTCCACCTTGTTGCCGTTGGCAGCGTCCGGCCAGCAATCGGTGACCTCTGCGACGAGACCCCTGCGGATGCCCTTTTTCAAGTACTTAAACGGTGCCTTGGCATTATTCAAGGCATCCTCGTCGAAGTCGGGAGACACTCGGTAGACCTGCAAGCCGACCTTGGTGACGTTCTTCTGGAGAAACGTCCAGTTGTACGTCTGGCCGGGATAGGGCCGTTCGGTTTCCATCGACCACTGGCAACGAGGGTGCTGCAAGTTCTGCTGTAGCATATATTTAAGTTCGTTGACACCGGCGTATCGGGGATAGCGCTTGATACCTTCTTGTAGCCAGACCACTTTGGCCGAGTCCTTCTTCTCGAAATACTTTGCCAGACGGTAGTAGACCTCACCGCATTCCTCCAAGTCGGCGTACTCGTCCTTGAGGCGAAGCAGTTCAGCACGGTCGCGCTCACCAAACAGTCCCAACCCATCAAGCGTCAGCACCAACACGGCACGACGGTTACCCAATTTCTTATAATATTCTATAATGTTCGCACGCGAAGGAAGGATGGCTCGAGGATGATACGAGACTTCTTGTGCCGAACGCCACACAAGCATCAGCATGTCGTTGTCGAAGATTTTATCGTGCTTACCCCTGGTGAGCAGAGGAGCCCATTGGGACAGCTTAGCGCGATGCAGAAGGTCCAGGTCGGACAACGCTTCTGAATAGCGCAAAGCGGCCATACGATCCCACTCGTCGCGACTCCATGTCTTCATGTCGGTGGAGTCCATGTCCGACAAGTACACGTTGGCCACCGAACGGTAGGAACGCTGGTGGTACAGGTAACCCAAAGCTGCCCGCATCACAGCCTTTTCCGTGGGGTCGACGCACGCATCCTTACGCACTTCCAGACTCTTGATGTGGGGGTAGAGACTGTCGGGATGGATGCTCTGCTCCTTTGCCATAGCCACCAAAACTTTGGCCAAGTCTTTTGACGCCCTGTTGGCGGCACCGAGCGAGAGAGCACAAAGGGATAGGGTAATGATGGATAGTAGTCTTCGCATAAATCTGTGGTTTTCTTTTTTATAGTTAAGGTTGTTTGGCTTATGGGGAGCTAACTTATGTCATGATATCCGATTTGGCATACGTGATATTGTTGAAACAAAAACAAACGAGAATAAACGAAAATGAATACTATTCTTTCTCATTCGACAATGAATAATAAAAGCATTTGTTTATTCTCGTTCATTTTTGTTCCTTATCTTACCAAAGTGCCTAATAGTACACTATTACCTTACTTATTAGGCACTTCCTTGAGCAGGGCCTTCAGGAAATCCCAGAATTTGGCCACACTGGGGATGTTGCAACGCTCGTTGGGCGTGTGGGGCGAGCGCAGGGTGGGACCGAAGCTTACAAGGTCCATCTTGGGATACTTGCCGCCGATGATGCTGCACTCCAAACCGGCATGGCAAACCTGTACCGAGGCATCCTCGCCGAAGATGTCTTTATGTACCTTGACCATCGTGGCGGTGATGGGACTGTCGAAGTTAGGTTGCCAAGCACCATACTGGCCGCCGTACTCCACCTTCATGCCAGCCATCGAGAAGCATGCCTCCTGCATCTCCTGGATGTACTCCATCATGGTCTCGTTGCTTGAGCGAGCCAAAATGAGGACGTCGGCCTTACCCTCGCCAATGGTGATGATGCCCAGATTGGAACTGGTCTCCACAACGCTGGGGATAGAGGGGATGTAGCGCAACACGCCGTCGTGGCAAGCGGTGATGGCGTTTACAACGTTGTCCTGAATCTCTTGGGGCATGATGCCGGTGGGCAGGTCGCAGGGCTCGCAAGTGAGCGTAATGACGTCCTCTACACCACGGAACTCGGTCTCGAAGGTTGTCTTGCAGTAAGCAACAAGGTCCTTCAGGTCGTCGAGGTTCTCGGCAGGGATGGTCAGCACGACCTCGGCCGTACGAGGAATGGCGTTGCGCATGTTGCCGCCCTTCCAGCTTGCCAGGCAGGCGTCATCGTCCTGGATGGCCTGACGGACAACACGTGCCATAAGCTTGTTGGCATTGGCACGGCCCTCGCAGATCTCTAGGCCCGAATGACCACCCTTGAGGTCCTTCAAGACAATCTTGACTGCTACGTCACCGGCTTCAGGAGCCTGCTCCTTATAACCGATAGAGGCGCTGATGTTCACACCACCGGCACTACCGATGACGAACTCGCCCATCGTCTCATTGTCAATGTTCAAAAGAATGTCGCCCTTGAGAGTATCTGCCGAAAGGTTATTGACACCGTACATGCAAGTTTCCTCGTCGGCGGTGATGAGAGCTTCCAAGGGACCGTGCTCCAGGTCGTTGCTTTCCATCACAGCCATGATGGCAGCCACGCCCATACCGTCGTCAGAACCGAGGGTGGTACCCTTTGCCTTCACCCAGTCGCCGTCGATGTAAGTCTCGATGGGATCGGTCTCGAAGTTGTGGTTGCTTTCGTCGACCTTCTGGGGCACCATGTCCATGTGAGCCTGCAGAACGGCCGTCTGCTTATTCTCATAACCTGGAGTAGCAGGCTTGCGCATCACAATGTTCTCGGCATTGTCCTTGAAGGCTTCCACACCATGCTCCTCTGCCCATTTGAGAAGGAACTGCTGTACCTTTTCCAAATGACCACTTGGACGAGGTACCTGTGTCAACAAATAAAAATTCTTCCAGATAATCTGGGGGTTAAGATCTTTAATTTCCATTATAGTTACAGTTTAAGATTAACATTTCAAACAAGAAGAAAAACTCAGACTCTGGGTTTCTTTGTCGTTAGTTCCAGGGCAACACACGAGTAGATGCCCAGCAGGGCTACGAGGGCCGTCTGGATTGTATGCACGATAAGTACAAAAGCCACTGCATCATTCTGACCAATGCCGTATAGCACCAGCACCGTCTTTACGGCAAAATGCCAGGGGCCAGCACCATTGGGCGTGGGAACCAACACGGCAAAGGTTCCTACCACAAAAGCAACCAGAGCAACAGAGAGACCCAAGTGCTCGGAATAGGTAAAGCAATAGAACGTGAGGTAGAAATGCAGAAAATAGCTGGCCCAGATTCCCAGCGAGTAGACAATAAAGAGGAAACGGCTGCGGATGAATCGTATGCTAAAGAGGCCTTCGGCCAATTCCTTCATCATGGACTTCGTGCGTTCAAGAATATTCAATTTGCGACTAGCCCACCACCCCGTGAACGCTATCAGGACAAGGCAGAAGAAGGTTACGATGTATCCCGTCACAGAGAACTTACCCAGAATGCTGTCCAGCGAAACACCGGTTTCGTTGGCAATGCGAGTGAAGACGGGAATCTGGAGCAACACGGTGACGCCACTCAACAATAAAATAATGAGAATGTCTATACAACGTTCAGTCACCACGGTGCCAACGCTACGGGAAAAGGACACATTGTCATAGCGCTTCAAAACACCACACCGCAGCAGTTCACCAACGCGTGGAACAACCAAAGAACTACCGTAACTCAAGAAGATGGCGTTAGTACAAGTGCCATAGCGAGCCTTCTCGCCCAAAGGTTCGAGTGCAAGCTTCCAGCGCAACCCGCGAAAAACCTGAGCCGTAACACCAAAAGGGAGGGACAAGAGCATCCACGTCCAGTTCATCTTGTCGCCCGACACAGCATCCCAAATCTCCTGCCATTCCATATCGCGGTACATCCACCACAATATGATAGCAGCAATCACTATCGGGATGAGGATTTTCAGTAAGGTGCCGAACGTCTTCTTCATGGTCTATTTTCGGGATTTACCCCTAATTATTATTTAATGTGACCTTATTGTTATTTATTTTTTGTATCTTTGCGCAAAATTACGAAAAAGAATCGACAAGATGAAAAGTGTAAGGCCAAAAAAGTTTCTCGGACAACATTTTTTGACAGATTTAACAATTGCTAAGGCAATTGCAGACACCGTTGACGCCTGTCCGGACATCCCCGTACTTGAGGTAGGGCCAGGAATGGGTGTGATGACACAATATCTTATACAGAAACCACGTCCCATTAAAGTTGTCGAAATAGACTTTGAGTCTGTCGAATATCTCCGCAAGAACTATCCGAGCCTTGAAGAGGGCATCATTGAAGATGACTTCCTGAAGATGCATCTCGAACATACGTTCGACGGGGCCCCATTTGTCCTTACGGGAAACTATCCTTATAACATTTCCAGTCAGATTTTCTTCAAGATGTTGGATTACAAGGATCTTATTCCATGCTGCACCGGCATGATCCAGAAGGAAGTGGCAGAACGAATCACCGCACAACCAGGCAACAAGACCTACGGCATCCTGTCGGTGCTCATTCAGGCATGGTACAGCGTCGAATACCTCTTCACGGTGCACGAGCATGTCTTCAACCCTCCTCCAAAAGTCAAATCGGCCGTCATTCGCATGACACGCAACGACATCACAGACCTGGGTTGCGACGAGCGCCTCTTCAAGCGTATCGTAAAGACAACGTTCAACCAGCGCAGAAAGACCTTGCGCAACAACATACGACCTCTCCTTAATGAAATGAATGCGCAACGTGAACAGCAAGGATTAGCAGCAATAGACTATAGCACGTTGCTTAGCGACGAACTGTTCAACAAACGCCCCGAGCAATTGTCGGTCAAAGACTTCATTGACCTGACGAACCGAGTAGAAAAGGAAGAAGAGAAACTTACGAAATAAACGATGATTGTTTGCATTGCAGAGAAACCATCCGTAGCAAAAGAAATTGCCAAGGTACTTGGGGCAACGACTCCACACGACGGTTACATGGAAGGTAATGGTTATCAGGTAACCTGGACCTTCGGTCATTTGTGTGAACTTAAGGAGCCCCACGAATACTACCCACAGTGGAAGACCTGGAGCTTATCACAATTGCCGATGATTCCGCCCCGTTTTGGAATCCGCCTAAAGAATGACCAAGGTATTGCAAAGCAGTTCGCGACCATCAGTAAGTTGATGAAAAACGCCGATTCCATCGTCAATTGCGGTGATGCTGGACAAGAGGGAGAGCTCATCCAGCGCTGGGTAATGGCAAAGGTGGGCGTAACGTGTCCTGTGAAAAGACTGTGGATTTCATCGCTGACGGAAGAGGCCATCCGTGAGGGCTTTCACGACCTGAAAGACCAAAGCGATTACCAGAACCTGTACCTGGCCGGCTATTCGCGTGCCACAGGAGACTGGCTGCTGGGCATGAATGCCACTCGACTATACACATTGAAATATCGTCAAGAAGCACGACAGGTGCTTTCTATCGGCAGAGTTCAGACGCCAACCCTGGCCCTTATCGTACGCAGACAGCACGAGATAGAAAACTTCGTCCCCAAACAGTCTTGGGTGCTCTCCACCATTTACCGGGAAACAAAGTTCACGGCCATTGCCCACGATGAGGACGCGGAAGCAGAAGATGCTGCACAAGTGGCAGCAGCCGCCAAAGAAGGGAAAACACAAAAGTCCAAAGGTCCCATCTACAAACAAGTAGAATACAACACAGAAGAAGAGGGAAAGCGCATACTCGAATCGATAAAAAACAACGATTTTACCGTACTTTCCGTCACAAAGAAGAATGGTTTCGAATCCCCACCACGCCTATACGACCTGACCAGTCTTCAGGTTGACTGCAACAAGAAATTTGGCTTCTCAGCAGACATGACTCTGCAGCTCATACAAAGTTTGTACGAGAAGAAATTTACCACTTATCCTCGCGTCGACACGACCTTCTTGCCCGACGACGTTTACCCTAAGTGTCCGAACATAATGAACGGACTCTTCCTAACCAACTTTTCGGGTCAACAAGTCTACGCACCACTCGTTAAACCACTGGGAGGGAAACCTCTAAAAAAATCAAAGAAGGTATTCGACAACTCGAAGGTTACCGATCACCACGCCATCATTCCCACAGGTGTTCCCCCAAAGGGATTGACGGAGATGGAGGAAAAGGTTTTTGACCTTGTTTCTCGCGCTTTCATCGCGGCTTTCTACGATGACTGCAAGTTTGAAACGACAACGGTAATGGGGGAGGTTCCCTTCAAAGAGTTAAATGGCAATGACTCACACATGCTCTTCCGCGCCACCTTCAAGCGCATTACCGACGAGGGGTGGAAGGTCGTCTTCCAGAAAACAGAGCAGACAAATGTGACCAAAGAGGATTCTCCCCTTGGCGAGACGGGAAAAGAGGACGGAATGGGCGAGAGAATCGGGACCTTCCAAACCTTCACGAAAGGCGAGAGCGGTCCACATATACCAACCCTCTCAGAGAAATGGACTACACCCCCCAAACCCTATACGGAAGCAACATTGTTGCGAGCAATGGAAACCGCTGGTCGATTCGTCGAAAACGACGAATTGCGAGACGCCCTAAAAGAAAATGGAATCGGACGCCCCAGTACGCGAGCAGCAATCATTGAAACACTCTATCGACGACGCTACATCCGCAAGGAACGAACGACACTTTGGGCAACACCAACCGGTGTAGAGTTGATTGGTCTCATCCACGAAGAACTGTTAAAAAGTGCCGAATTAACCGGACTTTGGGAAAAGAAACTAAGGCAGATTGAGCATAGTCAGTATGAAGCAACCACATTCATAGGCGAGCTCAAACAGATGGTCAACGACATCGTAGTACAAGTGCTGAGCGACAGTTCAAATCGTCACGTTTCCTCAACTCCAGAGACCCCAAAAGGTAAGAGAAAGAAAAAATAAAAAGGAAACGGGCAATAAAATAAGGTACACGTGCGTTATAACTAATACAATGCTAAGTCCTTCGAACATACGTCGCATACTTCGTGGTCCCATCGGGATCACGCTTCTGTTTGTCGTGCTATGTTTGTTCTGGAGATGCGGAGCAGAGCAAAACGTAAAGAAGGGAGATGCTTTCTTTACAATTGGAGAATACTATGACGCAGCAGCAGAATACAAGACTGCCTACTCCAAAACACCCGCCAAAGAGAAAGAAAAACGCGGTGAACGCGCATGGAAAATGGCAGAATGCTACCGAAGAATCAACTATACGGCCAAGGCAGCAGCAGCCTACCAGAATGCATTGCGCTACCACTACCCCGACAGCATGGTATTGCTCTACTTAGCACAAATGCAGCAAAAATCAGGGGACTACAAGAACGCTGAGAAGAATTACCAACTTTTTCTTGACACAGTACCCGACAACCAACTTGCCTTGAACGGACTTCGCGGATGCCGCCTGGCACCTCAATGGAAGAATTCTCCGACTCTTTATAGCATTAAGAAACTAACAACCTTAAATGCGCGCCGTGCAGACTTTTGTCCGGTTTTAACGGGCGATGAATACGAGGAACTATACTTTACAACCACTCGTCCACAAGCAACCGGTGACGACATTAGCGGCATCAGCGGCGTCAAGAGTACAGACATTTTCCATACCAAACTTGATGACAAGCAGAAATGGACAACGCCCGAGCCATGCGAAGGCGAAATTAACACAGCATACGAAGAGGGTGCTATCTGTTTCAGCCCCGATGGTAAGACGATGTATCTGACTCGTTGCACCCACGACCCCGACTATCCGCGCTACGCAGAGATATACACCAGCCAACGCAGTGACGCATCCTGGAGTAAACCCCAGAAACTGGAGATTTCGTCCGACACGCTGTCGAGCTATGCTCACCCAGCAGTTTCTCCCGATGGGAATTGGCTTTATTTCGTCAGCGATATGCCCGGTGGAATGGGAGGTTTGGACATTTGGCGCATCTCTATCGGAAACGGTTTAGGTGGAGTCGAGAATCTCGGTGAGCCCATCAACACCCCCGGCAATGAGATGTTCCCAACCTTCCGACCAAACGGTGACCTGTATTTCTCATCCGACGGACACCCCGGAATGGGCGGCCTCGATCTTTTCTGCGCCGTGCGAGATACTGTCAGCAAAAAGACGGAGCGCTGGAAAATAGAAAATCTAAAATATCCGATGAACTCGATGGGAGACGACTTCGGAATGACATTTGAAGGAGTTCACAATCGCGGATTCTTCTCATCTAACCGAGGGGATGGTCGTGGATGGGACCACCTTTATTCTTTTGAGTGCCCCGAAATCCTCCAGACCATCAAGGGGTGGGTTTACGAGAAAGATGGATACGAACTGCCCGAGGGACTGGTCTACATGGTTGGAAACGATGGGACGAACAAGAAAATCAGCGTTCGTGGAGACGGTTCCTTTACCGAAATAATAAAACCAAATGTCAAATACATACTATTAGGCACGTGTAAGGGTTATCTGAACCACACCGAAGAAATCGAGGTTGACACGACTCACGAAAGTCGCGAATACACGTTGCAGTTCCCGCTGGCAAGCCTCAACACACCCGTCCTTGTCCGTAACGTATTCTACGAATTCGACAGCGCACAACTCACCGAGTCTTCTACCACAGCACTCGACTCGCTTGTCGACCTCCTCAACGAGAATCCCAATATCACCATCGAGCTTTCCAGCCACTGCGACTATCGTGGTGCCGATGCGTACAACGAGCGACTCTCACAGCGTCGAGCAGAGAGCGTTGTCAACTACCTCATTGAACATGGCATTGCGCAGGACCGACTTCAGCCTGTGGGATACGGAGAGAGCCGTCCCAAGGTTGTGACAAGAAAGATGGCTGAGCAGAATGCATTCCTGAACGTCGGCGACACGCTGACAGAAACATTCATCAAACGGTTTGAGGAAGCGGAAATACAGGAGAAATGCAATGCATACAATCGACGCACCGAGTTCCGTGTCCTGCGCACAACCTACGGCATGTTCGATGAAAATGAAACGAAGGAATCTCCATTTGACGGGCAAGAGACCAAACCCCTTTTGAAAAAAGAAGAAAATACGACTACCGATGAAACAATACTTAGACCTACTGAACAGAATCCTTGACGAAGGAGTAGAAAAAGGTGACCGCACGGGAACCGGAACGAAAAGCATCTTTGGACATCAGATGCGCTTCAACCTGCAGGAGGGGTTCCCTCTGCTGACCACCAAGAAAGTACACCTCAAAAGTATCATCTACGAACTGCTCTGGTTCCTTCAGGGTAACACCAATGCAAAGTGGTTGCAAGAGCGCGGCGTTCGCATTTGGAACGAATGGGCAGATCCCGAGACCGGTGATCTGGGCCACATCTACGGCTATCAGTGGCGCTCTTGGCCAGATTATAATGGCGGATTCATCGATCAGATACAGCAGGCAGTAGACACCATCAAGAAAGACCCTAACTGCCGTCGTATCATCGTTTCCGCATGGAATGTGGCAGACCTGGACAACATGAACCTGCCTCCTTGCCATGCCTTCTTCCAGTTCTACGTGGCACCGCCCACCACTCCCGCTGGCAAAGGGCGCCTCTCGCTTCAACTCTACCAGCGTAGCGCAGACACCTTCCTGGGTGTGCCCT
>JAKSLN010000027.1 GCA_024401165.1 Bacteroidaceae bacterium
GCGTGTCGGCCATGGGCGGACTGCTTTTCGGCTACGACTGGGTTGTTATTGGCGGAGCCAAGCCCTTCTACGAAGTTTTCTTTGGCATTACCGATTCGCCAGCCTTGCAAGGACTGGCCATGACGACGGCCAACATCGGCTGTCTGGTGGGTGCCATGACTGCCGGCATACTGGCCGACCGTTGGGGGCGTAAGCCGCTGCTGCTCATTGCTGCCGTGCTCTTTACGGTGAGCGCCATCACGACAGGAGCCTTCAACGACTTCACACTCTTCAACATCGCCAGGTTCCTGGGTGGTATCGGCATCGGCGTCGCCAGCGCCCTATCTCCCATGTACATTGCTGAGGTTTCGCCTGCCCACATTCGCGGTCGCATGGTCAGCCTGAACCAGATGACCATCGTGCTCGGCATCCTGGGTGCCCAGATTATCAATATGTTGTTGGCAGAATCGGTGAGCGAGTCCGCAAGTCAGACAGAACTGATGAGTTCATGGAACGTACAGATGGGATGGCGCTGGATGTTCTGGGCCGAGACGCTGCCGGCCGGCCTCTTCCTCTTCTTAGCATGCTTTATCCCCGAAAGCCCCGTCTTCACGGAGATGAGGAAAGCCAAGCAGATGAAGCAACCTGCAACGACTGAGCAAACGGAAGAAAAACAAAGCAAGTCAGCAACCGCTTCGCTTTTCTCCTACAAGAAAGTGCTACTTCTGGGACTTGTGATAGCGGTCTTCCAGCAATGGTGTGGTACGAACGTTATCTTCAACTACGCACAAGAGATATTCCAGGGCGCAGGATTCTCGGTCGACGGCATGTTCATCAACATCGTCATCACCGGCATTGCCAACGTGCTCTTCACCTTCGTGGCCCTCTATACCGTGGAGAAATGGGGACGACGCACCTTGATGCTGATTGGTGCCGGAGGCCTGGGTCTCATCTACCTCATACTGGGCACATGCTACTACATGGGCGTGCAGGGCATTGCCATGGTGGCACTGGTTGTGGCAGCTATCTCTTGCTATGCCATGACACTGGGCCCCGTAACTTGGGTTCTTCTCTCCGAGATCTTCCCTCACAAGATTCGCGGTCTGGCCATGTCTGTCTGCACCTTTGCCCTTTGGGCAGGTTGCTGCACACTGACTTATTCTTTCCCCATCATGAACTCGTCACTCGGAAGCTACGGATCCTTCTGGATCTATAGCGCCATCTGCATGGTCGCCTTCCTCTTCCTATTCAAGCGCTGCCCCGAGACAAAGGGCAAGTCGCTCGAAGAATTGGAGAAAGAGTTGGCAACCGCATAATTACTTAACCGAAAAACCACAAAACCGAAAAACCTCATAACCAATGGTAAAAGCTTGGCACGAAACTATAAACATCCCCACCTACGAAGTCGGAAAGCCCGAAAAGAACCCTATTTTCCTTGAGAAGAGAGTCTATCAGGGCAGCAGCGGCGTTGTCTACCCATACCCTGTCATCGAGAGCATGGCCGACGAACCAACGCCACATGACTACGATGCTGTCTTCCTGGAAAACGAATACATAAAAGTGATGATACTGCCCGAACTGGGTGGACGCGTACAGATGGCATACGACAAGATAAAGCAGCGCCATTTCATCTACTACAATCAGGTCATCAAACCTGCTCTGGTGGGCTTGGCGGGACCTTGGATCAGTGGTGGAATAGAGTTCAACTGGCCTCAGCACCACCGTCCAAGCACCTACATGCCAGTGGATTGCAAAATCGTCGAGGAAGCGGATGGGGCAGTAACCGTCTGGGTGAACGAACGCGAACGCATGTTTCACCAGCAAGGCCAGGCAGGATTTCGTTTACGTCCCGGATGTGCATACCTCGAGATTCAGGGCCGCCTATACAATCCTACCGATACGCCACAGACCTTCCTGTGGTGGGCCAACCCAGCCGTAGCAGTCAACGATGCTTACCAGAGTGTCTTCCCACCAGATGTCAATGCGGTCTTCGACCATGGCAAGCGTGCCGTGAGCAGTTTTCCCATCGCCACGGGTACCTACTATAAGATGGACTATTCGGCCGGCGTCGACATCTCCAACTACAAGAACATCAAGGTGCCAACATCGTACATGGTAGCCAAGTCGAAATATAATTTCGAGGGAGGCTACGAGAACGACACACAGGCTGGCATGCTACATGTGGCCGACCACCACGTAGCACCAGGCAAGAAGCAATGGACTTGGGGAAACGGTGACTTCGGACGAGCCTGGGACCGCAACCTCACCGACGAGGATGGTCCATACATCGAACTGATGGCGGGCGTCTTTACCGAAAACCAGCCCGACTTCTCGTGGCTCATGCCGTATGAGGAAAAGTCATTCGTTCAATACTTCATGCCTTACCGAGAACTGGGTATCGTCAAAAATGCAAACAAGGACCTCCTCCTCAACGTCACCGAGGTTGAAGGCAAGAACAGCATACGCCTCCAACTCTTTGCAACCTCACCTCAGCACATTTCAATCAACGTAACGGGCGACAACGGGACAGAGCTTCTCTGCACAACCACAGGACTTTCCCCTGAGAAAATCTTCGACCAGGAAATCGCTCTTCAAGGTTTGGCCTTCAACCAACTGAACGTGCATATATCGGGCACCACACGTCTATCCTGGCATGCAGAGCCCGATGAGATACAGCCCATCCCCGAGGCTGCCGAGGCTGCCTTGCGACCAAAGGAGATAAAGACTAACGAGCAGCTCTTCCTCACGGGTCTGCACCTCGAGCAATATCGCCACGCCACCTGGTCGGCACTTGACTATTACGAGGAAGCCCTTCGCCGCGATCCTCTGGATGTACGCTGTAACAACGCCATGGGCCTTTGGTACATCCGACGTGGCCGCTTCAACACAGCCGAACCCTATCTGCGCACAGCGGTCAAAGTGCTGCAGAAGCGCAACCTCAACCCATACGACGGCGAACCCCTTTACAACCTAGCCCTCTGCCTCAAGATGCAGGCCATGAAGGCTGGCCTCAACACCGCACTGGGAAAGACAAAACTTGACGAAGCCTACGACTGGGCATACAAGTCCACATGGAACGCTGCCTGGCAAGCCGCAGGATTCATGATGTGTGCCCAGATAAGCCACATGCGCGGCAACCTTGACGATGCACTCAGCGAAGTGGACAAATCCCTCATCAGCGGATGGCACAACCACAAGGCACGTGCCCTCAAAGCCTACCTCCTCGAACAGTCATCCTTCGACTCCCACGTACATAACACCGTCCAACAGCAGGCCCTCATTGCCGAGTCGCTCTGCATCAATCCTTTTAACTACCTCTGCATCATGCTCTTGCGCAACGAGGAGGACGAGAAATTCCTCATGCACGAAAAAGAGGCCTTCGAGCTCATGCACGACGACATCAACAATTACCACGAGACGGCCCTCGACTGCATAGCCGCAGGCATCTGGCTCATGGCAGGCAGAATCCTCGACCATGCCATCAAGCTTGGTATTGCCACACCCCTCACACATTATTATCGCGCATACATCGACAGCATTGAAAATCCCAACAGCAGCGATGTCCTCTGGAAGAAAGCGGCTCAGGCGAACGTGGACTTCTGCTTCCCCAACCGCATGGAGGACGTTGTGGTACTAAGTGAAGCCTTGCGACGCAATCCCGAAGACGCCACGGCAAGTTACCTACTTGGCAACCTCTACTACGACAAGCGCCAGTACGAGCAGGCACAACTATATTGGGAAATGAGCGAAAAGGCAGACATGACTCGTCCGACCGTACACCGTAACTTGGCCCTGCTCTACTTCAACAAGCGAAACGACCCCGATCGAGCACTCAACGAGATGCAATACGCCTATCATCTGGACGAGACGGACGCCCGCATCTTCATGGAATACGACCAGTTGCGTAAGCGACTCGGTCATACTCCAGAGGAACGCCTGACTGACTACGAGGCTCGTCCCGAACTGATTCGTCTGCGTGACGACCTCGTTCTCGAGCACGCCACCCTACTCAATCAACAGGGACGCTATGCCGAGGCCAAGCAAATCATCGACCAACGCATCTTCCACCCATGGGAGGGTGGTGAAGGCAAGGTGAGCGGTCAGTACCAGTTATGCCGCATCGAAATTGCCAAGCAGATAATCGAGCAAGCCAACCAAGCAATCGAGCAGACCGAGCAGCTGGACAAAGCCATCGGTTTGCTGCGTGAATGCCTCGTCTTCCCCCATAATCTGGGCGAAGGCAAACTGTACGGTTCGCAGGACAACGACATCTACTATTATCTGGGCGAAGCGTACCGACTCAAGGCAAATTTTGCTGCCAACAAGGATGAAAAAGCAGCTAGTCTGCAACAGAGCCAGACTTGTTTCGAACAGGGAACCGTTGGTCCCACCGAACCGGCAGCCGCACTCTATTACAACGACGCGAAACCCGAGAAGATTTTCTTCGCCGCACTATGCTATCTGGCTCTTGGCCAGCAGGACAAGGCTTTCAGTCTGGCACACAAACTCATCAACTATGGCAAGAACCACTACTTCGACCAAGTTCGCATGGATTACTTTGCCGTATCACTACCCGACCTTTTAGTTTGGGATGAAGACCTGAATGTACGCAACAGACGCCACTGCGAGCTGATGATTGATTTGGGCGAAAAGATTCTCAAGAACAGACAATGATTGACAACATAACCAAGGCAAAGATTCTGGACGCCGCCAACATCGTCGATGTGGTGAGCGACTTCGTTACGCTGAGACGTGCTGGAGCCAACTACAAGGGACTCTGCCCTTTCCACGACGACCGCACGCCGTCCTTCATGGTTTCACCTGCCAAGAACTACTGTAAGTGTTTTGCCTGCGGAAAGGGTGGCAACCCCGTAGGGTTCATCATGGAGCACGAACAACTCTCCTATCCCGATGCATTACGATGGCTAGCAAAAAAATATGGAATCACCATCGAAGAACGCGAACTGACAGCTGAGGAGAAGGCGAGCCAGACAGAACGCGAGAGCATGTTCATCGTCAACGACTGGGCGAACAAGTGGTTCCAAGAGCAGTTGAAGGAGACACCCGAGGGGCGAAACGTCGGACTAACCTATTTCCGTGGACGTGGTTTCCGCGACGACATCATCGAAAAGTTCCAGCTGGGCTACTCACCCAGTCAGCGTGAAATGTGTACCCAAGCAGCGCTGAAGGCGGGATACAAGGAGAAGTACCTAATCAGTACGCCCGACGAACAGGGCATCGCTCATGGCGTGGGCATCAGCATCAAGCGTGACAATGGAACGCTTTTCGACCGTTTTGCTGGGCGCGTCATGTTCCCCATCTTTACTGTCAGCGGCAAAGTTGTGGGATTCGGAGGTCGTGTGCTCGACGCTGCCACCAAGGGCGTCAGTGTGAAGTACCAGAACTCACCCGAGAGCGTCATCTACCACAAGAAGAGCGAACTATACGGCCTCTTCCAAGCCAAGCAAGCCATCAACAAGAAGGACTGCGTATACATGGTTGAAGGATATACCGACGTCATTTCCATGCATCAAGCTGGCGTAGAAAACGTTGTTGCCTCATCCGGAACGGCATTGACCCACGAGCAGATACGCCTCTTGCGCCGCTTCACAAACAATGTGGTGGTCATCTACGATGGTGATGCCGCCGGCATCAAAGCGAGTCAGCGAGGTATCGACATGTTCTTGCGAGAAGGTATGAACGTGCGCCTACTACTCCTCCCCGACGGAAAAGACCCCGATGACTTTGCCCGTGAGCACACGCCACAGGATCTTCAAAAGTACATGGACGAGCATCAAGTTGACTTTATACGCTTTAAGACCGACCTGCTGCTCAAGGAGGCTCAGGGAGACCCCATCCGACTGAGCAACCTAGTAACAAACATCGTGCAGAGCATTGCAGTTATCCCCGACGAGATAAAGCGTACACTCTACGTCCGCGAGACGGCCCAACTGATGCAAATCGGTGAGAAACTCATTACCGATGCAGTAGGCAAACAGGTAAAGAAGAACATAGAAGAGTGGAAAAAGGAGAGAGAAAGGGAAGAAAGGCGGAACAATACGGGCGGACATCTGCCTCCCAACGAGGTCGCAGCAAACTCGCCGATTGCCGACCAATCAGCCTTCCCTCCAGTCCTGGAGGACGCATCAACAGTTGCGCCCGATGCAGGTTTCCCACCGACACCCTTCGAAGCGGGAACAGACATTCCACCTTACGAAGCAGGTGTAGGAGCATCGTTCGACAATGAGGCCGGATTTTCACCATCCAATGATGGAGAAAAGAAGACTGTTCAACAGCACTCCATAAAGACGAGGAGGCCCGCAGTTTCGCCCATTGAGACGCTCATTATCCAGTCGGTCATCCGCCATGGCGAGAAGATTATTTGCAATGCAGAGGACGAGTCGGGCAACACACAACCCGTCAGCGTCATCGAGTTCATCTATTACTCTTTAGACCAAGATGGTCTCAAACTGGAAAGTCCAATTTATCAGAACCTGTTGGAAATGGCGTTGCAACATGTCAACGAACCGAACTTCGTGGCAGAACGTTTTTTTCTCAACCATCCCGAGCAACAAATCTCAAGTCTTGCCTTCGAACTGAGTACCGATAAGGAAGAACTGAGCAGTTTCTACAAAAAGAACGAGGCACAAAACCTACAGGAGCAGTACAACATGCTCATGGAACTCGTCACGCACCTGCTCACCGATCTCAAGCTCAGCTTCGTCAAAAAGCAGAAAGCAGAAATCATGGAACAGATGCGTGATCGTACCGTCCTTTCAAACAGAGATCAATACCGAGCCCTCATGCAGCGGTACCAGGAGGTCAAGGAACTGGAAACTCGCATGGCCAAGGCCTGTGGAGACCGCGTCATTTCAAAATAAAGAGTTATCGAACTGTCATAAACGCCTCGTTGAAGGTAAACTCGCGTTCGTAGTTTTTGGCAACGATACGATATGTGTGCCCCATCTTAAGTTCAGGATGAGTGAAGACAGTAGCGCTGTTGTTGAAGTTACAAGGGGCATCGAGGCAGAAAAGAACTTTGCCTGTTTCCATAACCTTCACCGTCTCGCCCTTCGTCAGCGACAGACCAAGGAACAACACAGTTGGTTGCTTTGCTGTCTCTGCAGTAGGCACGCTGGGCATCTCACCCATACCTCCACCTAAAGTGAAGATGGTGCCACCATCAATAACCAGAGGAGTAAAGTCGCAGTCCAGACCTTCTTCAGGCGAACCGACATGACTCCATGCATAAACCTCGCCACCACGGATCGTAATGGCGGCGTCCACACCATCCTTCTTTTCGTCCTTCTTCTCTGTATTGGTTTGACCACCAAACATACCGGGACCAAATCCCATCATTCCACTTCCATAGTTGGCGTCTACTGCATCATTTCCGTGGCTCTCTGCCACAACCTTTCCACCATTGAACTCGATGGGAGCGTCGGCATTGATGGCATCGTCGATGGCATCGACGATTACTTCGCCACCATTGACAATCACACCTTTCTTACCCTCGATACCCTCGGCACCAGACGACACGGTCTTTACCGACACGCGACCACTATTAATGATGACCTGTCCAAGCGCCTTGATGCCCTTGGTCTTGCCTATGTAACGCTGTTTGAATCCCCAGTCGCCTTCGTCGGGGTCACCCGAATTACCACCGCCGCCGAATCCACCAAAGCCGCCAAAGCCGCCACCGAAGTCAGGGAAACCACCTTCACCGCCGGGAAACCCATGAGGCCTATGGTGCTGAGTCGTATCGCCTTCTTCACGAGGTCCACCAAACCCGGGGAAGCCACCTTCACCAAAACCTGGGAAACCACCTTCACCAAAACCTGGGAAACCACCCTCACCGAAACCAGGGAAACCACCTTCACCAAAACCTGGGAAACCACCTTCACCGAAACTTGGGAAACCACCGAAGCCTAACGTGTCTTTGCCAAGGTTTTGCCCAAGCGTCTGAACGTCTAACGTCAGATCATCAATAGTAATATCCTTTTTACCATTGATGCCTTTGCAGCCATCGGCCGTAGCCAACACCTTAAGACTACCCTTACCGGCAAAACGGATCTTATCTTTGGCAAAAATAACAGAAGACTTCATCGTTGCCGTGTCAGGGCAAGCCGCAACACAAAGTTCATTGTCCGTGCCATTCTTTGCAACAACCTTCACACGCTTTTTGTTTTTCAGCCAAAGCGGAGCACCTTCTTGGCTTGTCAGCATCAGTCCGTCGAGTGTCACGATTGCCTTGTCCTTGGTAGTGAGAACCAGACGTCCATTGTCACACTTTCCTTTCAGCACGATATCCAGTTCACGCTGCTTGTACTGACTGACTATCTGTACCAGTCCTCCCTTGACGTCCACCGACACACTGTCCTTGCACGTATTTTTAACGTCAACTTTGTTTCCTTTGAAGTTGACCACTACATCCTCTGCAAAAATCGGTTGAATACCAGCAAAAGCAAGCCCAATTAGGGCGCAAAAAACGAATCGTCTCATATGTATTGTCAAATTGTTTCGTCACTTCATATGACAAGGTACCCGACGATTGGTTTAATTGGTACGTTTAAAAACGTCTCCTTTCTAAAAGAAAAAGGTTAGGTTCTGCATCGAACCTAACCTATAACTAGTCTACTTTTTAATAGAACTTGTTTATCTTACTCCGGACAATGTAGGCGGTGTTGAAGGAGGAACGGACCTGCTTCAACATCTCGTTTGCCTCTTCGCGTGTCTTGTAGTCCCCAACCGTGCACACCCAATGGGGCGAATTGAAGCTTACATAGGCATTAACGTTGGGGAAGCGTGACTTGAATCGCTTGGCATAGCCTTTGACAACGGCCTTGTCATTGGCGGTGTTGCCTGCCATATAGATTTGTACGCGGTAACCGTCTGCCTTGGTGTGAGGGCCGGACGTCTTCTCCTTCTTAGCCTCATCGGCCAGATCGACAGAAGCCGTGTCACGACTGGCAACGGAGTTTCCGTTGACCAACTCCTCAATCTCGGCATCTTGATGCACCACAACAACGGCACCTGACGTGCCACGCTGCCTGAGCTTGTCCGTGTACTTCTCCTGAGCCATTCCCACAAGAGGGAACAGCACAGAGAGAAGCAAAAGTACAACTCGTGATCGGAACATTAGTTCCAAGCGTCGATGATGCCCTTGAAGTCAGCGCACTTGAGTGCAGCACCACCAATCAGACCACCGTCAACATCGGGCTTAGAGAAGATCTCCTTAGCGTTGCTGGGCTTGCAAGAACCACCGTAGAGGATAGAGATCTCCTCAGCAGCCTTCTCACCGAAGTTGCCAGCGATGCAGCCACGGATGAATGCGTGCATATCCTGAGCCTGCTCAGCAGTAGCGGTCTTACCGGTACCGATAGCCCATACGGGTTCGTAAGCCAGGATTACGTTAGAGAGCTGCTCCTCGGTCAGGTCGAACAGGCTGTCAGCCAGCTGAGCACCTACTACCTCATTCTGCTTGTTAGCCTCGCGCTCCTCGAGAACCTCACCGATGCAGAAGATAACCTTGAGACCATTAGCCAGAGCCAGGTTAACCTTCTCCTTCAGGATCTCTGCGGTCTCACCATAGTAGGCACGACGCTCTGAGTGGCCAAGGATAACATACTGAGCACCAGTGCTCTTTACCTGAGCAGCGCTAACCTCACCGGTGTAAGCACCCTTCTCCTTATCTGCGCAGTTCTCTGCACCAAGACCGATAACGGTACCCTCAGTGATGCCAGCAACAGTTGCAAGGTGGATGAAGGGAGTGCAAATGATTACGTCACAGTTGGGCTTCTCTGCTGCCAATGCGTCCTTCAACTCGTTTGCCAGGGCTACGCCTTCTTGCAGGTTCAGGTTCATCTTCCAGTTACCTGCTACAATCTTTTTTCTCATAACAAAATGATTTTAAACGGTTAATAATATAATTATGTATATTTCTATCTTTTATCTTGGCTTCAACTCACCGGATTTTTATTCTCACTTTTCTTTTTTAACTTTCTACGACGATTAATCTGAATGGTCGTCCACCACCACGTACGATCGAGGATGGTGATGACGACGAGAGGGATGATGAACCAAAGAAGGAGTTTGACGATGAATCGTGTCTTGCTCGTATAGTCAGGTTTTCCATATTCCGTCTTCTCAAGCGTGGGCGACACTTCCTTGAGATCGGGCATATCAGTGTAGGGCCACTTGGCAATGACAACGCCCTGTTTGAGGAGCATAAGCCCAGGATTGGAGCGCACCATCGTCTTGAGCGTAAGTTCATCTGTCTGGCAGAACGGATATTCGGCGCCTGTCAGGTCTTGCCAACGTGCGATGCCGGCATCGTTGCTACTCGTAAGGCAGTAGAATGGATAAGCATGCGCATTGGCATATTCGTAGATGCGATTGTAAGCATCCATGTGTCCGTCATCGGCATTTTCTAGACTAGGAGCAATGAAGAGGAACGTGTATTCGGGATCGGAAAGTACAATCTCCGTGATGTCCTCGCCTTCTGGCCAAGTGTATATAGTAAAGTTGTCAATGACGGGAGGTTCAAGTTCGCCTACAAGTTCCGTCTTCGTATCAACAAAAGTCCAAGTGCTGTCAGGATAATCTTCTGTTGTGAACCACTCCTGCTTGCCTTCCTTCTCCATCAGGAACGAAGACACATACTGACCATCACCACTTGGTTGCATCAGTTCGGGGAGATTGGCACCCACACGATAGGGACGGAAGTCGTAGACGGGCAAGCGCCAGAGAGCATATAAGGCAACGGAAAGAGCGAAGATCTGGGCGTAGATGAGAATGATCCACTGGCGTCCTTCGCTAATGACACGTAACTGCTTTTGATGCCAGCGCACAAGAACGACGGCACAACCGAGGAGAACAATATTCTTGAAAAACGTCTGCCAGTTGGAGAGAACCAATGCATCGCCGAAACACCCGCAATCGCTGATTGGATTAGTCAGAGCAAGGTAAAGGGTGAGGGGCGTGAAGACAAGCATAAAGGCAAGTGCTGCCCTGGATGTAAAGCGTCGATAGATGCCAAAGAGCACACAGAAACCGATGCGGAACTCAAAGATTGCGAGCGAAATGGAGAGGATAAGTGCCAAGACGCTAGGCATAAGGTGGCCTAAGCCAAACGCTTCAGCATAGTCATGAATCTTATACTCGGTGCCATGAGGGTCGATGACCTTCGCAAGGCCGGAAAAGATAAATGCAACCGCAATTATCAGACGGCACATGTTGACGGCTAGCCAGAGTAGTTTTTGCTTCATGCTTCCTCAAAGGTAAGTTTAATCAAACCAAAAACGGCATAATTCATCATATCCATGTAGTTGGCATCAATGCCTTCTGACACAAGTGTACCGCCTTCAAGCGCTTCAATCTGCTTGGTGCGGAAGATCTTCATCAGGATGAGGTCGGTGTAACTACTTATTCGCATGGAGCGCCATGCCTCGTCATAGTCATGATTCTTGCGCAACATCAGTTGTAGCGCTTCGTCAGCATGCTTGTCGTAGGCGGCAAGTGCTTCTTCGGCAGTCATTGCATCTGCCTTGTCGGCATAGCCGAGTTCAAGTTGAATAAGACCAATGATGGCATAGTTAACAATACCAATGAATTCGGGGCGAATACCCTCGTCAACCATCGTCACGCCCTTGGTCTCGATGCTACGGATGCGGTTTGCTTTGATGAATATCTGATCGGTGACGCTGCAAGGACGCATGATGCGCCAAGCTGCCCCGTAGTCATGCAGTTTATTGGCGAAGAGCGTTCGGCACTCCGTCATGACCTGCTGGAATTGCTCTTGTGTTGTCATATTGTATCTATTTCAACCGACAAAATTACTACTTTTTTGCGTATTTCACAAAAAAAAGGGCAAAAAAAGACCCGACACTTACGTGTCGAGTCTCTAATTATTCAGAATGCAAATTTAAGAGCATCTTAAGACTTGGCCAATGCGGAGCGTTGCGGTCTCCGAGATATGGTTGATCTTGCAGAGCTTCTCAACCGTTGTGTTGTTCTTTTTGGCGATGCTGTAGAGCGTATCACCCTGCTTTACAGAATGAATCTTCTTCGTCACAGTCTTCTCCTTCTTGGCCTTTTCCTTTTTCTCTACCTTAGCGCGAGGTTCGGTAGCCTTGGCAGCAACCTCCTCAACGTCAGCAACAGCCACCACGGTTTCACGCTTCGTCGTTGCACGCTTGTTGCTTGTTGCCAAAACAGGAGCGGGGTCTGCAGGATGAGGATTACCTATGAGCGTACCACGTCCGTTGGAGCGGTATACGTAATAGTCAGCCTTGGCATCCTGTGCCTGGAAATCAAAGAGTTTCTCGGGGTCAATATATTCACCGAGGAAACGGGTCTCAAAATGCAGATGCGAGCCATAGGAACGGCCTGTATTACCACCCAGACCAATGGGCTCGCCCGCACGTACAATCTGGTTTTCACGAACCAGATGCTTCGACATGTGTCCGTAAACAGTTTCGAGACCATTATCGTGTCTGATAATCACATAGTTTCCATATCCCTTTGCCTCATAGGCAACGATGCGAATCTTGCCACTGAAAGCAGCGCGGACAGTATCACCAACATAGAGTTTGATGTCGGTTCCGTAGTGATTGCGGCCGAACTGGGGACGATAACCAAAGTGAGATGTCACGAGTCGGCTGTCGCATGGCATACAGAAATGGCGCAGGTCAATGCTGAACTCGTCGGGTTTCTTGACGTCGTATGTACGTCCTTTCTTGTTACTCCACTCTGGATAAAGATCCACTGCAGGAGTAGACGCAGGAGCGGTAAAGTTAAGGTCGGGGAGTATACGTCGCAGACTGACGGAGTCAAGCGACTTCATCCGCTTGTCCACAGGTGCCTGACGCGCAAGCAAGTCTTGCCCCTGGGAGGGCAGACTGACAAGGGCCACAGCAAGTGCAGCAAGTATTGATTTAAAATTCATTAGTAATGGTTATTCTTTTGTCAGTTATTAAAATCTGGAGGGTTACGTCTTATGCGTCACGATTATATTCATCGGGAGCATACAGGCGATCCAGGTTGCAAGAACCGAAGTCAAAAATTTCGCCTTCCTTGAAGAAACGCTTCAGTTCATCATAGGCAGTGTGAGGACCATCGCTGGCATGAACCACATTCTGCTGGTTGCTCATACAATAGTCACCGCGGATGGTGCCAGGAGCTGCGTTGCGGCCGTTGGTGGTACCTGCCATCATACGGACAACGCGAATTGCGTCAACACCCTCAATAGCCAGGGCAACAACGGGGGTTACGGTCATAGAGTCCTTCAAAGACTGGAAGAAGGGCTTCTCAACAAGGTGTGAATAGTGCTCTTCGAGGATTTCGTCGGTGAGCTGCATCATCTTCATACCAACGATGCGAAGACCACGCTTCTCGAAACGAGTAATGATTTCGCCCATCAGCTGGCGCTGTACAATGCCAGGCTTGAGCAATACAAGTGTTCTTTCCATTTTATCTGTACAATTTTGATCGTTATTTCTTCTTTGGACACGGCAATTCACTTGCGCATCATGCAACATGCCATTAGCAGCAAGAAAGCTGAAAAGCCGAAAATCAGCACAAAATTACGACTTTTCTTTCAAAAACAGGGCCTAATTAACCTTTTTTTTGATAATTAAGCACTTAATTGTAAAAGAGGTTTTACGAAATGGAAGACCAATCTTGCTGATCCTTGCCCAATTGTTCCAAGCGCGACCAACAGAGCGAATACTGCGGAACGACATGTTCGGGGTCGTTCTCTACCACTTCACGAGCCAGATCTCGGGCTTGCTGTACGATCTGTCCGTCACGGGCAAGATTAGCCACTCGAAGTTCAAAAGCGGTACCACTTTGCTGCGTTCCCTCCAAGTCACCCGGGCCCCGGAACTTCAAGTCAGCCTCGGCAATCTCAAAGCCGTCGTTCGTCTCGGTCATGATCTGGATGCGTTTCTTGGTCTCTGCGCTCAACTCGAATTTGGTAACAAGAATGCAGTACGATTGTTCGGCACCACGTCCTACTCTGCCTCGCAACTGATGCAACTGAGCCAAGCCAAAACGCTCGGCATTCTGAATCACCATGACGCTTGCATTTGGCACATTCACTCCAACCTCGATGACCGTCGTAGCTACGAGGATATTTGTCTCTCCATTGGCAAAGCGTTGCATCTCTGCATCCTTTTCCGCGGCCTTCATCTTGCCATGCACCTTGCTGATCTTCAGGTCCGGGAACGTCTTGCACAGCATGTCATACCCGTCCTCGAGATTCTGAAGATCCATCTTTTCACTTTCTTTTATGAGCGGATATACAACATAAACCTGCCGGCCAAGCGATATCTGCTGACGGATGCCCTGGTAGAGCGTGACAGCTCGGTTTTCGTACTGATGAACCGTCGTGATGGGTTTACGCCCGGGTGGAAGTTCGTTGATTATCGAGACGTCGAGATCACCATAGAGCGTCATGGCCAGCGTTCGAGGAATAGGAGTAGCCGTCATAACCAGCACATGTGGAGGCACAACATTCTTGCGCCAAAGACGAGCTCGCTGGGCCACACCGAAACGGTGTTGTTCATCGATGACTACAAGGCCAAGGTTACGGAAAACAACATTATCCTCAATGACTGCATGTGTACCAACCAGGATGTTCACCTCCCCGCTAGCAAGTCCGTCCAAGACGGTCTGACGGCGTTTTCCCTTTACCATACCAGTCAGAAGCTCTACACGCAAAGGCATATCGCCCAAGAAATTACGGAATGTTTCCAGATGTTGTTCTGCCAGGATTTCTGTAGGAGCCATGATGCACGCTTGCAGACCATTATCAATGGCAAGCAGCATCACCAAGAGCGCCACGAGTGTCTTACCACTGCCCACGTCACCCTGCAGCAAACGGTTCATTTGCCTGCCGCTCTTCATGTCGGCATGCATCTCTTTAATGACACGTTGCTGCGCACCGGTGAGAGTGAAGGGAAGCTGGTTGTGATAAAAGTCCATGAACATCGTTCCGACTCTCGGACACGGTATGCCATGCACAGCCTTCTGACGGTCGGCAGTGAACTTGAGGATGCTGAGTTGAATATAGAAAAGTTCCTCAAGTTTGAGGCGATAGGATGCTCTGCTCAACGCCTCGGCATTGGCGGGATAGTGCATGTTGCGAATGGCCTCATCGCGCGACATCAGCAGTTGTTTACGCACGATGACCTCGGGCAGCGTTTCAGGGACCCGGTCGCTAAGCTGCCGGAAGAGCGTGTTCGTCAGTCGTTCTATCATGCGTGACGTAACACCTCGCTTCGCAGCCTTGACAGGAATGCTGTAGAAGGGCTGCATTCCCATCGTGCTAAGTGTCAGGGCAGATGCATCATCGATGTCGGGATGCGAGATTTGGAAACGCCCATTATAGAAATTCGGTTTTCCAAAGACAATGTATTCCTTACCTAATTTATATGTATCCTGAATCCAATTCTGGACATTGAACCAGACAAGGTCTACAATTCCATGGTCGTCAGAAAAGTGAGCAATGAGACGGCGTTTGCGTCCCTTGCCCTCTTCATCAAAACTGAGGATACGCCCTTTGAGTTGGACAAAGGGCATATCACCTGTAAGTTCGTGTGAATAGTAGATTCGCGAGCGATCAATGTGTTTGAAAGGAAAATAATTAGCCAGGTCCTCCAGCGTATGGATTCCCATTTCCTCCTTCAGGAGTTTGGCACGACTGGGCCCAACTCCAGGTAAATACATTATATCACTCTGTAGAATCAAGCAATCTCGTTATAGATCATACCTTCACGAAGCGCGTTCGCCTTCTCCTCACCGCAGAACAGGGTGACGATGGCATAGCCAAACTCGAAAGCAGCCGCAGGACCCTTGCCTGTGATAAACTGTCCGTCCTTCTCCACGAGAGTTCCCGTGTAGGTTGCACCCTCCAATTCACTCTCCACGCCAGGATAGCAGGTTGCCTTCAGTCCTTTGAGCAGTCCCATGTGACCGTAGACTTGAGGCGCAGCACAGATGGCAGCCAAAGGCTTACCCTCATCATAGAGTTGCTTGATACCCGCGCGCAAGTCTTCGCAAGCGTCGAGATTGGTTGCACCAGGCAGGCCGCCGGGCAAGACGATCATCTCTGCATCGTCAAAATCGATGGCTGGTAAAATGCGCTCTGCAATGACAGGGATGCCATGTGCACCAAACACTACTTGGTTATCAGTGATTGAAACCGTCTCCACATTCAACTGAGCACGGCGCAGAATATCTACAACAGCCAACGCCTCTATCTCTTCGAAGCCCTCGGCAAGGAACAGGTAAATCATATATGGTTTATAGTTAATGATTAATGATTAACAGCTTGGTAAAAAAAACAAAAAAATTAAGTTCCAGGTTAAAGGTTTTGGCCACCCAGTCCTACTTCAGGCACTCGTTGTAGCGCTTGATAGTTTCCTCCAGTCCGAGGTAGAGGGCATCGCAGATGAGTGCGTGGCCGATGCTGACCTCGTCGATATAAGGCATGCGCTCGTGCATGTAAGCGAGATTCTCAAGACTCAGGTCGTGGCCGCAGTTCAGTCCCAGTCCCAGGCTTTTTGCCTTCTCGCCTGCCACGACAAAGGGAGCTATAGCAGCCTCTCGGTCCTTGGGATAGTTGGTGGCATAAGGTTCCGTGTACAGTTCCACACGGTCGGCGCCAGCCTTGGCAGCCCACTCCACCATCTCGGGATCGGCATCAACAAAGATGCTGACGCGGATGCCCTTCTCATGAAAACGCTCCGTGACCTCGGTTAGGAAGTCGAAGTTCGACTTCGTGTCCCAACCGCTGTTGCTCGTTATCTGTTCGTGACTGTCGGGTACCAGCGTGACCTGTGCCGGTACGGCCTGCAGCACTAGATCTACAAAGGCAGGTTCTGGATTGCCCTCAATATTAAACTCCGTGTGCAACAACGGTTTCAAGTCATAGACGTCCTGTCGGCGAATGTGTCGTTCATCCGGACGGGGGTGGACGGTTATACCCTGTGCGCCAAAACGTTCACAGTCCAAGGCAACCTTCACAACATCGGGATTGTTGGCACCGCGAGCATTGCGGATTGTTGCTACCTTATTAATATTTACACTTAATTTCGTCATTTATGTCAAAAATTCCAATTGGTCGGGCAAAGTTAATAAAAAAACACGTATATTTGCACAAAATAAGACTATTTAATGATGAGAAAACTTCGATTTGCTCTCTTTGGCAATATTTATCAAGCAAAAAAATCGCTTGCCGTCCAGAAATTGCTCTGCCTTCTCGAAGAGAAAGAGGCCGACATGTACATCGACAGGCCCTTCTACGAATACTTGGTTGGCAACCTGCGCCTCGACATCCATCCCAAGGGCCTCATCGAGGGAAACGACTTCGACGCTGACGTTGTTGTGAGCATGGGAGGCGACGGAACATTCCTCGAAGCAGCCTCCAGAGTGGGAGACAAGCGCATCCCCATCCTCGGCATCAACATGGGGCGACTAGGTTTCCTGGCCGACATCAGCGCAGAGGAGATCGACACTGCCATCGAGAGCATCTACAGCGACGCCTTCTCCATCGAGGAGCGCAGCGTGTTGCAGATTGAGTATTCCGACGGATCACCCGTTGGCAATCCCTATGCCCTCAACGAGGTCGCCGTGCTCAAGCGCGACAACTCCTCTATGATCAGTATTCGCATCAACATCAACGGCGAGTACCTGACCACCTATCAGGCCGACGGACTCATCATCAACACCCCGACAGGTTCCACCGGCTATGCCCTTTCTGTTGGCGGCCCCATCATGACGCCGCAAAGCCAGACCTTCGGCCTCGTACCCGTTGCTCCACACAGCCTCAACGTCCGTCCCCTCACCCTGTGCGACGACGTCGAAATAGAACTGAGCGTAGAGAGTCGCAGCCACCAATACCTTGTTGCCATCGACGGTCGAAGCGAGTCCTGTGCCGAGAGCATCAAGCTCACCATCCGCCGCGCCCCCTACTCCATCCGCGTCTTCAAGCGTCCCGGAACATCTTTCTTCCGCACCCTCCGCAACAAGCTGATGTGGGGAAACGACGTTAGAGAATAGGTTTTTCGCCCGAAATGCAAAACCACGATTTGAGCAAGAAGTAAATGAAGACCTCCTGGCATATCCTCAAATGGTACTGGAAGACGTCCAAGTCCTTCCGCCTTCAGTCGTGCCTCAACGCCACGCTTGACATCCTGCGTGTTGGTCTTGACTTCACCTTCATCGCAGCCACCAAGATGGCCATCGACACCGCCATGGGTGGACGAGGCGGAAGCCTCAGTCTGGCGGCAGCCCTGCTCATTGGCATCGTACTCTCACAGGTCACCCTTTCCTTTTCCAAGCGATGGATTGCTGCCCTGCTCGGTGTCAAGGCCCAGAACCGCATGCAGCATCGCATCTTCACCTTGCTTATGAAGGGCCAATGGGACGTCTCCGAGCACCGCCACAGCGGCGACGTGCTGAACCGCCTTGAACGCGACGTCAACGACGTCACCAACGTCATCACCGAGACCGTTCCAGCCTTCCTCGCCGTCATCGTGCGCCTCATCGGAGCCTTCTTCTACCTCTACTCTATGGACAGCCGGTTGGCCTTCATCGTACTCATCATTACGCCCTGCTTCGTCCTGCTCAGCCGCTTCTACATCAAGAAGATGCGCGTCATCACACGCACTATCCGCCAAACAGACAGCGCCATCCAGAGTCTGCTGACCGAGAGTATACAGCACATCCTCGTCCTCAAGACCCTTGAGCGCACCCACGCCATGGCCGACCGCCTCGAGCAGCGTCAGGGCGAACTGCGTCAGCAGGTGCGCCAACGCACGCTCTTCTCTTCCGTCTCTGGCACCTTTCTCAATCTGGGTTTCCACGCCGGTTACCTTGTCACCTTCCTCTGGGGCGTCAACCGGCTTCAGGACGGCAGCATAACCTACGGCATGATGCTTGCCTTCATTCAGTTGGTCGGACAGATACAAGGTCCGTTCCGCGAGATGATGCGCTTCACACCCGCCATCGTCAACAGCCTAACCGCAGCAGAACGACTCATCGAACTGGAAGAGACACCGCTTGAGCAGCAAGGCGACCCCGTCCGTCTGCAAGCCCCCATCGGCATTCGCCTCAACGACGTCTGCTATGCCTACAACGACAAAGGACGGCAGGTCCTCTCCCACCTCACCTACACTTTCCCGCCCGGTTCCACCACCGCCATCCTTGGCGAAACGGGGGCAGGAAAGACAACCCTCATCCGCCTCATCCTCGCTTTGCTCAACCCACAGCATGGCAGCGTGCAGCTCTTCACCGAAGCGGGAAAAGACGTCCAAGCCTCTCCCCTCACCCGTTGCAACATGGTCTACGTACCACAGGGCAACTCGCTCTTCAGCGGAACCATCCGCGACAACCTCCTGTTAGGCAACCCCGACGCCACCGAGGAAGAGATGCGAAGCGCCCTACAATGCGCCTGCGCCGACTTCGTCTTCCAAAAAGAAGAAGGTCTCAACACACTATGCGGCGAACACGGCATCGGCATGAGCGAAGGACAAGCGCAACGTATCGCCATTGCCCGCGCCCTTCTACGCAAGGGCAGCATCGTACTCCTCGACGAATCCACCAGCGCCCTCGACCAAGACACCGAAAAGAAACTCCTCGACAACCTTTCTGCCCGTCAGGACGGACAGCAAACCGTCCTCTTCATCACCCACCGCCCCGCCATCGTCGAGCATTGCACCCAAACACTCCACCTCGAAAGACACACCACCTTAGCGTCCTCATAAAAAAACACGCTGCACAAAGTTTCATTTTGCGCAGCGCTTTTTGTAAAAACGTATCAGAAAGGATAACCGATAGCAAGGTGATAGCCAAGAGACTTGCCGAAGTTCGTCATGTTGTAGTAGCCCGACTTGCCCGTGTCATAGGGAGCATGGATGCCGACACCCACGTCAAAACGAACGACGAGGAAATCGAGGTCGTAACGCAAACCAGCACCCGTTCCGAGGGCAAGTTCGCGGCCCAGGTTCTTAAACTTGAAGGCGCCGCCTGGATGGTCCTCATGGTTGTTCATCAGCCACACGTTACCGCAGTCGAGGAAGACAGCGCCGTTCAGATTACCGACAATGGGGAAACGGCACTCAAGGTTAGCCTCGAACTTGAGGTCTCCGACCTGATTGACATAGCTATACTGGCTATTGGCAGGATGATAGGAGCCGGGACCGATGCTGCGGATGGCAAATGCTCGGAGACTGTTGGCACCGCCGATGGTGAAGAGGTCGCTGTAGGGTGCAACGGTCGCGTTGCCGTAACTGTAGACAGCACCAAGGAAGACACGGCCGGCGAGCACCATGTTGCTGCCTGCAATGTGGAAGTTTTCCGTAGCCGAGACCGTTGCCTTGAGGAACTGTGCAAAGGGGACGCCAAAGAGGTTCTTGTCCTTTTGGTTGAAGCCCTGTCCGAAGCAGGAGTACACACCGCTGATGACGTTGCCGGCCTCCTTGAACGTGAACGTGAGGGAACGAGGATTGCGGGCATCCCGACGGCTGGTCATGCTCAGCACGTACTGAAGAGAAGGGACGAACTGGTTGCGCATACTGACAGCCAGGGCGTTGTTGGCATTCATGATGCTGTCAAAGGCAGGCGTAGAGTGCAGCTGCCGTTCGTAGTCGAGACGGAATGGTGTCAGTTCGTGCTTGGTGTAGCGCTTGTTCTGATAGTTGAGCACAACGCGCGTGCCAAAGGAAACGCGTCCGAAGTATCCTGCCCGGTTGAGCCAGTTGGCCTCTAGTTTGAACGAAGTGTTGGAGATGGCATTGCGGAGCCACTTTCGAGCCACCTTGCCAAGCTTGATGTAAGGATAATCAAGACTGAGCGAAGTACCATACTCATAGCTGTTAACCAAGTCTGAACTACCTTGCTGGTTAGCGCCCGTCTGCCACTCGTAGTTGCCATACACTTGGAAGGATAGAGCCTCCGCTCCATGGAACGCGTTGCGCTTGGTCATGCCGAAACTGAGACCCGGACCGACGAGTCCGTTGCTCTTGGTTGTCGCACTGGCCTTAAACTCAGCATCATAGGGTTTGTCAAGAACGGCGTAGATATCAACATCCAAAGAATCGCAGAACTGGGTCGTGTCGGCAGGCGTGTGTGTCATGGAGACCTGCGAGAAGATACCCATGCCGCCAATCTTCTCCTGCACCAGATCGGCCATGCGCTGCTTGTAAAGGTCGCCCTTTTTATAGAAGACATAGCGTCGCAGCACGCCGTAACGCACCGACGGACGGTGCTTGTCGCCTTTGCCGGCAAACTTCAACTTGACGGTGCCATGGCGGCCAATTGAGTCAGTCTCCTCGGTACCACGGAGCGGGTCGATGAGGTGGATGGTGGTGTTGCGAAGCCAGTATTGACGACCTGCATTCTGCTGAAACTCAACCGAGGGACGCACCTGTAGCTGCACCCATCCGGGACGTTGAATAGTGTCGGCACGATAGGTGAAGTAGGAAGGCTGACTGTAGAAGTAGCCGTTGTTGCGGAAGAGTGTGTTGAGGCGGGTTCGCTCAGCATCGAGGGTGGCTGCGGTGAAGGGATGGGAACGGAAGAGAAGAGACTCCTTCTGATGCGTTCGAATCAGCGAATCTGCCTGGACGGGGAAGCGCTGGAAGGCGATGCTGTCGAGGCGATAGAGTTGGTTGGGCATGACGGTGTAAGCCACCTTTGCCTTGCGAGGATCCTTGCCAGGCAGGACGTCGTAAGTGACGTTGCCACGGAAGTAACCGAAGTTGCGAAGCACGTTCTGGGCAATCTTGGAACGCAGCGTTGGATTTACGGTGCTGAGATAGACGGGGTTGGAAGAGAACGTGTTGAAAATCCACTTCCCGAATCGCGTCTTACTGCCCACGAATCCGTTGTAGAACCAGAGGCCGATGGGCAGGGGGAAACGATGGCGTGCGCTGCCCATGAGCGAGTTGTTGGGGGCAATGCTCAGCACGGCCTCAACCTCTTCGCGCACCTCGCTTTTTGCCAGTTCGAGCATCAGCTGCTCTTCGCGCAACGAGTCACGCTCAAACTCCGTCAGTTCCTCCAGACTGGGAGTCTGCCCGTCGCCGGGAGTCTGTCCATTGAGGAGTTGTTCGACATTGGTGTAAGCCTCGTCGATAGCCTTGATGACGCCTTCCTCCTTCTTCTTGGAAGCTTTCTTGCGCATCAGTTTCTGCTGGGCGGTCTCGCCAAAATAGATGTCCTCGACGCCAGTATACAGCACCTCACCCTCGGGCAGATGAGCCGTGGTGGAGCAGCTGACGAACCCAGCCAACATAAGCAGGTTCAGGCAGACGAGTGCGATATACGATATCTTCTTCAAATTAACTTAGTTTGATATTTTTTTGCGAATAACTATAAACTGGGAATTAGGAATTAGGAATTGTGAACTATGAACTGTGAACTCCCCCTACTGTTCCTCTTCCTTCTTCTTGTTGTTGAAGAGGAAGAGTTCACCCAGATGGTTGGTCTTGCGGCGAAGCACCAGGCCGGCACCCATCTCGATGACCTTGCCTTCGAGGACGGACTCGTTGTTGTTGTCGTAGAAGAGGGTGACGTAGCGTGTGGCAGAACGGTCGAGTCTATACTCGATGCTGACGTTGTCGATGATGCTCTCTCCCGTGTTCTGCGCGTCACGGCCCGAGCTGACCTTGCCGCCGACAATCAGGCTAATGCGATTGCCCCAGAAGCGCTTTGCGAAACGGAAGCTGTAGTCCGTGGTCGTGGAACCGCTGGCCGTGGCGTTGTTCTGCACGCCAAGGGAGAGGTCGAAGGAACTGAGAGCCTTGCCCGTGATGCTGGATATCTGGCTCTGAAGGAAGGTGTTGAGGGCGTTAGCCGTGTTGAATCCGTTGGACCCCTGTCCTTCGACGATGTACATGCCCGTTGCCATGAGGGTCACGGCCACACGGCTGCGCTGCCCCTCCGTCATCTGGGCAATGGCGTTCTGCACGTTCATGTCCTCGGGAGCATCAAGGGTGAAGGCGAGACCCATATTACTGAGTGTCTGACTGATAGACAGTCCCACGTCGAAACCTACCGTGCGTGGGTTGCCGTTCTCGGTGAGGGTGCTGTTGACGCGTTCGGAAGCATCAATCTTGAGGCGCGGATTGGAGATGTCACCCGCAAACTCTACATAGCTGCCGTTCTTGATTTCGCAATCCTTCAACGACACGACCATGAGCGTGTAGGTCATCTTACCCTGCAGGATGGTGTAGCGGCCGAAGAGTTGCATACCGCGAACGGCGTCGTAGGTCATGTTGAGGTCGCCACCGCCCTCTAGTTTGATGTAGTTGGCACCATCCTGACTGAGCAGGCAGTTGACGTTGGCGCGCTGGTCAATGTTTATCTGCATCTGCATCTTCAGGTTGTTGGGCGGAACGACGACCGTCTCTTCCACCTGAACCGTGTCGCTGAAGTCGCAGAAGGTTACGAGGTCGGACATCTCGTCCTCGACCGTGATGGGCGAGTCGAGCAGCACGTAGGTGACGTTCGTGTTGCCCAGTACGCCCAGTTTGCCGGTGACGGAGAGGTTCTGGACCGGACCACGGGCACGGGCATCCAGATCGACGTAGACCTTGCCGTAGGCGACGGCCTTTCGGTTCTTGGGAGCGTTGATGAGCTCGAAGTTCTTGGCCTTGGCACGTATGTCAAGCTGCATCTTGCCGAGGTCGGCGAAGTCGACGGTTCCGTCGAGCGTCATGGGAGCGGTACCTGTCGTGTACCCATTTATCTGATTGAAGTTCAGCTTGCTGTTCTTGACCTCAACCTCGTCGTCCTCGATGCGCATGTCGATGCTGTAGAGGGGTGAGAGCAGATGCAGGGCATCCGTGCGCACGGTTCCATTGACACGAGGCCTGTCGCTGCTTCCCGTCACATTCAAGTCGCCCAGCAGGTATCCCGTGAGCTGCATGGTCTCGCCCAGGAAGCCGTTGGCCAGGGAGGCGGGGAAGCGCTGGAGTGTAACGACGGCGTCGATGTCGTCGGTTGTCTGGCGGTCGGTATAGGTGCCCACAAAGCTGAGAACCTCATTCGCATCCTGCGACAGATAGCCGTCGACGAAGTGCGACCCGTCCTCGTTGGGCATGTAGGCGGCGTTGATGCCGATGTCGCCCATGCGGTAGCCCTCATAGGCCATGTTGCGCGCGATGAGGTCGGCCATGATACTGGAGATGTCGCCCTGCTTGAGGTAGTGGAGGTCGCCGTTGAGGAAACCCGTGATGGCGGGCATGTAGGGCATGACGGAGCAGAGCTCGCCCAGGTTGAGGTGGTTGAGCGAGAGCGTGAGGTCCTGGTCAGCATCCTCGTTGGCAGAGGAGAAGAGCTTCAGGCCCGTCCCATCATCGGCCAGCATGTCGAGATTGGCCTCGATGTGTCCGTCGCGATGAAGCGCAACGTAGTTGTCCTCGTTCAGCGTGAAGTTGCGGTAGGCCAGGACGGGACGAAGCGGCGTGAGGTGGAGACGGCGCTCGCCGTTGTGGAAGCGAAGCTGGGCTCCGAGGTCAACGCCCTTGCGATGTTGGGAGTCGAAATAGAGCAGGTCAAGCCCTATCTGCCCCGGGCTGAGCGCGGCCTGCAGACGTGCGTCGAAGGTCACGTCCTTGTTCTTGCGGTTGTTGCAGATCTGAGCATTCAGCATCGTCCCCACGCTGTCCTGCCGCATCTTGAAGTTGATGGTGTCGAGGACGATCTTGCCCGTGTTGGTCGAGTAGACGTAGCCCTCTCCATTGATGCCGGTGATGGGGTCAGTATGGAAGTCGACGTCCATCTCCTTGTAGGAATATCCGGTCATGGAGAGCAGCATGTTGGCAGCGGGGTTCTTGCTTCCCGTCTTGATGCAGAGGTCGGCAACCGGCAGCATGGCAACGAGTTTGCGCTGGTCAAACTGCTTGCGCTCCATCTGCTGGGTCAGGCTGTCGGCAAAGGCCGTCCCCTTGTCCATGAGGGTGGCCAGGCCGTCGTTCGAATTGAGGCGGAAGAGCAGGTCGCCGGCCGAGACGAAGGCGTATGTTGTGTCGGGGTTGAGCAGCGTTTCGAGCGCTATGTCGCGGGGATAGAAGGTAGTGTCCTTGAGGCTGAGCTGCATGGCCGTTACGTCGCCCTTCAGGTAGTGAACGTCCTTGAGGTTGGTGTTGCCGTTCATGTGCATCGTCATGGAAGCCTTGAAGGGTTTCTTCGTCACGCCCAGCATGTAAAGGTCCAGTCCGCGCATGTCGAAGGCAAAGGCAGCGCTATCTATGCGGTTGCGGTCAAGTTTGAGTTCCACGCAGCCGTCGGCATCGATGATGTCGCTTCCGCTGTAGAAGTTGGCCCAGCATCGCCCCTGCCTCAACTGTGCGTCAAGGCGGGCGTTGCCGACCTCAAGCGATCCGTACCGTGCTGAGGGGATGTCGAGCACGGCACGCAGGTTGGTGCGGTTGGAGAAGAGATCGTAGCCCTTGCCATCGACGTGGGCGGATGCCGTGATGACGCACGCCGAGTCCATGGCCACGAAGTTGCTGAGCGCAAAACCTTGCGCCTCGATGTCGGCACGGTACTGGTCTGCCTTGGGCGCATAGGCACCCTTGACCGTCAGCCAGCCCTGTCCCTGGCGAAGCAGCATATCGGCCTCATAGTTGCCGTCCCTGACCGTGGTGGTTCCCGTCAGGTCGAGGGCCGGGAGGCGTATGCCGTCGAGTCCCGCAATCTGCTGAACCAGGCTGAGGTCCTGCGCCCGGACGTCCCATTCGAGGCTGGCGGCCAGACGGTCGTTCTCCAGCAGGTTGCCAGCCTTGCCCGCCACCTTGACACTAAGCATGCCGGGCAGTTCCACGCGGAAGGAGCGCACGTCAAGGTCGGCCACGTTGCCTTCCACGTCCACCTCGGCCGTGTAGCGCTTGTCGGGCAAGGCGCCAGAAACGGAAGCGGGCAGATAGCGTCCCGCAAGCAGGAGGAGGTCGTCGCGGTTCACGTCGGCGGAGAGTGTGACATCGAGACTGCCCTTTCCTGTTGGGTTCAGGGCGCCCCACTCCACTTCGCCATCCATCTTCAGATGGCTGTTGGGCGTGTTCAGCACCACCTCGCCAACCTTCACGCCAAGCGTATCGAGGCAGAGGTCGGCCGAGAGTTCATCCAACTGAACACCAGCTTGTTCGCGCAGCTTCAGGAGCGGGAGGGCAAGGCAAAGACTGCCGGCATCGAGGTCGTAGTCCAACTGGCGCAAACGGGTGGAGATGTCATAGAGGCGGAGGTGATTGAAGTCCAGCCCGTCCTGCCTCGGCACGTAGTTCTGGTCGTACCATACGGAATCGGCCTTCAGCCTCAAGTCCTCGACTTGCAGCTTCTGGGCGCCCAGGTCGAAATGTCCTCTTTCGAGGCTGCAGTCGCGCAAGCCGGCGCGTACGCTGAGCGTGTCGTTGGCCGTATGGAAGGCGATGCGGGCGTTGCTAAGCTCGATGTTGGCAAAGTCCACGCGCCAGTCGAGCGGCTGGTTGGTGGTGGTGTCGATGATGGTGGTGTCGCGAAGTGCAATGTCCAGGTCGCAGTCGCGCAAGGCAGCTGCCGTGATGTTAACGCGCTTGTCCTTCACCTCCAGGTCGTGGGCATCAAGGCGGAAGGACGACAGGCGGCCCTTCAACGTCATGGACGCAATCAGGTCGTGCGTGTCGGCAACGACGCCATCGAGGTCCACGGCATCTACGCCAACGCTACCGCCGAACAGACCGCACAAGTCCAGGTCGACGAGGCAGCTATTGACGGCCAGCACCGTGTCCGTCGCGCCCGACTGCGTGATGCAGAGCTGCTGCAAGTCAACGTCAAGGGGGAAAACCACGCGCAGCCGCTCCACCTTCACGTCCAGGCCCGTGGCTTCGCTAATCTTTTCACATGCCAGCCCCACTGCCCAATCCTGGACAAAGGGGATGTAGAACAAAAGGGTTAAAACGAGAAAAAGGATAATCGGACTGAAGAGCAACCAGCACACTCCACGCAAGAAACGCGCCGCCGGGCTGCGCCTCTTCTTCGTCCCGCCAGGTTGCTTACCATCGGGAACGGCCTGCTGCTGGGGTGCCAATTCCATAATCCAGATATTATCCTAAACGACTAGTCACCTAAACGACTAATCTCCCAAACGACTAAAGAACCTCCACAGTTTGTCATCCGGCACGGAGGCCACGACGTCGATAGCCTGCTTCGACACTGGGTGTTCGAACTGCAGCCGTCGGGCATGGAGCGAGATGCTGCCATCGGGGTTGCTGCGTGCTGCCCCGTACTTAAGGTCGCCCTTGATGGGGCACCCCATCTTGCTCAGCTGGCAGCGAATCTGATGGTGACGGCCCGTATGCAGTTCCATCTCCAAGAGCCAGTACCGGTCGGAGGAGGCAATGAGGCGATAGTCCAGGATGGCCTGCTTGCTGCCAGGCACCTCCCGGTCGTAGGCCCGTGCCTTGTTCGTCTTCTCGTCGCGTGTCAGCCAATGCCTCAGCGTCCCAGCCGTTTGGGGAGGCGGAGCCGTGACAATGGCCCAATACGTCTTCTGTACCGCGCGCGTACGAAACATCTCGCTCAAGCGGCTCAAGGCCTTACTGGTACGAGCAAACAAGACCACCCCGCTAACGGGACGGTCCAATCTGTGCACGACACCCAGGAACACATTCCCCGGCTTGCCGCACGTCTCCTTGATGTACGCTTTCACCGTCTCCGAGAGCGGGACATCGCCGGTCTTGTCGCCCTGCACGATCTCTCCCGAACTCTTGGAAACGATAATTACGTGATTATCTTCGTAAATAACTTTCAAACTTCCTACTATGAATTGTGACTGCGAAGCTTGATGAGCTTTAGCGAATAACTATGAACTAAATTACATGTTCATGCCACCATCGACCTGGATAACCTGGCCGCTAACATAGCTCGACAGGTCGCTTGCCAGATAGAGGGCGGTGTTGGCGATGTCCTCAACCTGACCACCACGGCGCAGAGGAATCTTCTTCTTCCACTCCTCGCGAACCTCGTCGGGCAGGGCAGCCGTCATGGCCGTCTCGATGAAGCCGGGAGCGATGGCGTTGGCACGGATGCCCTTGGGACCCATCTCCTGAGCGATGCTCTTTGCCAAGGCAATCATACCAGCCTTTGAGGCAGCATAGTTAGCCTGACCGGCGTTACCGTGAACACCTACCACGCTGGCCATGTTGATGATCGAACCACCCTTCTGACGCATCATCACGGGCACGCAAGCGTGAGTGAAGTTGAAGGTACTCTTCAGGTTGACGTTGATGACAGCGTCCCACTGAGCCTCGCTCATGCGCAGCATCAGGCCATCCTTCGTGATACCAGCGTTGTTGACCAGGATGTCAATCGAACCGAAGTCCTCCTTCACCTGCTTCACCGTCTCCTCCGTCTGGGCGAAGTCGGCAGCGTTGCCAGCGTATGCGCGGCAAGTAACGCCCACAGCCTCGATCTCCTTACGCGTTGCCTCCAGGCCAGCAGCCATGTCATCGTTCAGCACCAAGTCGGTGAATGCGATGTTAGCGCCCTCCTGAGCAAACTTCAAGGCAATAGCCTTGCCGATACCACGTGCCGCACCAGTAATCAGCGCGGTCTTTCCAGTTAAAAGTCCCATAATATACTATTTTTAAAAAATTAAAATGTCAATTGATAACTCACCCAATTGCCTTTGCCACCAGCCTCTGCACCAGCGGGCGCGTCACCTCGTCGCCAAGGCCCTCGCCCAGGCGCCCGTGAATGTAAGGCACCTCAAGACCCTTCGTGCAGTAGTGCAGCACGTCGACAACCAGCGAGATGTTGTCCACATGAATCTGGCCACGCATCACGCCCTCGCTTATCGTCTGGCGAAGCATGGCAACCTCGGTCTGGTCGAAATGGCGGCGCACCTTCTCCACCAACCAAATGTTTCGGAAGAACTCCGCACGCAGGTTGCCGTTGCGAAGCACAGCCTCCTTGATAAGGCGCAGGTGCGTGTAGATGATCTCCACGATCCTATCGATAGGATCGTTCTCATTGCCCGATACCTCCTTCAGGGCCTCCGTCAGGCGCTCCATCTCGGCCTCGATCACGGCATAGTAGATCTCCTCCTTATTTTTAAAATAGGTATAGAGCGTGCGTCGGCCCTTCTCCGACGCCAAGGCAATGTCGTTCATCGTTGTATCGTCGAGTCCCTTCTTCGCAAACAGCTGACGAGCAACATCGACCAACTTCGTTCTTGTCTTAGATTGTGTCATAACGAGTGCAAAATTACACAAAAACCCCGAAATGTGCAAAAAAAGCGTCAAAAAATTGCACACTCAGCGCATCTTTGTGCCATCCATCCAAAACAAGTATGTTTTTTAGCACATTTTCAGCAAAACATTTGGTCAATTCAGGAAAAGTTACTAACTTTGCACTCGCAAACGGGAAACAAACCCGTTCAGCCAAAGTAACATCGCGGAGTGGAGCAGTTGGCAGCTCGCCAGGCTCATAACCTGGAGGTCGCACGTTCGAGTCGTGCCT
>JAKSLN010000028.1 GCA_024401165.1 Bacteroidaceae bacterium
TATATGGTCTCGACGGCCTACGGTCTGCATCCACAGGCGTGTGTCAAACTCGAAATCAACGGTCAGGCGTATGAGGAATCGGCCACGGGCGATGGTATGTATGATGCCTTTGTGCGTGCCGTCCGTCATATCTATCGCAACAAGCTTGAGCGCACTTTCCCTTGGCTGACCAATTACGTGGTGACCATCCCTCCTGGCGGCCGTACCGATGCCTTGGTTCAGACCACCATCTCGTGGGAGTACAATGGCAAGTCGTATCGTACTCGTGGTCTTGACGCAGACCAGACGGAGGCTGCCATCAAGGCTACCATCAAGATGCTGAATCTCATTGAGGAAACCTATTCTTCCAATACAGAGTCCCAGATTCAGGGCTCATAGTGGTTTGAGATAATTCGTATAATTTCAAATAATTCAAGTTTCGCATGTGCTCAACTTGTTGTCGTATAGTGTTTTGGTCGTTTAGTCGTTTAGGGGATTCTACATTTGGCTTTTGAGCATGCTGATCATACATTCCTAAACAACTAAACAACAAGTTTCCTAAACGACTGAAACTGAGCAAAAGCGAAGCTTGCGAAAGTTGATTCAAATAAATATATAAAAAAGGTATGAAACTTAACATTGCAGTTTTGGCCGGTGATGGCATCGGACCAGAGATTATGGAGCAGGGTGTGGCTGTTTGCAGCGCCGTTGCAGAGAAGTTCGGACACGAGGTTAGCTACAAGGAAGCGTTGTGCGGTGCACATGCTATCGACGAAGTTGGTGATCCTTTCCCCGAAGAGACTTTCCAGATTTGCGAGGCTGCTGATGCAGTTCTCTTCGCAAGTGTAGGCGATCCCAAGTTTGATAACGATCCTACCGCAAAGGTGCGTCCAGAGCAGGGTCTGTTGGCCATGCGTAAGAAGCTGGGTCTGTACGCCAACATCCGTCCAGTCGAGACTTTCGAGTGCCTCATCCACAAGTCACCCTTGAAGGACGAAATCGTTCGTGGTGCAGATTTCGTTTGCATCCGCGAGTTGACCGGTGGTATGTATTTCGGCAAGAAGCAGGAGCCTCAGGTAAATGCTGAAGGCGTTGAGGATGCTCTCGACACCAACTACTATAGCCGTCCCGAGGTGGAGCGCATCCTGCGTGTAGGTTATCAGTATGCTCGTCAGCGTCGCAAGCACCTGACCGTTGTCGATAAGGCTAACGTCTTGGCAAGCAGCCGTCTGTGGCGCAAGGTTGCTCAGGAGATGATGAGCGAATACCCTGATGTTGAGACCGACTTCATGTATGTGGACAATGCTGCCATGCGCATGATTCAGGATCCCAAGTTCTTCGACGTCATGGTTACCGAGAACACCTTTGGCGACATCCTCACCGACGAGGGTAGCGTGATTACTGGTAGCATGGGTCTGCTGCCCAGCGCTTCAACCGGTAGCAGCACGCCTGTCTTCGAACCCATCCACGGCAGCTGGCCTCAGGGTAAGGGTTTGAACATCGCTAACCCCCTGGCACAGATTCTCTCTGTTGCCATGCTCTATGAGTATTTCGACCTGAAGGAAGAGGGCAAGCTCATCCGCGAGGCTGTTAACGCAAGTCTCGATGCCAATGTCCGCACACCTGAGATTCAGGTTGAGGGTGCCGGCAAGTACGGTACGAAGGAGGTTGGTCAGTGGATCGTTGACTATATCAAGAACAAGTAACTCTACTCTCGTAAACTTCAGTTGAAGGAATTGTAGAGTTGTAGAGAAGTTCTTATGCAGGCGGGCTGCTAAGCGGCTAGCCGAGCGAAAAGGTTGAATGTCTCGCTTCTTAAATGTACCTCAGAATGCGTAAACTCTTAACGGCTTGTCTGTTATCCCTTGCGGGGACGGCACATGCCCAGTCATACAAGGAACTTGTAACACGTGGCCTGCATCTGATGGAGGTAGACAGTCTCTCTGCTGCTGAAGCCTCTTTTCGCCAGGCCATGTTACAGGAACCTGGGCAAAAGAGTAACGCCCTGCTTTACCGACACATTGGTGAAATTCAGGAGTGTCAGGGTAAGATGCACGAGGCATTGGAAAGCTACACGACGGGCATTAATCTGTCGCCCTCGGCAGAGAGCCTGCTGATGCACCGAGCCTCGCTCTACCTTCGTCTGGGAAATGATGAGCAGGCGATTGTGGATTATGGCAGGATACTGGAACTGAGCAAAGATAATAAGGATGCGCTCTTTTTTAGGGCGTGGCTGTACGCCAAGCGTCGTGACTACAAGGGTGCGCGTGCTGACTATGATCATTTGCTCCAACTGGATCCTGTGCATGAGGAGGCGCTGCAAGGACTGGCCATCCTGAACACCAAGGATGGACGTCCTCGCGAAGCGATGGAGCAGCTCAACAACCTGGTGCTTTTCTTCCCGGGCCATGCCGTCAACTACGTCTTGCGAGGCGGTGTGCATCAGGATCGGAAAAACTATGAGTTGGCACTCTTTGACTTCAACAAAGCCATTGAACTGGAACCACAGAATCCTGAACATTACATCTCGCGCGCCAGTTGCTACATCGGCATGAAGAGGAAGAAGCAGGCGCGCAAGGACTTGAACGACGCTGCCTTGCTGAATGGCGACCGTCGTGTCATTGCCGAACTGATGGCACAGATGAAATAAGGAGAAATCCTTTCTCTATTGCCTTTAGTTGCAGTGGAGATAGCGGAGAATTACGATTGTTTTAAGTCTGATTTGATAGCAAACGAATAAAGGCACCTTTTGAGGTGCCTTTATTCGTTCTGTATGTAAAAAAGTTTGGATGATCACATCTCAATGGTCTGGGCGCGGTCGGGACCAACGCTGACGATGGTGATGGGAGTCTCGAGTTCCTTCTCCAAATACTTGATGTAGCTGGCGAATGCCTCGGGGAAGTCTTCCTTGCGAGTAATGCCGGTGAGATCTGTCTGCCATCCGGGCAAATCCTTGTAAACGGCCTTCCAGCCCTCTGTCTCGTAGGGCATATCGGTTGTTGTCACACCGTCCTTCTCGTAAGCTACACAAACACGGATGGTCTCGAAGGTGTCGAGGACATCGCCCTTCATCATGATGAGCTGTGTCACGCCGTTGATCATGATAGCGTACTTGAGAGCAACGAGGTCGACCCAACCACAACGGCGGTTGCGACCTGTAACTGCGCCATACTCGTGACCAATCTCGCGAATCTTGTCGCCGGTCTCGTCGAAGAGTTCAACGGGGAAGGGACCTGCGCCTACGCGAGTGCTGTATGCCTTGAAGATGCCGAATACCTCGCCGATACTGAGGGGAGCAACACCCAGGCCGGTGCAGACACCACCACAGATGGTGCTTGAAGAAGACACGTAGGGATAGGTGCCGTGGTCGATGTCCAGCATAGTACCCTGAGCACCCTCTGCCAGTACATTCTTGCCCTCGCGGAGATACTTGTTGATTTCAATCTCAGTATCGGTCAGGGGGAAGGTGCGCATATACTCGATGCCCTCGAGCCAGAGTTTCTCTTCCTCGGTGATGTCGTAGTCTGTGTAGTTGAGGTCGCGCAGCATCTGCTCGTGGCGTGCCTTCAAGGCTTCGTACTTAGCCTGGAAGTTCTCCAGGATGTCACCAACGCGAAGCGAGGTACGTGCTGCCTTTTCGCTGTAGGTGGGGCCAATACCCTTGCCCGTAGTGCCAACCTTGCTCTTTCCCTTGGCTGCCTCGTAGGCACGATCCAGAACGCGGTGGGTGGGAAGGATGAGGTGAGCGCGCTTACTGATGTGCAGACGACTGCGCAGGTCGTAGCCTGCAGTCTCCAGTTCTTTTGCTTCTGCCATGAAGAGGTCTGGAGCAATCACACAACCGTTACCGATAATGTTGAGCTTGCCCTCGTCGAAGATACCTGAAGGGATGCTGCGGAGCACGAACTTCTTGCCTTCGAAGATAATGGTGTGACCAGCGTTGGGACCGCCGGCAAAGCGAGCCACAACGTCGTATTTTGGGGTGAATACGTCTACTACCTTGCCCTTGCCCTCATCGCCGAAAACGATACCTAGCAGAGCGTCTACTTTTCCTCTTTCCATTTTATCTTAATTATTAATTTGCGCACAAAGATACGAAAAATACTTCATAATCCATTGTTCCTGCTTCATATTTATGCATCAACTACCTTATTTTTTTATTTATAGAGAGTAAACGGGGGACTCAGTCGTTGAGGCGGTTCTCAATCGACGCAATTGCCTTACGAAGCGGCAGAGATGCGTTTTGTGGCACGGAGGCCATCTGGTCCTTCAACTCATCGAGCGATCGGTCGTTGAATTCTGCTCCTTGCATGAGCAAGCGAGCAATCATTAGATAACCGCAGAGTTGGCGTGTCTCGCTATCGCTTGCAATCCACTCGAAGGCTTTGGTCGATACATATGGCAACCGGGAGAAGAGGTTCATCGATGCAAGTTGGGCAATTTCGGCATTGTCTATTTGGTCAACCCAGATGTCTGCCAGTTCCTCGTAGAAACGTTCGGTGGGCATGAGGATGGTTGCCAGAATCTTGCTTTCGCGAACGTTCTCGTGCCAGAGTTGTTGTGCTACTTCGTGATTGGGTTCGAACTCTGCGGCAATGTTGCGCAAGCGAGGCAGTTCAATGCCAAAGTTTACGTGATAGTTGGCGCCGTTCTCGCGCATGTACTGAGAGGCGATGCCATTCATGTTGGCTCGCAGTTCCTTTTTTATGTCGCGAATGATATCCTGTGTTGTCATAGGCTTCTGTATTCTTCTCCGTAGCGCAGCATTTGTTGTGCGAACGTTTCGTCGTAGTGAGGGATGACGTCGGTAATTTTGCCTTCTGTGTCGCGCTCTACTTCATAACGAGGATTGATGAATCCCTTGTAGGGCGCCAGGTTTAGGGCGCGATAGCGGGTAAGCACCTCCTCGTGCAATGCTTTGTCCACTTTCACTCCATACGTCTCAACGAGATGCTCTGCTGCTTGCAAGTCTCCTTCGCTTTTGATACGCTGAATCTCTGCCAGCAATTCTGCAAATGCCGTGCGCAGCAGGCTGTAGTCGTCGATGCGAAGAAAGGTCTTGCTTTCTGTTTTGCTGCCAGATGAGGACTCGTCGGTTTGTTGCTTGACGAGCGTGGCAGCAGTGGGGTAGTGATCCAAAACCCAATGGGCAATGAGGGCGCGGTTACGCATGTGTGCCTCCTCGATGTTGTTACCAGGTTCTATGCGTACTAATTGCGTCATGAGACCATTCATCAGGTAGGTGTAATAGGCAGATTGGTAGGCCTCTGCGTTTGGGGTGAGGTGAAGGTCGACAAGTTTTTGGTCGGCCAGATAGTAGAGGGCAAAAAGGTCGGCTCGTGCCTCCTCGATGGTGCTTCCGTATGCCTTCAATGCATCGGGGTCAACGCCAGGAAGTAACTTGCCACTTCCGTGTCCGAGACATTCGTGCAGATCGGTGTGCAGGTCGTCGCAGACATCGCCGTAGCTGTTGATGTTTTGCAGCGTATTCTCGTCTATGACGAACTCTTCGCGGAATCCATTTCCGTGTGCTGCCTTGTCGTAGGCTTCGGTAAGGTTGCCGATGGTGACGCTCTTGCTTCCATATTCGGCACGCACCCAGTTGCTGTTGGGTAAGTTGATGCCAATGGCGCTGCTGGGATAGAGGTCGCCACCTAACATGGCGGCTTTGATGACCTTGGCGGATACGCCTCTGCATGCAGCCTTCTTGAATCGGGAATCCACGGGCGAGTGGTCTTCGAACCATTGCGCCTCTGCGCTCATGCGTTCCGTTCGCTGTGTTTTCTCCTGATCAGTGAAGTTTACATAGCCTTCCCACGACGCTTTCAGACCAAGTGGGTCACCGTAAACTTCGGTAAATCCATTGGTGAAGTCGATGATGCCTTCTGTCTCCTGAATCCAACGTATGGTGTAGAGGTCGAATGTGGCGAGGTCGCCTGTCCGGTAGAAATCGATTAGCGTGCGAATGACCTCCTTCTGCTTCTCGTTTTCTGCATAGGGAATGGCTGACTCAAGATGGCTGATTATGTGACGAATGGCCTCGCCGTACATGCCGTCCTCCTTCCAAACGCGCTCCTCTAGTTTCCCTTGTTCGTTGCGGACGAGCTGACTGTTCATTCCAAACATGACAGGGTGACGTCTGTCTCCCTTTTGCTTCTGCTCGTCATAGTAGGCCTCTGCCTCTGCCTGTGTAATGCCTTCTTCGTAGTAGTTGCAAGCCGATGTCAGTAGAAGGTCCTCGCCTTGCGACTGGTTTACGCGCTTGGCATACAGCCTTGGGTCGAAGATTACGTTGAGCAGTGTTTCGTCACAAAGTGAGGAGGCACCAGTCTCGTTGATCAAAATAGTAAGATACTCGCGTGAGAATTCTGGTTGGAACTTGTCCGTGGCATAGTGGTGGTGTATGCCGTTTGAGAACCACACACGCTTGAGGTAAATTTCGAATTGCTTGAAAGATTGGCATTCGCGGTCGCCTTGGTAATGCTTGTAGATGTGCTCCAGAAGATGGCGGATGCTAAGGTTGTATCTGCCGTTTTGGTCCCAGAGTATGTCACGCCCCCAAAGGGCTGCTTCGCTCAGATGCCAGACAAGTGTTTTTTGACGCAAAGAGAGCGTTTCGAACCCGTCAACCCTGTATCTCAGGAGTTGCAGGTCTGCGAAACGCTCGTCTTGATATGAAAATGAAAGGCCTTGCGTCAAGGCTTCTTCATGATTGTTCACTTTTCTTGTTTATCTTTTTTTGTGGCTTTCTTTGCAGCTTCTTTTTCCTTTGCGGCCTCCAGAGCAGTTGTCTGCTGGTTTTTGTAAGCACGTGGACTGCATCCTTGAATGCGGAAGAAAGCGGCATAGAAAGACTGGCGATTTGAGAAACCTACCGTCTTGGAGATTTCTTCCATCGTGTAGTTAGCATAGCGCTTGTCAACCAGCATGTACATGGCCTCCTTGACACGGTATTCGTTGACAAGGCATGCGTAGTTTTGGTGGAAACGCAGGTTTATTACGGCACTGATATAGCGTGTGTTGGTGCCAAGGTCGATGGCCAGCTGCTTGGCCGAGTAGTTGCAGTCGCGATATTTCTTCTGTACGAAGAGTAGGTTCAAGATCTTTTCATAGAGTTCGTCCACCAACTCTGCTTTGACCAGTGTGCGATAAGCAGCATTCTTCTCTTTTTTGTCTGTAATGTTGTACTTGCTCATACGGCAAACGTCGGGTTTGGTTCGATTTTTGAATAATTAAAGGTTTTCGACGGTGCAAAGGTACAATAAAAATATTAAATGACTATCAAAATGTTGATGATTTTTTCTTAAAAAAATAAATATGATAGTCAATCCTTCCTATTCTTCGCGCATTTTGTCCTCCTTGATGCTCTCCTCCGCTTTCTTATGCGCCTGCAATTGTAAGGTTGCCGTGGCAATCTGCATCATGGTGTCGCGCCGCCTGTTTTCTAGGGTCTCAATCTGTGTGGCCAGTTGGTGCTGCACCAGGTCGATGTCATTATCATTTACAGTCCCTTCCGATTGCAAGGCGATGATGAGGCTGCCTAGTTTGTCCACTCGCGACTGTGTGAGCAGGAGGTCCATCTGTAACGAACGAAGTCGGGTGCGTAGTTCGTTCCAGTTGCGATCTGTCTCAAAGATTTTCTCCAGTTCGGAGTACTGCACGGGCGGATGGTTGGCGTTGTACTGTCGAATCCAGATGTCCAGCTTCTGGTGTTCCTCTGTTGTACGTTGGTCCGTCGTCGTTGCGTATTCCAGGTGCTCCTCCATCCTTCCTTTTATCTCTTGCAGGCGCAGTCTGCATGTCTGTGTTGTCTCGTTCTGCTTGTCGTGGCGCTGCTGTTTGTCTTGGAAGGCCTTAATGCTCTGTGCCAGATACTGCTTCGATGACGTGTTGCCAATCAGTCGCTCCAGTTTTTCTGCATCTTCTGCAATGCGCTCCTGGCAGTCTTGCTTGTCATCCTCTATGAGGGTGATTAGCATGGCTAATGCCTGCATTTGCTGTTGCAAAAAGTCCAGTTTTTGCTTCTCGGCAGAGAGGTTGTGCTCCACTTGCACCAGTTGCTCCTCCAGTTCGTTCCATTCCTTTGTCACTTCCTGAATACGCAAGATGAGCGCCTCGTGGCTTCGCTTCCAGGTTGTTGTCCAGTCGGGGATGCTGATCATCTTGTCCAGTCGGTCGAAGAGGCGGGTGTAGGCATCGCTGTATTTCTGCTTCTGACTTTGGGCGTTATCCAGCAGGGCTGCCATCACCTGACATCCAGTGTTAACCTCGTTTAGTCGGGTGAGAATGTCGGTCCGTGTACGTTCGTGGGTGTTGATTTGTTCACTCAGTTCGTTGATGCGCTTTTGGTGGAAGTTAAAGGTGTCCAACTCTTTCTTGGCCACGTCCACCTCAATCTCGATGTTCTCGATCAGCTGACGTAGCATGGCGGTTCGAGCCATGGCGTTGACGGAAGAGTCACACTTTTCGAAGGTGCTGTCCAGACGGCTGTACATGATCCAGTCGTGGGTGTATCCGTTCTGCAGTTCGCGAAGCATGATGAGGTTGTTCTCTTCCTCTTCCTTCTTTGCCGACGTTGCTGCAAATTCTTTCTCCATGTTACGCAACGTCTGCTCCTTTGATCGGAGCTCGGCTGCCATAGATTCAAAATCCGTCTTGAACTCACCAATCAGTTTGTTCTGTTCCAGCATTGTGTCGCTGTGGTAGGGGTGGTGGGTGGCGCCACACACCGTACAGCTTGTACCCTCCTTGAGGTCGCTGCGCAGTTGGATGACATTCTGACTTTTGCTGAGCGTGTAGGTGTATTCTTTTTCGTGGCAAGTGCGGCGCAAAATGTTAAGTTCTTTTTCGGTCGTTTCGATGTTGCCTTTAAGGTTGTCCTCCTTGAGACGCAGTGAGTTGATGGACTGCAAGACGTCTTCGATGCGAGTGTAACCTTCTGCGATGCGGTTCCAAAGCGACTGGGCACTAAGCAACATGGCACGGCGTAGTTGTAACTCCATGGCACGCTCCTGCAGTCTGTAGCTTTCCAATCCGTGATTGTTGTCACGGTGAACTTTCAACTCGTCCTTCAGTGCTTGTATATCTTGTTCAATATCTTGATAGTTAGTATAGACGCGTTCCAACTGCTCGTTCGATTCGCTTTCCTTCTTCTGGCTCTCCTTCAGTACTTGTTCGGCATGGCTCAGTTCGGTTTCCATTTCGGTAAGTCGTGCCAGGTGTTCCAGTATGACTTCACCGTGGCGTGCCATTCGCTGGTGGGGTAGGAGCGACTGGCGGCGCGTGCGTACCTTCTCGGTTTTGTCTTCAATACTTGCCAGTGCACTTTTTTGCTCTTGTATTTCTTTTTCTAAGGCAGTTTGCTGACTGATGAGCGTTTTGTGACGTTCATCGCAACGTGTGTTCAGGATGGCTATATAGGCACTTCTTCCTTCTATCTGCAGTGCCTCGTTCATGGCATCCATGCATGCGTTCATCTGTCGGTGGGCATCCGCCATCTCGTCGCGTTGCTCTGCCAGACGCTTCTGTTCCTCCTCAACTTCCTTGCACATGGTGTCTTGCATGCGAGAAAGTTCACTGAGATGTTGTTTTTGCTCTCTGCGTTGCGTCTCCAGTACGGTCAGGCGTTGGAAGCAACCCTGTATGTTCTCGAACTCCTCAAAGCGTGCCAGTTCCTCTTCCTCCTTCACATTGCCGGCCTTCTGCTTGCTGATCTCGTAGAGATGAGCCTTCTGTTCACGCATTTCCATCGATAACTCCTGGAATCGGTGGACGCGTTCCTGCTGTTTGCGTACACGGTCGAGGTTTTCTTCCAGATTGACCATCTTCGTCTCGTTTAGGCGCAGTGTGTCCTCCAAACGTGCCTGGTGTGGAGGAGTTAGTATCTGTTCCTTGAGACGAAGGGCCTTGGCCTCTTTGCGTACCAGTTGTTGGAAGGCCATGTCGTTTTTGTCTATCTGCGTGGTTTCGTCACTCGCATTATCTGTGTTATTGCTGGTTGCATTTTCGGCAGTGGTGTTGGGTGTTATGTTGGATGATTTCGTGAAGAATTTCATTGTCGTCTTGTTGTTTTGTCGTGCAAAGTTACTAAAATAATTCATAATTTGTATATTCGTAATTCACAATAGTTTGCCAATTGGAGGTTTTTTTGTAAATTTGCGCCCGAAAAATTTTAATACCTTATATATTATAAATATGAAACCAAGCATACCCAAGGGGACGCGCGACTTCTCACCCGTTGAGATGGCCAAGCGCAACTACATTTTCGATACCATTCGCAGTGTCTATGCACTTTATGGTTTTCAGCAGATTGAGACTCCTGCCATGGAGAACCTCTCTACGCTGATGGGAAAATACGGCGAAGAGGGTGACAAATTGCTCTTCAAGATTCTCAATAGCGGTGACTTCCTTCGTGGCGTCAGCGACGATGACATCCATCAGAAGTCTACCAATCAACTGGCTGCTCAACTCTGCGAGAAGGGACTCCGCTACGACCTCACTGTGCCTTTCGCACGTTACGTTGTTCAGCACCGCGAGGAACTCACCCTTCCTTTCCGTCGTTATCAGATTCAGCCCGTGTGGCGTGCCGACCGTCCCCAGAAAGGCCGTTATCGCGAGTTCTACCAGTGCGATGCCGACGTTGTTGGCAGCGACTCGTTGCTCAATGAGGTCGAACTGATGCAGATTGTTACTGAGGTGTTCCGCCGCTTTGGTATCCGTGTTTGCATCAAGATCAACAACCGCAAGATTCTCACCGGCATTGCCGAGATGTTGGGCGCTGCCGATAAGATTGTCGACATCACCGTGGCTATTGACAAACTTGATAAGATCGGTCTCGACAATGTCAACGCCGAACTTAAGGAGGATGGACTCACCGACGAGCAGATTGCCAAACTCCAACCCATCATTCAACTGTCCGGCACCAACAATGAGAAGATGGCAACCATGCGAGAGGTGCTGAAGGACAGTGCGATAGGTTTGAAGGGGGTTGACGAGGTAGAGTACGTCCTCAACACCTATGGCAAGACCAACCAACCCACTGACGCCTGCTCCCTCGAACTCGATCTTACTTTGGCACGTGGTCTTAACTATTATACCGGTTGTATTTTCGAGGTTAAGGCGCTCGACGTACAGATTGGCAGCATCACGGGTGGTGGTCGCTACGACAACCTGACCGGCATCTTCGGCATGCCTGGCATCTCGGGTGTGGGCATATCATTTGGTGCCGATCGCATTTTCGATGTGCTCAATCAACTCGATCTTTATCCGGCGTCTGTCGTTTCTGCCACGCGTCTTTTCTTCGTCAATTTCGGCGAGGCCGAGGAGGCTTATTGTCTGCCCATCATTGCTGCGGCTCGCCAGGCTGGCATTCCTTGCGAGATTTATCCCGAGAGCGTCAAGATGAAAAAGCAGATGCAGTATGCCAATGCTAAGCAGATTCCCTTCGTCGTCCTTGTTGGCGAGACAGAGATGCAACAAGGCAAGCTCACGCTCAAGAATATGGAAACGGGAGAGCAGAGTCTCGTGTCGCCCGAGGAGTTGCTGGAGAAGGTTTTTTAGGTTTAGCCTCACCCTCAACCCGTTGAATAAATGATATCCATAGATAATTTACATGTAGAGTTCGCCGCCAAACCGTTGTTTAGTGGCGTCTCTTTTGTTGTCAACGACCGCGACCGCATTGCTTTGATGGGCAAGAATGGAGCAGGCAAAAGCACGATGCTCAAGATCATCGCTGGTCTCCAGCAACCCACCGAAGGCTGCGTTGCCATCCCCAAGGAGACAACCATCGGCTACCTTCCTCAGGTCATGGTGCTTAGCGATGGACAGACAGTGCGCCAGGAGGCAGAGAAAGCCTTTGCTCATTTCCACGAGATGCAGGAACAGCTCAATCGATTGAATGACGAGATGTTGAAACGTACAGACTATGAGAGCGATGACTATATGTTGCTTGTCGAGCGTTACACCCATCTCAACGACCATCTGCAGATGATGGGCGGTCTTGACTATCAGGGCGAACTGGAGCGCACCTTGCAAGGACTCGGTTTTCAGCGCGAAGACTTCGACCGTCCCACCAGTGAATTTTCGGGAGGATGGCGCATGCGCATCGAACTGGCCAAACTTCTCTTGCAGCGCCCCGACGTCCTCCTCCTTGACGAGCCCACCAACCACCTCGACATCGAGTCCATTCAGTGGCTCGAACAGTTCCTGATGACCCGCGCCGGAGCTGTCGTCCTCGTCAGTCACGATCGTGCCTTCATCAACAACGTAACCACACGCACCCTCGAAATCTCTTGCGGAAGAGTCTACGATTATAAGGTCAAGTACGACGAGTATCTCGTCTTGCGCCAAGAACGCCGCGAGCAGCAATTGCGAGCCTATGAAAATCAGCAGAAGGAGATTGCCGACATCAAGGCGTTCATTGACCGTTTCCGCTATCAGGCAACCAAAGCCATTCAGGTGCAAAGTCGCATCAAGCAACTCGAGAAGATTATCCCCATCGAGGTCGACGAGGTGGACAACAGCGCTTTGCATCTCCGTTTCACCTGTTCCATGCGCAGCGGCGACTACCCTGTTATATGCGAGGATACGGCTAAGACATACGGCGAGCACAATGTCTTCCACGAAGTCAATCTTACTATCAAACGAGGTGAGAAGGTGGCCTTTGTTGGCAAGAATGGCGAGGGCAAGTCAACGCTTGTGAAGTGCATCATGGGTGAGATCCCCTTCGATGGAGGACTCAAGGTCGGACACAACGTTCAGATAGGTTATTTTGCTCAGAACCAGGCTCAATTGCTCGACGGCGAACTGACCGTCTTTGACACCATCGACCGTGTGGCGCGTGGCGATATCCGTACCAAGATACGTGACATCCTGGGTGCCTTCATGTTTGGAGGTGAAGCCAGCGATAAGAAGGTAAAGGTACTCTCTGGTGGAGAGCGAACCCGATTGGCCATGATCAAGTTGCTGCTCGAACCGGTCAACTTGCTCATCCTCGACGAACCTACCAACCATCTTGACCTCCGCAGCAAAGACGTCCTCAAAGAAGCCATCCGCAATTTCGACGGCACCGTCATCCTCGTCAGCCACGACCGCGACTTTCTCGACGGACTCGTCAGTCGTGTCTATGAGTTCGGAGGCGGCCGAGTACGCGAGCACATCGGTGGCATCTACGACTTCCTTCATTCCCGACAGATTGAGAATCTCAACCAGTTAGGCAGCGTAGGCAGTCCCAGCGCCAAGACGGGCAATGGACAACAGGCTACAGGCAACAACGGACAGCGTCCTGCCGAGACCAAAGTGCCGAGCGACTCCAAGCTCTCCTACGAGGAACAGAAGGTACAGGCCCGCATGCGCAAGAAACTCGAGAAAGCCGTCGAAGATGCCGAACAGCGAGTCTCAGAACTTGAAGCTTCCGTCAAGATGCTCGAGGACAAGCTTGCGACGCCTGAAGGAGCCACCGATACCGCTTTCTATGAGAAGTATGCTAACCTCAAGTCTCAACTTTCCCAGGCAGAGGACGAATGGGCTGAGGCCGTTGAGGCGTTGGAGGCGTAGGACTTCCAATAACTCCCATTTTCTTCCCTAAACTTCCTCATTAACTTCCTGTTAAATTTCCGAAAAATAAGAATATGAAACTAAGAAACATGATGACCCTCATGGCAGCAGCGGCAATGGCAGCATGCTCCACCAACAAGGCCGAGGACGGCGAACTGTCCTCGGGTATTGACCTCAACAACCTGGATACCACCTATCAGGTCGGTTCCGACTTCTACATGTATGCCACCGGTGGCTGGCAGAAGGCCAACCCACTCACGGCAGAGTATAGTCGCTACGGCGCTTTCGACGTGCTGGGCGAGAACAACGTCAAGCAACTGCAGACACTCATTGACAGTGTTGCTGCCTTGAAAGACCTCAAGGAAGGCAGCGTAGAGCAGAAGATTGCTGACCTCTACAACAGCGCCATGGACAGCGTTGCACTCAATACCTCTGCCATGCAGGATCTTCATGGTTTCCTGGCTTGCGATGGTTACGGCTCTGAGGGTGTGGCTGCCAATTGGCTTGCTGAGGTTTGGCCTCGCATGCAGCGTCAAGGTGTTTCGGGGCTCTTCGGTGTCTACATCGGTGCTGATGAAAAGGACAGCCAGAACAACATTGTAAACATCTACCAGGGTGGACTTACCCTCGGTCAGAAGGATTATTACGTCGAGAACGATCCCGCTACCGCAGCCATTCGTGAGGCCTATAAGGAGTTCATCGTCAAGCTCAGCCAACACGATGGTTTTTCAGAGGCCGACGCCCAGAAAATCATGAATGACGTGATGCGCATCGAGACACGCATTGCCAAGGTCAGCAAGTCGCAGACAGAACTGCGCGACGTCGAGGCCAACTACAATAAGCTTTCTTACGAGGAACTCAAGAACCAGTTTGCTGGTATCGACTGGGACGCATATTTTGCAGTCTTCGGCATCAAGGCAGGAGAGGTGAAGAATGTACTCCTGGGTCAGCCCGCTCCTATCCATGAGGTGGAGAGGATCCTGAAGGAGGAGACTCCCGAAGCTCTGCAGAACGTCTACCTCTGGCATGCCATGAATATGACCAGCTCATACATCGACGATGAGGCGCGTGCCCTCAACTTCGGTTTCTACGGCACTACCATGACTGGCAAGACCGAGGATAAGCCTCGTTGGAAGCGTGCCGTTGCCAGCGTCGAGAGCGGTCTGGGTGAGGCGCTCGGACAGCTCTACGTTGCCCGTTTCTTCCCCCCCGCAGCCAAGGAACGCATGGAGAAACTCGTCAAGAACTTGCAGGTTGCACTGGGTGAGCGCATCGCCGTTCAGGATTGGATGACCGACGAGACCAAGAAGGTCGCCAAGGATAAACTTGATGCCTTCTACGTGAAGGTGGGCTATCCTAATAAGTGGAAGGACTACAGTAGTTTGAAGATTGGCAAGAGCTACCTCAATAACATGCTTGCCATCAACGAGTGGGGGGTGAAGGATATGATCGAAACGAAGCTTAACAAACCTGTTGACCGCGACGAATGGGGCATGACACCTCAGACCGTCAACGCCTACTACAATCCCACCACCAACGAGATCTGTTTCCCCGCCGGTATCCTGCAGCCTCCCTTCTTCGACATGCAAGCTGACGATGCCTTCAACTACGGTGCCATTGGTGTAGTCATTGGTCACGAGATGACTCACGGATTCGACGACCAGGGTTCACTCTTCGACAAAGATGGCAACATGCGCCAGTGGTGGAAACCCGAAGATACTGAACGCTTCAACCAGCGCATCCAGGTCATGCGCGAGTACCACGACTCCATTCGTGTCCTGCCTGATCTCTTTGCCAACGGATCTCTGACCCTGGGCGAAAACATGGCTGACCATGGTGGTCTGATGGTTGCCTTCCAAGCCTTCAAGAACGCCACCAAGGAGTCACCCCTCGATACCATCGATGGTTTCTCTCCCGAGCAGCGTTTCTTCCTCGCCTATGCCAACGTTTGGGGGCAGAACATTCGTGAGGAGGAGATTCGCCGTCGCGTCAAGAGCGATCCTCACCAGTTGGGCATGTGGCGCGTAAATGGTCAGTTGCCCCATATCGACGCTTGGTACGAGGCTTTCCACATCACCGAGACCGATCCTATGTACATTCCTAAGGAAAAGCGTGTAACTATTTGGTAAATTTGTGACTAAAATAAGCAAAGGCACTCTTTTTTTATTCTAAGTTTAATCAGAATTGATAAATATATTTATTTTTGCATGAAATTTATCAATAAAACGTATAAATCATTTTATCATTATGTTTAAGAAAGTCATCGCATTCGCTCTTGCTGCCGTAGCATTGGTGGCTTGTACTTCAAAACAGAAAATAGAAGAGACTGAAGGACCAAAGGTTCTCGTGCTCTACTACTCACAGACCGGCGCCACAAAGACTGTGGCCGAAGAAATCCAGAAGCAGCTCGCTGCTGATATCGAGGCTATCGAGGTGACAGAACCCTACGATGGCGACTTCAACCAGACTATCGAACGCTGCCAAAAGGAGATGGCAGAGGGGGTGACTCCAGAACTCACCCCCCTCAAGTCGAACATCGACGAATACGACATCGTCTTCCTTGGTTATCCTGTATGGTTTGGCACATACGCTCAGCCTATCGCAACTCTCGTGAAGACTCTTTCGTTCGAAGGCAAGAAGGTCGTTCCTTTCTGTACATTCGGTAGCGGTGGCCTCAACGTTTCTTCGGCCAATCTCAAGGCAGCTCTCCCCAAGGCAGAGATCCTTGATGGCTACGGTGTGCGCAACGCTCGTATAGCAGCCGTCGCAGAAGAGGTGACTCGCTTTCTCATCGAGCGCGGATATAAGGAAGGCGAGATAGAGGCTCTTCCCGCATTTATGGAGCAGCATCCTGTAAGCGAAGAAGAGGCAGCCATCTTTAATGCCGCCTGTGCCGATTATCCTTATCCTATTGGAACGCCCGTGCAGGTTGCAGTTCGCACAACATCTGCTTCCACAGACTATCTCTTTACTGCAGAAAGCCAGAACCCAACCGGTGAGACTACTTCTGCTTCAGTTTGTGTAAGTGTAAGCAATGAAGAAGGTGCAAAGCCTGAGTTTACCTGGGTGGAGAGATAAGTCCTTTTTGTTTTTTTAGATCTTATATTTAAACGTTCATAAGTTTCTTCGTTATGAATAGAATACTATTGTTACTGTTATCTTTTTTTGTGTGTTCTGCTGTCTGGTCGGAGGAGGTGGACGATTCGATGATTCGTCCAGGGACCGAAGACTGTGCTGTGGAGAACTCTTTCGAGCATGCAGAGTTTGAACCCAAACTTGATACGGCCCTTGTCGTCGGTACGTATAAGAATTGGTTGGGCGAGAAGTGTTTGGAATTCTGTCCTAACGAAAAGAGCTATTACAATTGGAAACGCGATGTGACTTACGTCGGCATCCCTCTCTTCCTCTCTTCTTTCATCATCAAAGGCCAGAAGACATCGTTCCGTTCTGCCCGTTTTGCTATGGATAGCAAGTGGAAGTCGGAGCTCGACAACTACACTCAGTTTTCACCATATGCCGCCGTTGTGGGACTTAAGGCATTTGGCTATGAAGGTCGCTCCTCGTGGGACAGAATGTTGGTTTCTACACTCATGTCGAATGCTGTAATGGCGACAATTGTCAATTCAACCAAGTATAGTGTGAAGGAGATGCGCCCTGATAATTCTACCCGCAATTCTTTCCCTTCGGGTCACACGGCAACCGCATTTGCTGCGGCAACGGTTCTTCATAAAGAGTACGGTCTTACTCGCTCGCCCTGGTTCTCCGTGGGGGGATATATCGTGGCTATGGGTACAGGATTCTCCCGAGTACTCAACAATCGCCACTGGATAAGCGACGTGATGGCAGGTGCTGGTATCGGTATTTTGTCAACTGAGTTAGGCTATTTCCTTGCTGACTTGATTTATCAAAATAAAGGTATCGTGCGCAAGGAGCTCGCAGGTCTTACCAATACTGACCGTCCCTCGTTCTTCGACATTCAGATGGGTGTAGGTTTGCATTCGAGCACTTTGACAGCAAAGTACGACAATGGTACAACGCAGAGTTTCGAATTGGGAACAAGTACCACGGTTGGTGTTGAAGGTGCGCACTTTATCAATAAGCATTTGGGCTTCGGAGGTATGGCTCGTGTGACAACCACTCCTACCAAAGGTCTCGCCCTCTCTGATGCAGACCGCGATGGTCTCGTCGAGATGAACCAGCTGCTCGAGTGGTACCTTCTGCCAAGCATTTATAATGTGAATGCCTCGAATAACAACTTCATTGATGGCTCTTTCGACCTCGGTGTCTATGGAAACCTTCCTCTTGGACGACATTTCTCTCTTGGAGCAAAGGCCCTGGCCGGTGTTCGTGCTTCGAGCGGTTTCGACTTCAAGGCACGTGCCGGTTATCGTCTTCGCGCTATGAATGCTGATGGGGATTACCTCTACACGGCTCACTATGACAATAAGATGGAGGATTTCGCCCTCAGTCCTTTGTGGGTATTTGAGAATCCCGATGGTTCGTTGTTCAATTCCAATGAGACTTTGATGCCAGGCGTAACCACCACCTTTAACTATCACCTCGATCCATCTCAATATGTGAGTGATGAGTACGCCATTATGAAGGTAACTGGTGGGTGTGCGTTCAACTATGTCTTGGGTCTTTCGGCCACCTATCGTTATAAGGATAACTTCTCTTGGAAGATATTCTGCGATTTCGATTCTTCCCGCAACAAGTATCGTTATCGCATGGATCTCTTCGACGATGCGACCTACAATTACATGCACTCCATCGCCAGTGAATATCCCGTAGGGTCTTCTCGTGGCGATGCTGTCGAGAAACTCAACATGATTCGCGATAGAAGCCACATCGACGAGAGCTTCCGAAGCCGATTGAACTTCATCACTATCGGTGGTGCGTTTACGGTAAACTTCTAATGAAAATGATTCCCCGAAAAGAAACATTCTGTTGAAATAGGTAAAGGCTGGAACTGGAATCAGGTTTCAGCCTTTATCAGTAATCTTCTTTGATAAAACCATGATTGATATGCACAAGAAAAGTCTTTTGATATGCCTGCTCACCGCTTTGGGCGGTCTGGCTTGTGAAGCCCAGCAGGAACTGCACGACTGGGAGAATCCTCACGTGCTGGGATTGAACAAGCTGCCTTACCATTCCACCCTACAACTTCCGTCTCGGGAGGACGAGTGCAAGGAAATCATCTCGCTTGACGGCAAGTGGTTCTTCCAATGGTCGAAAAATCCAGAGGAACGTCCCGTGGACTTCTTTAAGGTCGACTACGACACCGAGTCGTGGGACATGATTAATGTTCCCGGAAACTGGCAAATGCAAGGCTACGGCACGCCCATCTATGTCAATACCATATATCCTTTTAAGCGTGACGAACCCCGTGTGATGGGTGAGCCGGCAAAGGATTGGACGGCCTACGAGAAGCGTAATCCTGTGGGTTCCTACGTTACCTACATAACTATTCCCGACAGTCAGAAGCAGAATTCCAAATCGCAGGCTAAGGGGCTTGGGGATTCCTCCTACATCCTTCACTTTGGTGGAGTCAAGTCGGCCATGTACGTTTGGGTCAACGGGCAGAAGGTAGGGTATAGCCAGAACTCCATGTCGCCTGCCGAATTCGACATTACGCCCTTTCTGCATACAGGCAAGAACAAACTGGCCGTCGAGGTCTATCGTTGGTCGGACGGCAGTTACTTGGAGTGTCAGGACATGTGGCGCCTGTCGGGTATTTTCCGTCCCGTACAACTATGGGTGCGTCCGCTAGTTCACATTGCCGATTATAAGTTAATTGCGACACCTATGCTTTCGTCTCAGAGAGGTGAAGTGTGGCGAGGCAGTTTTGAGGCTTTGGTGAAAGTTTGCAACACAGGCAAGAAGGCGGCACAGAACGTCCCCGTGAGCATAGAGATAGGGAACCTCAATGTAAAACTTGAGGAGACGATATCGCAGATTGCTGCTGGCGACACTGTTGAGGTTGCCCTTCGTACCATTATTGACCGCATACACCCATGGTCTGCCCACGATCCCTATCTCTACCCCGTCAGCGTTGATGTTGCCGACGAACATTTCGACAATCACACGGGTTTCAAGAAGGTGGAGATTGTAGGCGAGGTGCTAAAGGTGAATGGCAAGAACGTGAAACTGCGTGGTGTGAACCGCCACGACCACCATCCGCGTACCGGACGCTTTGTGGACCGGACTACCTACGACCTCGACATCAAACTGATGAAGCAGGCCAACATCAACTTCCTTCGCACCAGTCATTATCCGGATGATCCCTATCTCTACGAACTGTGCGACCGCTACGGCATCTTTGTGATGGACGAAGCCAATCAGGAGAGTCACGGTTATGGCTATGCCAACGAATACATGGGGCATCAGCCCGACTGGCTTGATGCGCACGTAGACCGTGCCGTCAGCCTAGTGGAGCGCGACAAGAACCACCCTTGTGTCACCCTCTGGTCCTTGGGCAACGAGGGAGGCGTGGGCCCCAATCTCTTGGCTATGCGTGAGGCCATCGAGCAACTTGATGCTACACGCCCTGTCTTCTACGATGCGCCCGACCTGCGGCACACCACCATCCACGACGACAGCTATCTCTATCCCGCTGATCTGGAGAGGAGGGCAAAGGAGGAGACCAAGATGCCTTTCATGATGCGTGAGTTCGGACATGCCATGGGCAATTCGATGGGAAATTTCGACGAATACATGCACGTCATCGACGAGGACTCCACCATTTGCGGTGCCGCCATCTGGGACTGGGTAGACCAGGGCATTGCGGCACCCATTGACAATGGGAAAGGTATACTGAATAATGACCGTTCCCGAAACATGCTGTCGGGACGTCCTCACACTGCCGAGCTCAGCAAGCACGCCGACGAGTACTGGGCCTACGGAGGCGACTTTGGCGATAAGCCCAACGATGGAAACTTCTGTTGCAACGGCCTTGTGGCTCCCGATCGCACGCCCAATCCTCATCTCTATCAAGTTAAGGTAGGCTATCAGCCCATCAAGTTCCTTTATCAACCGGAGGGCACACGGACTGACGGCAGTCGGGGGCTGTGGTGGAAGAAGAGCCGCGACCCGTTCGTCTCGGTGGATGACTACGACTACCAAGAACGGCTCGATACCATTGATGGTGAAGTCTTTACCAATATCTTTGCCCTCCTGAAACATGATACGCCCTGGGCTCTGAAGGGGTATGTGGTTGCTCAGGCACAGGCTAGCAAGGGCTTCGTCAAGGACACCTCGGCAGGCACCATAGCCTTTGAGGCAGCTCGAATCAGCAGTCAGATCAAGACGTTGGCCGACGGCTACGAGGTGACCACCAATCAGGGCCGCGTCACCATCGGCAAGGACGGAGCGTTGACCCAGATCAGCGTCAGGGGCAAGGATATCCTGCATGCTCCCCTCGAACCCTACTTTTGGAAGGTAGAGAACGACAACCAGCGGGCGGCAGGCTTTGCCAAGCGCGTGGGAGCATGGCAGCGGGCCGGCGCAGAGCGCAGGTTGACGGACACAGCCATCGACCAGGGGCAGGGCACGCTGACCTTCACGTTCGAGCTTCCCGTCGGAGCCACCTATACGCTCCGCTACTCCGTCAAGGCAGATGGGCGCATCGGTGTAACGGCCGACTATCGACCCACGGGGACGGACATACCACTCATTCCCAAGTTTGGCATGCGCCTGCGTCTGCCCAAGGACTGGGACGACGTTGCGTGGCATGGGCGCGGGCCTCACGAGAACTATCCCGACCGCAAGTCCTCGCAACTCATCGACCAGTGGAGCGCCAAGGTGCACAACTTCGGTTACGACTACATTCGTCCGCAGGACAACGGGTACCGTTGCGACGTGCGCAGTTTCAGCCTCTCCAATGGGGAGAACAAACTGACGGTAAGGGCGTTGAGTAGCCCGATCTGCTTCAACGTCTGGGACTACGGCGAGGAAGATCTCCATGTGGCTCATCCCCACGAACTCACGCGTGGAAACTTCATCAATGTCAATGTCGACGCCAACGTTCACGGCGTGGGTGGCAAGGACACGTGGGGTGGTCGCACGCTACCGTCCTACACAATCGATGGCAACCAGCCACACAACCTGTCGTTCATCATCAGTGTTGAATGACGGCCTGCTCGTAGGAACTGTTGATTCATCTTAACATGTAGATCAAAGAAGGCGACCCTTGCGAGGTCGCCTTCTTGTTGGTGTGGGTTTGTCTTGCCCTTTATGCTTCTTCGGCAGGCGTTTCAGTTGCTTCTTCTGCGGGTGACTCCTCGGGCTGCTGGAGATCCTCCTCGAAGTTGTCGATTTTGTTCTCGACAAGGATGTTGTACCACTGTACGAGCTTCTTTACGTCACCGGGGAATACACGGTCGCGGTCGAAGTTGGGGAGCACGATGGCGAGGTAGTTGAAGAGTTCTTCCTTTGAAGCCTTCTTGTATTCGATGGAGGCAACCTTGCCTTCTTCGTGTGCCTTCATGTTGCTGAATACCTGTGCCAGAGGTACCTCTTCTTCTTCGGTGTACATGGCGATGTCGGCGAGGGAAATGACCTTGTCACCTCCAAATGCGGGCATGCGGCGGTGTTGTGCGTCGATGGATTCGACGATGAGGCTGCGGTTGCCTCGTGATACGAGTCTGTATAAACCCGGTTTGCCAGAAATGGCGAGGATAGTCTGTAACATGTTTTTTTTCGTTTAGGATATTTATTGTTTTTTTTTGTTTTTTGCTCTTATTTCTTGCAGGATGTACTGTATCTGTACTTCGAGTTCGCGTCCGTCGTTGATGAGGGTGAAGTGCGACAAGCTGCTGCGTTCCTGATCGCTCATCTGGCGTTGCATGCGTGCCTCGATGGATTGGCGTGACGCTTCGTCGCGCAGCATGGCTCGCTGCAATCGGAGGTCGTGCGGTGCGCTGACGTTGATGCTGTAGTCGATGAAACGGTCGAATCCGCTTTCGAAGAGTATGGCGCTCTCGAGGGCAACGATGGACTGTCCTAAGTCGGACTGGCGCTGGGTCCATTGCTCAAAGTCGCGAGCTACGACGGGATGCACGATGGCATTAACGCGTTGAGCATTGTCTGAACTGGCGAAGAGGTACTGGGCAAGGACGGAGCGCTGGAGACTGCCGTCGCTGGCGTAGATGTCGGGACCAACGAGGCGGATGAGTGCCTGGCGTATCTCGTCGGACTGAACGTTGAGGCGTTTGGCCTCTGCATCGCAGTCGTAGACGGGGATGCTGTACTGCTGTGTCAGCAATCGGGCAACGTAACTCTTGCCGGAACCGATGCCACCTGTTATGCCTATGCGCTGTGCCTGCTGCATTTGCCTTTAGCGTTGTCTCCTTTTGCCTGCCTTGGAGGCGGGCTCGGGGTCCTCTGTGCTGATGTTTTCGAGCAGATACTCAACCTCGACTGGTTCGATGTGGGCTCCGACAACACCCTCGGGTGTTTGGTTGATGTGCGGACGACAGCGGTTGGTCGTGTTGCCAACAAGTTCGGCGTAGGAAATGACAACGGTGAAGTCGTCGGCCTTGATGTCGCCGGCTTTGCTGTCGGGCACTCGGTACACGACACGGACGTTGGCCGGGAAGGTACGCAGCGTCTTGTCGGCCGGGAAGTTAATGCCGACGATGGGCACCTCGCGGGTCTGTCCAGTAAGGATGTCGACGCGCGTCTGCATCTTGACAACCTCGGGTCGGGCACAGACACCGGGCTTGTTCTGCAAGTGAACCTCAACCTCCTGCGTCTTGCTCAGTTCTGTTTGCAGCAAGGTCTCTGTGTAGATGGCCTGCATGGTGTCGAGGACGTTGCGTGGTGCGTAGACGCTGACGGATTCGGGGGAGAAGGTGCAGCCAGTGATGCAGTACTGCTCCTGTGCCTCGATGGTTCCGAAAGGACGTACGGGCAGGCGCTTGGGTGTGCCTCGGTTGTAGTAGAAGCTGAGCGTGTCGGGATTCACGCCGAGGATGCTGACCTGTGAGGGTAGGAGGTCCTTGGCAACCTTGTGGATTTGACTGCCGATAAGGAGCGAACGGCCAGACTGCTCGAGTCCGGCGTATGATGCTACGCTGAGATGGAGCGTGTCGGCAGGACGGTCGAAGAGGAGGTAGGGGAGTATGTCGACTCCTTTGCCACGCACAGTGAGCTTGATCTCGCTTGCCACGTCTGTGGTGACGACCAAATCTTGAGGAATGTCGGTCAGAACGACGGGCATAGTGACTTCGTGTGTGAAGTTCTCCTCCAGTTGCTGTACGAACCAGAAGATGAAGCATACGACAACGAAAAAGAGGAATGTGACGATGTCCCTAGTGCGTTTGCCGACCAGGTTGCTGTCAGTGTTCCTCTTGTTCTGTCCTTGTGTCGGACTGCTCGTAGCCATATGCCGCGTATGTGTCCGTTATTTCTGCTGTGTGGTGTCGGCAGCGCTGGGATATACTGCACCGCGGGTAACGCGGATCTGTACGTCCTTGGCAATCTCAATGTAGAGAATGTTGTTGGCCTCGTCAACCTTCTTTACGATGCCATAGATGCCGCCCTGGGTTACCACCTCGGTGCCGATGGCTACGCTGTTCTGGAAGTTTGCCAACTCTTTCTGCTTCTTCTGCTGGGGACGGATCATGAAGAACCACATGATGGCGAAGATGACTACCATCATGATGATGAAGGACATGCCTCCGCCCTGCTGGCCTGCTGCTTGCAGGATGATTGTCAATGCGTTCATAGTGTTTATACCTTATTTTAATAGTTTATGATCTTTGGTCAGCTGCTTCGTGATGATGTCGAGGGCAGCGTTCACGTATGTGTAGTTGCGGGGGGTAGAGTACACCTTGCTGATGTTGATGAACTCGTTGATGCTCACAGCCGTGGGAATGCTGGGGAAGGCAATGATCTCGGCTAGTCCCGTCTGGATGATGACGATGTCGATGAGCGCGATGCGGTTCATATCCCATCCCTTGGCGTTCTCTTGGATGAGAGAGCGGTAGTAATCGGCATTCTCGATGGCGTGGCGATGGAGCTTGGTGGCGTATTCGAGGTCCTCGATGTGCTCGTACTTGGGGAGCAGGGGGGCGTCGGGCGTGTCGTCTTCGCGGATAGCCTTGATGGTCTTGAGGACGAACGTGTCGACAATGTATGAGTCGTCGTTCCAGTAGATGCTCTTGTCCTCGATGGCCGAGGCTATGGCATCGTTGTTGCACACGACGGTACGATAAAACTTGCGGATGGCCTCCTGGTCGCTCTTGAACGTATCGTCGCTTTCGAGGTAGTTGGCGTAGTCGGCGCTCTGGCAGAATGTGCGGTAGAGGTTCTTGATCATCTCCTCGTCTTCAATCCACATCTGGTTGTTCTTCTCGCGATACTCGAGCAATTGTTCGTTCTGTGACAGGATGTCGAGGAGGCGGTTGTTAATAAAGCGTGTTTCAACCTTGTTGCGTGTTCCTAACTGCTTGTTGCGAAGCTCACGCTGCTCCACATCATCGATGGCGACGCGGCGCACTTCAAGCAGGAGCGACAGCATGGCATGGTAGAGCTCGTAAGCCTTGTCAAGACTGAAGATGAGTTCCTTCTCGCTTGCGTTGACGCCTTGGGAACCTCTTTCCGCAAATCCATTCATGTAATACGAATAGACAGTCTGGACGACCTTCAGTCTGATTAATTCTCTATTTACCATAATATAGTTTAGATTACTTTTCTCTAAAAGATTGGCAAAATTAGTATATTTTTGGGAAACATCTGCTTTTTTTTCTCTTTTTCTTTTGTTTATTCAAAAAATATGCTGAATTTTGAAGCCGCTAAAGCAAAAAGTAACATGGAAAAAGTAGACGAGAAGCAATTGGCTGCCGAGGTGAGTGCAGACAAGGACTACGTGAGCAATATCCCGTTTTCGCGCACTATCAAGGCAGGAAAGCGAATCTATTATATTGATGCCAAGCAGACGCGAAACGGCGAGTACTACCTGTCGCTGACCGAGAGCAAGAAGGTGGTGTCGGGCGACGAGGAGAATCCCTCAGTAAGGTTTGAGAAGCACAAACTGTTTCTGTATCCGGAGGACTTTGACAATGTGATAGGTGCGCTCAGCGAGGCTGTGGGCTACATCGAAGAGCATCAGGGCAAGGCTGAACCACGTCCCGAACTGGATGCGGACATACACATCGACTTGGAGTTTTAACTGGGTGCTGCGAGAGTGTTGGTTGCTGAAGCCTTGGGTTAATTGTCGATTGGAGGTTAAAAAAACTTTCTGGTGCGAAATTATCGTAAGAATACATGAATCCTCCGGCAAACATGCTTGGCGCGGGTATTTTTTTCTTGCGTGGAAGCGAGTTAGAACGAAAAACAAGCCCCAAAAATATTTTTTTAATCATTAATTTTTTTACTTCTGATTTATTTTCGTACCTTTGCACCCGCTTTTGAGCACATCCCCTCGTGTGATGGCAAATTAAGCAAGGAAAAACTTAATTAGAGTAACACAAAAACAAACGAACAATGAAGAGCATTGACGTAAAAGGTACTGCCCGCGTAGCTGGCGGTAAGAAGGCTGCCAAGGAACTGCGCAAGCAGAACATGGTTCCCTGTAACATCTATGGTGAGAAGCGTGGCGAGAACAATCTGCCCGTAGCAGAGTGCATCGCAATCAGTAACGACGAGTTGCGTAACCTCATCTACACTCCCCACATCTACAGTGTAAACCTCGACATCGACGGTACTGTTCGCAAGGCCGTTATGCGTGAGATTCAGTTCCATCCCGTTAAGGACAACGTGCTGCACGTTGACTTCTACGAGATCAATGAGACCAAACCCATCGTTATGGAGGTTCCCATCAAACTGAATGGTTTGGCAGAGGGTGTTAAGGCCGGTGGTAAGCTGGCTGCTGGCGTACGTAAGCTGAAGGTTCGCGCTCCCTACACTCAGATTCCTGAGGTTCTCGACATCGACGTTACCAACCTGGGTCTGGGTAAGGTAATCAAGGTTGCCGAACTCAGCTATGAGGGTCTGGAGATGGTTACCAGCCCCAGCGTTGTAGTTTGCCAGGTTAAGATGACCCGTGCTGCTGCTTCTGCTGCTGCCGCTGCTAAGAACAAGTAATTTGTTAGACGCACACAAGCATGGCGGGCGACGGGAAACCGTTGCCCGTTCTTTTGTTTATGAATATCTTTTCATTCTTCAAACGTAAAAACCGCATAGAGGAAGCGGCTGACTTGCCTATGAAATATCTTATTGTTGGACTAGGAAACATCGGTGACGAATACGACGGAACGCGTCACAACATTGGGTTCCGCGTGGTTGATGCCCTGGCAAAGGCGCAGGGCGCGGACTTTCAGGACAAGCGCTACGGATTCGTTGCCAAGACGCGCGTCAAGAACGCTGAACTCGTTCTGCTGAAACCTTCGACGTACATGAACCTGAGTGGCAATGCCGTGCGTTACTGGATGCAGCAGGAGAAGGTGGAACTGCAGAATGTGCTCGTTGTCGTGGATGACTTAAGTTTGCCTGTCGGCACCATTCGCATGAAGCAGAATGGAAGCGCCGCCGGTCATAATGGTCTGAAGAACATTGCGCAGATGCTGAGCACCGAGAACTATCCTCGCCTGAAGTTTGGCATTGGCAACGACTTCCCTCGTGGGGCACAGGTTGATTTCGTGCTGGGTAAGTTCAGTCCGGAGGACAATAAGGTGGTGGATGAAAAGGCGCTCGTGGCGGTAGATGCCATCAAGGCGTTCTGTCTGAGCGGAATACAGTTTGCAATGAATCATTACAATGGAAAATAAGGACAATGGCAATGCCCGGACAGGTTCTCCCTCAGGAAAAATCCTGACGGCAAACAAGGAGGCTCGTGTGGACAAGTGGCTCTGGGCTGCTCGCATCTTCAAGACCCGCTCCATTGCCTCTCAGGCGTGCAAGAAGGGGCAGGTCAGCTTGCGTGGCACACAACTCAAACCCAGTCGAATGGTCCGGGTGGGCGACGTGGTGTCGGTGCGCAAACCGCCTATTACCTATTCATTTAAAATCTTGCAAGCCATAGAGAACAGGGTGGGGGCAAAGCTTATCCCTGAGGTGTTGGAAAATGTGACGTCGCCCGAACAGTATGAACTGCTGGAGATGTCGAAGATCAGCGGCTTTGTGGATCGTGCCCGCGGTACGGGACGTCCGACCAAGAAGGACCGACGCAGCTTGGATGCTTTTGCTTCCGAGGCGGTTGACGTGCCGCAATTCTTCGGCGATATACCGGTATTTGAATTTGACACGGATGACGCGGACGAAGAGGATTGACCTCGGATGTTAAAAAAAAAGGTGCATCCTTTGGAAAACTCAAAAATGTTTTGTAATTTTGTGGCCAGAAGCAAACAATCTTCGTTAACCGAAAATAATCTTACTCTTAAATTAGAAAAAAGAAAATGAAACCTACACTTTTCCTCTTGGCTGCAGGTATGGGTAGCCGTTATGGCGGCTTGAAGCAGCTTGACACACTGGGTCCTCAGGGACAGAGTATTATGGACTACAGCATCTATGATGCTATCCAGGCTGGTTTCGGCAAGATCGTATGGGTTATCCGTAAGGATTTTGAGGAGCAGTTCCGTACACAGATCCTTGCCAAATATGAGGGTCAGGTTCCTTGTGAACTGTGCTTCCAGGCGCTTGATAGTCTGCCTGAGGGCTTTACCGTTCCCGAGGGTCGCCAAAAGCCTTGGGGTACCAACCATGCAGTTCTCATGGGCAAGGACGTCATCAACGAACCTTTCGCTGTTCTGAACTGCGATGACTTCTATGATCGCGACGCTTTCATGGTTATGGGCAATTTCCTTTCTGAACTGCCTGAGGGTAGCAAGGGTAAGTATGCTATGGTAGGCTTCAGCGTAAGCAATACACTTTCGGAGAGTGGTACCGTTAGTCGTGGTATCTGTGAGAACGATGAGCAGACACATCACCTGACTTCGGTTGTTGAGCGCACCAAGATTGCTCGTCTGGAAGACGGTACCGTTGCCTATCGTGCAGACAACAAGGACGATGGTGAGTGGGTTCCCGTTAGCGAGAACGCTCCCTGCTCAATGAACTTCTGGGGTTTTACTCCCGACTACTTTGAGCACTCATTGGCCTACTTCAAGGAGTTCCTGTCGGATCCCAAGAACCAGGAGAATCTGAAGAGCGAGTTCTTCATCCCCTTGATGGTCGATCACCTCATCAAGACTGGCCAGGCTACTTGCGAGGTTCTGCCTACAACTTCTAAGTGGTTTGGCGTTACCTATCCCGAGGATCGCCCCGATGTGGTGGCTAAGCTAGCTAAACTTCATGCTGACGGTCAGTATCCCGACCAAATGTTCTAATCGAGTGTAATTCATTTGCTCCCATAGGCAGCGAGGCTTTTGTCTCGCTGCTTTTATTTTAATAAAAAAGAACAGATTTGTTTGGTTGCCTCGCGAAAAAGTGGTAACTTTGCAACCGCAATGAAGACTGAATGGAGTTAATTAGCGTTCGTAAAGGCACGTAATTTGCTCACACACTGTGTGTTAATAGTGTGAGAAAGTCCAGCGGGACTGGCAAGCATGGTTAGGGAATCACAGCGAAAAAGTGCTTCTTTGCTTGAAAAAATTAATTTATTAACTAAAAAACGTAGAAAGAAAATGGAGACTTTGAGTTACAAGACCATTTCAATCAACCGCGCACAGGCCCAGAAGGAATGGGTTGTGGTTGATGCTACCGACCAGG
>JAKSLN010000029.1 GCA_024401165.1 Bacteroidaceae bacterium
GTGTACAACAATCTCCCCTTTTTCATTGTTTTAATATTTCTTTTTCTCCTTTTTTTGGAAAAGCTATTTCTAAGTTGTATCTTTGCAAATATAAATTTTACACCGAAATGGCAAAGGAAAAGATAATGTATGTTTGTGAACAATGTGGACAAGAAAGTTCTAAGTGGTTAGGCAAATGTCCTTCCTGTGGCCAGTGGGGAACAATGAAAGAGTTTCGAATAAAAAACGAAAAGTTTTCTCACACAAGTTTTACGCATGTAAATATATCTTCAGAAGTAGAGTCCTCTCCTTTACCTATTTCAAAAATCAAGGCCAGCGAGGAACCTCGTTTTGACATGATGGATGAAGAATTCAATCGTGTTCTTGGTGGCGGACTCGTGCCAGGCAGTTTAGTGTTGCTTGGGGGTGAACCTGGTATTGGGAAAAGCACTTTATTGTTGCAGACAGTTTTAAAGTTGCAAAAATCTCGAAAAATCCTTTATGTTAGTGGTGAAGAAAGTGCGAGACAAATTAAGCTTCGTGCAGAGCGGTTATTTTCTCTTGCAAATTCACTAAGTAGTGTCTCTGCTCCTTGCGAGGATGAAGGTTCTTTTGTGTCAGATAATCTCTTGATACTATGCGAAACTTCGTTAGAAAAGATTTTCGAACAGGTAAAGAATGTACAGCCAGATCTGCTTGTTATAGATTCGATACAAACTGTTTCAACTGAAAACATAGATAGTTCTGCTGGTAGTTTAAGCCAGATACGTGAATGTGCTGCTTTATTGCTGAAATACGCTAAGACGGGCGGTGTGAGTATCTTGTTAATTGGACATATTAATAAGGAAGGTACTTTAGCTGGTCCGAAAGTACTCGAACATATTGTCGATACTGTCTTGCAGTTTGAAGGTGATCAACACCATTTATATCGTATATTGCGGAGTATAAAAAATCGTTTTGGCAATACTAGTGAACTTGGTATCTATGAAATGCGTCAAGATGGACTGCGCCAGGTAACCAATCCCAGTGAATTGCTTTTGACAGAGAACAGAGAAGGGTTGTCTGGTGTCTCTATTGCTTCAACTATAGAAGGTGTTCGTCCGTTCTTGATAGAAACACAAGCGCTTGTCAGTACGGCTGTCTATGGAACGGCTCAACGTAGCACCATAGGTTTTGACGGTCGTCGCCTTAACATGTTGTTAGCAGTTCTTGAAAAGCGTGTGGGTTTCAAACTTGCGCAAAAAGATGTTTTTTTAAACATTGCAGGAGGACTACGTGTTACTGATCCTGCCTTGGACTTGAGTGTTATTGCTGCAGTTTTGAGTAGCAATATTGATGTCCCAATAGACATTGACGTGTGTGTGGCAGGAGAAGTCGGATTAAGTGGTGAAATACGTCCGGTGGCTCGTATTGAACAGCGAATTTTAGAGGCTCAAAAATTAGGTTTCAAGCGTATGCTTGTCCCGAAGCATAATTTACAGGGTTTTGATCCGAAGAAATATAAAATAGAGATTGTTCCTGTAAGTAAAGTTAGCGAAGCAGTAAAAGAACTATTTGGCTGAATCTAACTGCCTTTATTAAAAATGAAATAGCGATGAGGTTTGTAAAACTATTATTACTGCTTGTCATTGTTGGATTAGGAAACTCTTCTAATACAGACGGGTTTAGCATTAGTTTAATTGACGATGCCACCATGGCCCGAATGGAAGGACGTTCGTTTAAAAAAGATTGTTCTACCAAGAGAGAAGATTTGCGTTTACTTACTATCTTGCATTATGATCATCGGGGTGTCCTGCGGAAAGGGGAATTAGTGTGTAATAGGGCGATTGCCAAAGACCTGATAGAAATATTCGAAGAATTATATAAAGCAAAGTATCCCATAGAAAAGGTGCGCCTTATAGATGAGTATGAAGGAGATGATGAGCGTTCAATGCAAGATAACAACACATCTTGTTTTAACTTCCGAAAGGTCTCAGGGTCGATCCATCTCTCTAAACATGCAACAGGAATGGCGGTTGATATCAACACTTTGTATAATCCTTGCGTGAGTAACGTCAATGGAAAACAGAAGGTAGAACCATCTAATGCTGCGCCCTGGGCAAAAAATCGTACGAAGGCGAGAAATAAGATGGTGATTACTAGAGATGACCTATGTGTAAAGTTGTTCAAACAACACGGATTTAAGTGGGGAGGCGATTGGAAGAGTAAGAAAGACTATCAGCATTTTGAAAAATGATAACGGAATATCAATTACGCGTTCTGCCAGAACAGGCAGCAAATGAGCAGAGTCTAAAGCGTTATGTGGCTCGGGAAAAAGGACTTGATGAGCGTTCCATTTGTTCTGTTCGTGTTCGAAAGAAGAGCATTGATGCCCGACAGCGAACAATCTTTGTGAATCTAACCGTTCAGGTTTTTGTAAATGAACAGCCCACAATTGAAGAATACATTCCCACGCATTATGGAGATGTAAGCAAAGGTCTAGAGGTGATTGTGGTGGGAGCGGGGCCTGGTGGTTATTTTGCTGCTTTACGTCTTATAGAATTAGGTTACCGTCCTATTGTCGTAGAACGTGGAAAAGACGTGCGTGAAAGAAAAAAAGATATTGCAAAGATCCGCCCAGAACAGCGAGTCGATTCCGAATCAAACTATTCATTTGGTGAAGGTGGAGCGGGTGCCTATTCTGATGGCAAACTTTACACGCGTTCAAAGAAACGTGGAAATAGTGAAAAGATTTTGAACGTCTTTGTTCAGCATGGTGCCTCGCCTTCAATTCTTAGCGATGCTCATCCACATATTGGAACAGACAAGTTGCCACGTGTCATAGAGAATATGCGAAACACGATTATTCGATGTGGTGGTGAGGTGCATTTCCAAACAAAGATGGAATCTTTGGTTCTTGAAAATGAATTACTTCCAATAAGTTGTAAGTCCGAAGCAAGAATTATTGGTGTACGCTGTCGTGACATGGCTACAGACAAAGAAGTAGAATTCCTGGGCAGAGCAGTTGTGTTGGCCACGGGACATTCTGCACGCGATGTTTATCGTTGGTTATATGATAATGGCGTGGAAATCGAAGCAAAAGGATTGGCTGTAGGTGTACGATTAGAACATCCATCTCTGCTCATTGATCAACTGCAATATCATCGTAGAGAGGGACGCGGAAAGTACTTGCCTGCTGCAGAATATAGCGTCGTTCAACAGGTTGATGGACGTGGTGTTTATAGTTTCTGCATGTGTCCAGGTGGCTTTGTCGTGCCAGCGGCGACAGGTCCGGAGCAGATTGTTGTAAATGGAATGAGCCCAAGCAATCGAAATGGCAAGTGGAGCAACAGCGGAATGGTTGTTGAGATTCATCCAGAAGATGTGCTTCGTGATGCACAATTAAGTGGTCTGAGTGTAGAGGCGAACTCACACGAAGAAGACGATCCTCTTTGTATGATGCTTTTCCAAGAGACACTTGAGAAAACCTGTTGGTTACAAGGTAATCAGAAGCAAACGGCACCTGCACAACGCATGGCAGACTTCGTAAATAATCGTCTTTCTTATGATTTGCCAGCCAGTAGTTATGCTCCAGGTCTTATCAGTAGTCCGTTGCATTTCTGGATGCCAAGCTTTGTGTCAAAACGCTTGCAAGAGGGTTTCAAGATGTTTGGCAAACGCCAGCACGGTTTCTTGACAAATGAAGCTACGGTCATTGGCGTTGAAACACGAACAAGCAGTCCTGTTCGGATTCTTCGTGACAGCGAAACTCTGCAGCATGTTCGTCTGTCGGGACTGTTCCCTTGTGGCGAAGGTGCCGGCTATGCGGGTGGTATTGTTAGTGCAGGTGTTGATGGAGAACGCTGTGCGGAGGCTGTGGACGCAATGATCCGCAGCATCAATTAATCAGATCTGACCATTTCTTCAGCCAGTCAAACCATTCTTTTGAAGTCTTAAATCCATCTTTTTCTTGCATCCAAGCATAGGCTGCCAGATAGTAACGGATATGGCCGTTAACGGGATGAATGAGGCAAAGATAGTTTAGGTCGTCTTCCTGGACTTTCTCCAGATACTGCTTGGGGACGCAGACGCCTATGCCAACACCCTCAATAAGCTCGGGGTGTCCCTTTTCGGGGATGTTGCGTCCCCATGAAGCAACAAGGGAATTGTTGCTCTTTGTTGATGGGAGCATGATGCCTTCGTTCTCCATCTCAAGCTTTTGAGCGCCTGTGCAGAAGATGTCTGTGTCGGAAGCCCCTTCAAGGTAGATGTCAACTTGAACATCGCGATGGCCTCGAAGCATTGTGTAGACTTGGCGCATCTGTATGGTTTTGCCGTTCGTCTTCCAGTCTTTGTCCCATACTTCAACGACAACGGTGTCGGGGCCTTCCTTAACAATGCGCTGCCCGCGTGCACTGACTTCTTCGATATAAGCTGGTTTGCCGTTTGATAAACCTCGAAACGATCCGGCAGCAACACTTTGACCAGCATACAAGATGTCCTCCCCATAACCACGCTCCATCCAATTAGCGTTGCTGTAGAAGTTTGTGCTGTCAAGCTCTAATTGTGGGTGTTTCTTCCCGTAGAGGTCGATGCTCTGTCGGTGATCCATATAGATTCGGAAGGCAATGTATTCGCTCTCCCACATGGCACCATGCCCATAGATGGCATCGTATGTAGCTCGGGTTGAGGCAGAGCCGGGAAACTCTATCTGGTTTATCTTGGGATAACGCTTGCTGCTATCCCGCAGTTTAAGTTGCGCATAGACCTGAGCATCTGCATTATTCGGAACCAGACTCGTGAAAACACAAGCTAAAAGCAAAGGGAGGAGTGCTAAAGGACGTGACATTTTTCTTTTTTGTTAAATGTTTCGGCGTATACGTTCGTCTTTGCAAAAATACAATAAATCTTTCTTTTTGACAACATTTTGCGACCTTATTGATGTAAAATGTCGAAAAATAGAGAGAATAGATGCGAATTATTAATCGCCGACTATCAATTATCAATTATATTTCGTACTTTTGTGCGAAATTAGGTATAATAGGTTATAATATTGACATGAAAGTATTGAAGTTTGGCGGAACATCCGTAGGTTCCGTAGAGAGCATTCTAAATGTTAAGAAGATTGTCGAAGGCGAGAACGAACCTTGTATAGTTGTGGTTTCGGCTCTCGGCGGAATTACTGATAAACTGATAAAGACAAGCCAGATGGCTTATGAAGGTGATGCTCAGTATCAAAAGTCCTTTTATGAGATTGTTGAGCGTCATGAGCAGATGATAGAAACCATCATACCAGCAGGAAAGGATCGTGAAACATTGTTGGCTGTTGTCCATGCTTTGCTGGAGGAACTTCGCAGTATCTATCAGGGTGTATACCTCATTCGCGACTTGTCGCCCAAGACCAGTGCGGCTATCGTAAGTTATGGCGAGCGCATAAGCAGTCGCATCGTCGCAACACTCATCAAGGATGCAGAATGGTTCGACAGTCTTGACTTCATCAAGACAGAAGTTAAGGGCGGTCGCAATCAACTTGCTTCGGAACTGACCGATAAACTGGTACGTGAAACCTGGCAAAACATCCCAAAGGTAAGTCTTGTCGGCGGTTTTATCAGTCGTGATGCAAATAGCGGCGAGATAACCAACCTAGGACGTGGTGGAAGTGACTATACAGCGAGCATTATTGCTGCCGCTTTGGACGCCAGTGTGTTAGAGATATGGACAGATGTGGATGGCTTCATGACTGCGGATCCTCGTGTCATCAGTACAGCATATGTTATCAACGAGTTAACCTACGTTGAAGCGATGGAACTCTGCAACTTCGGCGCCAAGGTTGTCTATCCGCCTACCATTTATCCCGTTTGCGTCAAGAATATACCTATTTTAATTAAGAATACGTTCAACCCCGAGGCACCAGGGTCAATCATCAAGGAGACTGTTGCTCACGATAACCGCAGTATCAAGGGAATCAGCAGCATTAAGGGAACTACGTTGATTACGGTGAGTGGTTTGAGCATGGTCGGAGTGATTGGCGTCAACCGTCGCATTTTCAGCTGTTTGGCAGATAATGGCATCAGTGTGTTTATGGTAAGTCAGGCCAGTTCGGAGAACAGCACCAGTATCGGTGTCCGTGACGAGGACGCAGACGAGGCATGTCACGTATTGAATGACGAGTTCCAAAAGGAGATAGAGCAGGGCAGTATGTATCCTATGAAGGCTGAAAGCGGTCTGGCAACAGTCGCTGTCGTAGGCGAGAACATGAAGCATACGCCTGGCATCGCAGGAAAACTGTTTGGAACCCTGGGTCGTAATGGTATTAGTGTCATCGCCTGTGCACAAGGTGCAAGTGAGACGAATATCTCGTTCGTGGTAGATGGCCAGTATCTTCGCAAGTCTTTGAATGTCATTCACGACAGTTTCTTTCTGAGCGAATACCAGGTACTCAACCTTTTCATTTGTGGCGTGGGTACGGTTGGCGGTAGTTTGATAGAGCAGATCGCCCAGCAACAGGAGAAGCTGATGCGAGAACTGCGCCTCAAACTGAACGTTGTAGGTATTGCTAGCGGACACAATGCAATGTTCGATCGCAATGGACTTGACTTGACAGATTTCCGTGCGCGTCTCAAGGCTTCTGATCCCAGCAATCTGGAACGCTTGCGCGACGAGATTATCTCAATGAACATCTTCAATAGCGTGTTTGTCGACTGTACCGCTTCTGCTGACGTGGCAGGGTTGTATAAGGATTTCTTGCAGCATAACATCAATGTTGTGGCAGCCAACAAGATAGCTGCTAGTAGCGACTATGAAAACTATCGTGAACTGAAAACGATTGCTCAGCAGCGCGGTGTTAAGTTCCTTTTCGAAACCAATGTTGGTGCAGGTCTTCCCATCATTCGCACCATTAACGACCTTCGCAATTCGGGTGATAAAATCTTGCGCATCGAGGCTGTGTTGAGCGGAACGCTTAACTTCATTTTTAATAAGATCAGCGCGGAAGTACCTTTCAGCCAGACCGTTCAGATGGCAAAGGAGGAAGGCTATAGCGAACCCGATCCCCGTATCGACCTCAGTGGCAAGGATGTCATCCGCAAGTTGGTTATCTTGTCTCGTGAGGCTGGTTATAAGCTGAATCAGGAGGACGTTGAGAAGCAACTCTTTGTACCCGACAGTTACTTCGAAGGAAGTGTAGATGACTTCTGGGCAATGCTCCCCGAACTTGATGCCGATTTCGAGGAGCGCCGCAAGACGCTTGAAGCAAACGGAAAAGTTTGGCGATTCGTTGCCGCTCTGAGCGAGGGAAAGGCTAAGGTTTCGCTCCAGGAGGTAAGCAATGATCATCCTTTCTACGTCCTTGAAGGAAGCAACAATATCGTCCTTCTTACGACGGAGCGTTACAACGAATATCCTATGCTCATTCAGGGATACGGTGCTGGAGCAAGCGTGACGGCTGCTGGTGTATTTGCCGATATTATGAGTTTGGCATAGTCCGGCCCAGTGAAAACAGCATTTAGAATTTTAGTATGAAACATCTTGTTATATTGGGCGATGGCATGGCAGACTGGGCTGTGCCGGAACTTGGTGGCAAAACACTTCTTGAGCATGCCGATACTCCTGCCTTTGACTGGTTGGCAAGGAATGGTCGCAACGGTCTCTTGAAGACTGTCGCCGATGGTTTTCATCCCGGAAGCGAAGTTGCGAACAGCAGCATCCTTGGTTACGACCAGCATCTTGTGTACGAGGGACGCGGTCCTTTGGAGGCTGCCTCAATCGGCGTAGAGCTTGATGATGACGACTTCGCCCTGCGTTGTAATCTCATTTGCCTCGACGGTGACCTCTTGAAAAACCATTCGTGTGGTCGCTTGGAAACCGAAGAAGGAGACGTCCTCATAAAATATCTTGAAGAGAAGTTAGGCAACGATCGTGTTCATTTCTATACGGGAGTGCAGTATCGCCATCTTTTGGTTATCAAGGGCGGTAATAAGCACATTCATTGTACGCCGCCTCACGATGTCCCCCTTCAACCTTGGCGCGACCACATGCTCTATGCCGAGTGTCCCGAGGCAGAAGAAACCGCTCAGTTGCTCACCGAACTGATTCTGAAGAGCCAGGAGCTACTCAGCGTACATCCTCTTAATATTCAGCGTGTACAGAATGGTCAAGACCCAGCCAACTGCATTTGGCCATGGGGAGGAGGCTATCGTCCAAAGATGGAACCTTTGACCACAACATATCCCGCAATAAAGACAGGCTCGGTTATTACCGCTGTCGATTTGATCCGTGGCATTGGTCGCTATGCCGGTCTGCGTGTTATTGACGTTCCTGGTGCAACAGGATTGTTCGACACAAATTTTGAGGGAAAGGCTCAGGCTGCCCTCGATGCCTTGAAGGTGGATGATTTCGTCTACCTCCATGTGGAGGCCAGCGATGAAGCCGGTCACGATGGCAGTGTGCCTCTTAAGTTGCAAACCATCACAGATTTGGACCACCGTCTTGTGCAACCCATTTTGGATGGTTTGAACGCTCTCGATGGCGAGTCGGGGCTGGCAGAACCCGTCGCAATTGCGTTGCTGCCTGATCACCCAACGCCTTGCAAGTTGCGTACCCATACAAACGAACCCATTCCTTTCTGCATCTGGTATCCAGGCATAGAAGCAGACTCCGTTCAGTCGTTTGGCGAAAATGCAGCCAAGGAAGGTGCTTGCGGTACGCTCGAAGGCGACGGTTTTATCAAGGAATTTATGCGATAGCAGGCTTTTTCCGGAAAAGCAAAAAAAGATAATAAATTTGGATATTTCGGAAAAATCTCTTATCTTTGCACGCTCAATTTGACAACTTTACCTAAAGGAAGCGATTCCAATGGGCGGTTGTTATTTTGTAAGGTTTTGACAATTAACGTGCTAACAAATAAAAAAGATAGTAAAAAAGATGAACGTAAAGTTTGAAAAGGTAGATGCAGTCAACGGACTGATCACTATTGATTTGGAGAAGGCAGATTATGCCGATAAGGTAGAGAAGGCGCTGAAGGACATGCGCAAGAAGGCACAGCTCCCCGGTTTCCGTCCCGGCCAGGTTCCTATGGGCCTGTTGAAGAAGCGCTTTGGCGCAGAGGCAACCGCAGAGCAGATCAATCGCCTTCTGGGCGAGAAACTTTATGGCTATATCCGTGAGGAGAAGCTGAGCGTTTTGGGCGAGCCCCTTCCCAGCGAGAAGCAGCAGCCTGTCGACTTCGAGACTCAGGAGACCATGACCTTCCTCTTTGACGTTGCACTTGCACCCGAGTTCGACGCTAAGCTCAGCGAGAATGACACAGTTGACTATTACAACATCGAGGTAACCGATGAGATGGTAGATAACCAGGTTAAGGCATTTGCAAGCCGCGCTGGTCGTCAGGAGAAGGTTGAGGAATACCAGAGCCGCGACATGGTTAAGGGTATCCTCGGTCAGCTGGATGAGAACGGCAGCGTTCTCGAAGGCGGTGTTCAGGTTGAGGGTGCCGTAATGCTGCCCGAGTACTTCAAGGATGAAGACGAGAAGAAGAAGTTCGATGGCGTCAAGGTTAACGACGTTATCACTATCAATCCCAATAAGGCATACGCAGGCAACACGGTTGAACTGAAGAGCTTGCTCAAGGTTGATGAGGAGCAGGTTAAGGAGTTGACCGGCGACTTCAGCTTCCAGATTGAGGAGATCAGCCGCTACGTGGCTGCAGAGGTAAACCAGGAACTGTTCGACCAGATTTATGGCGAGGGTGCTGTGAAGAGCGAGGAAGAGTTCCGCGCTGCTATCAAGAAGGGTTTGGAAGAGGAGTACGCTAACGACAGCGACTACAAGTTCGGCCTTGACCTCCGTTCATATCTGGAGGCACGTATTGGCGAGCAGACCTATCCCGAAGCAATGCTGAAGCGTGTGATGGCTGCCAACAATCCTGGTAAGGAGATCACCGACGAGGAGTTCGCTAACAGCATCAAGGAGTTGACCTGGCACTTGATCAAGGAGCAGCTGGCCGATCAGTACGAGCTGAAGGTAGAGCAGGCTGACGTCATGGAGACTGCCAAGATGGTTGCTCGCATGCAGTTTGCCCAGTATGGCATGCCCAACGTTCCCGAGGATGCCCTGACCAACTACGCAAACTCTATGCTGAAGGATCAGCGTCAGGCTGAGGGCTTGGTAAACCGTACCGTTGAGAACAAGATTATCGCAAAGGCAAAGGAGGCTGTCAAGCTGAATCAGAAGAATGTCAGCATGGACGAGTTCAATGCCATGTTCAAATAATTCGATCTGAATTTACGGGAAGTTAACGGGAGTTAACGGACGACTGCGATGCTGCACGTGTTGTGTTTGTCGCGTCCGTTACCTCCCGTTAACTTCCCATTATTTCCCCACCTTATTTAAAATATATCATATGCAAAACGAATTTCAGAAATTTGCAACCAAGAAGCTCGGCATGGACAGCTTGGTGTTGCACGATGTAATCTCCATGCAGAATCAGTATCTGAACCCCTACATTCTGGAGGAGCGCCAGCTGAACGTAACTCAGATGGACGTGTTCAGCCGTCTGATGATGGACCGTATCATCTTCCTGGGTACTCAGATTGATGATTACACGGCCAATACGCTGCAGGCACAGTTGCTGTATCTCGATAGCGCAGACCCTGGCAAGGACATTAGCATCTACATTAATTCACCTGGCGGTAGCGTTTACGCGGGCTTGGGTATCTACGATACGATGCAGTTCGTGCAGAGCGACGTGGCAACCATCTGCACTGGCATGGCCGCTTCGATGGCTGCTGTGCTGCTCGTTGCCGGTCAGGAAGGCAAGCGTAGCGCGCTTACTCACAGCCGTGTAATGATACACCAGCCGATGGGTGGTGCCCAGGGCCAGGCAAGTGACATTGAGATTACGGCTCGAGAGATTCAGAAGTTGAAGAAGGAACTGTATACTATCATCGCCGACCACTCGCATACCGAGTTTGACAAGGTGTGGGCTGACAGCGACCGTGACTACTGGATGACTGCTCAGGAGGCTCAGGAGTATGGCATGATTGACCGTGTTTTATCTCGTAAATAATGGCACGTAGAGCACAAAATTGTTGTAGTTTTTGCGGTCGTAAGGAAGGCGAAGTCCGAATGATGATAACCGGCCTGCATGGTTTCATTTGTGAAAACTGTGTACAGCAGGCCAGTGAGATTATTCGTTCGAATCTCCCTGATTTTTGCGACGATGAGCCCAGAAAGTCAGGTGGGAATGATTGGGACCTTCGTTCCATCCCCAAGCCCCGTGAAATTAAGGAGTACCTGGATCAGTACGTGATTGGACAGGACGATGCCAAGCGATACCTGGCCGTGGCGGTGTACAACCACTACAAGCGTCTTGCTCAGCCCAAGGATTCCTCGGGTGTGGAGATCGAGAAGAGCAACGTCATCATGGTTGGTCCCACAGGTACTGGCAAGACCCTGATTGCTCGCTCCATTGCCAAACTGCTCAACGTACCCTTCACCATCGTCGACGCAACCGTGTTTACGGAGGCAGGTTACGTAGGCGAGGATGTGGAGAGCATCTTGTCCCGTCTTCTGCAGGTTGCCGACTTCGACGTCGAGGCCACGCAGCGTGGTATCGTCTTCATCGACGAGATTGATAAGATTGCGCGTAAGAGCGATAATCCAAGCATCACCCGCGACGTAAGTGGTGAGGGCGTTCAGCAGGGACTGCTCAAACTGCTGGAAGGCAGCATGGTAAATGTCCCCCCAAAGGGTGGCCGAAAGCATCCCGATCAGGATTATGTTCACGTAGATACCCGAAACATCCTCTTTATTTGCGGCGGTGCTTTCGACGGCATAGAGCGACGCATCGCACAGCGACTGAATACTCATGTCGTAGGTTTCGACTCGGTTCAGAATGTAAGTCAGTTGGATCGTGAAAATCTGATGAAGTACATCCTGCCTCAAGACCTAAAGTCGTTTGGCCTCATTCCTGAAATAATTGGACGATTGCCTGTTCTGACCTATCTCAATCCTTTGGACAGAGAGGCGCTGCGTAATATTCTCACAGAGCCAAAGAACTCGCTCGTAAAACAGCAGATCAAGTTGTTCGAGATGGACGGAATCACCTTGTCGTTTGAGAACGATGCCCTGGAATTCATGGTTGACAAGGCCGTGGAGTACAAGCTGGGAGCCCGTGGACTCAGAAGTATCATGGAGGCCGTCATGATGGAGGCGCAGTACGAGAGTCCTTCTTGGGATAAGAAGGAGTTCGTCGTGACGAAAGAATACGCTAAGCAGCGACTGGAAAAGGCTAACTTGCCAGTCGCAGAATAATAGCGCTGCGCGAAAGAGAAAATAGCGTAGCACTCGCAAAAAATTCCCGCTGCAGGACTTAACCGGCTGCCCTAGGTCAGCCGGTTGCTTCCCGCAGCGGGAATTTTAAAATCCCGCAGCGGTATTTTTCAAGTCCCGCAGCGGGACTTTTTTTGTCCTGTGGCGGGAGTGTTCAAATGGTACCGCACACCCTAAAAAATAGGCGTTTTCTGTCAGTAAAAGCATTTTTTGTATTTTTCTCGTAAAAAAAATGGGCTTTGTTTGGTCAATTATGATTTTTTTTGTATAACTTTGTATAGCCAAACAAAGGCCATCCTATTTATGCCCTCCATGAACAACGTAAACCTAAACGACCAGTTAAAGCGCTATTTCGGTTTTGATACTTTCAAAGGCGATCAAGAATCCATAATCCGTAATCTCTTGAACGGGCGAGACACTTTTGTCTTGATGCCGACGGGCGGAGGAAAGTCGCTGTGCTATCAGTTGCCGGCTTTGCTGATGGAGGGAACAGCCATCATTATTTCTCCGTTGATTGCCTTGATGAAGAATCAGGTCGATGCCATTCGCCAGGTTAGTGAAGTGGATGGAATTGCCCATTGTATCAATTCTTCGCTGAACAAGTCGGTCATCGATCAGGTGAAGAGCGACATTGCCAAGGGCATTACGAAACTGCTCTACGTTGCTCCCGAGTCGCTTACCAAGGAGGAGAATGTGGAGTATCTGCGAAGCATTAAGATATCTTTTTATGCAGTCGACGAGGCCCATTGTATTTCCGAGTGGGGACATGACTTCCGCCCAGAGTATCGCAACATCCGTCCGTTGGTAAACCGCATCGGCGTTGCACCCATCATTGCGTTGACGGCTACGGCAACCGACAAGGTTCGCCAGGACATCAAGAAGAATCTGGGCATGCCGGACGCGGACGAGTTCCGCAGTTCGTTCAACCGACCGAATCTCTATTACGAAGTTCGCCCCAAGACGAAGGATGTGGACAAGGACATTGTGAAGTTCATCCGTCAGCATTCTGGTAAGAGCGGCATCATCTATTGCCTCAGCAGAAAGAAGGTTGAGGACTTGGCAGAAGTGCTGAAAGCCAACGATATAAAGGCACAGGCATACCACGCAGGCATGGAAAACAATGTGCGAACGCAGACGCAGGATGATTTCATCATGGAACGCATCGACGTCATTGTTGCGACCATCGCATTTGGCATGGGCATTGACAAGCCGGACGTCCGCTATGTTATCCACTACGACATTCCCAAGAGCCTCGAAGGATACTATCAGGAGACGGGTCGCGCCGGTCGTGATGGTGGCGAAGGACTTTGCGTTGCCTTCTATACGAAAAAGGACCTCGTCAAACTCGAAAAGTTCATGGAAGGAAAGCCTGTTGCGGAGCAGGATATCGGCAGACAGTTGCTGCAGGAGACTGCCACCTATGCCGAAACGAATGTCTGCCGTCGCAAGGTTTTGCTTCATTATTTTGGTGAGTCGTACGATGTTGACAATTGTGGGAATTGCGACAACTGCAAGCATCCTCATGAAGTATTCGACGGGCAAGGCGACCTGGTTCGCGCCCTGAAAGTTGTTTCGTGCGTGAAGGAGCAGTTCAAGGTGGATTATCTCATCAACATGCTCATCGGCCGCGAGACGGAGGACATCCGTTCGCATCGCCATAACGAATTGGAATGCTTTGGCATAGGCGACGACCACAATATGTCGTACTGGAATGCCGTCTTGCGTCAGGGACTCTTGGCTGGCTATATGAAGAAGGACATCGAGACCTATGGTCAGGTGAAGTTGACAAAGGCCGGACGCCAGTTCCTCCAAAGGCCCGTCTGCTTTATGATGAGCGAGGACAGGGAGTTTACGGATTACGATCCCGATGCTGGTGGCGCAACCTCAGCCTTGGACGAGACTTTGCTGAAGATGCTGCGTGACTTACGACGCGAGAAGAGCCAGAAACTGGACATTCCTCCTTATGTCATCTTCCAGGATAACTCCCTTGAAGATATGGCAACCCAGTATCCTGTGACGGTGAACCAGTTGCTCAATATTATTGGCGTCGGTGAAGGCAAGGCTCAGCGCTACGGCAAGGATTTCTGCGAACTCATAGCCCGCTACTGTGAGGAGAACGACATAGAAAGGCCTGATGAAATGCGAGTTCGCGTGGTGGCGAACAAGTCGAAGCTGAAGGTCGGAATCATTCAGCGCATCGACCGCAAACTGTCTCTGCGTGACATCGCGAGGGCCGAGGGGTTGGACTACGATGACTTGCTGAATGAGATCTATGCCATCGTCAAGAGCGGCACGCGCCTCAACATAGACTACTATATCGACGAGCTGATGGACGAGGACCACATGCTGGATATCTATGACTACTTCCATGATGAAAGCGAGACGGATAGCATAGACGAGGCCATGGACGAACTGGGCAGCGACTATACCGAAGAGGAAATACGCCTGGTGCGCATCAAGTTTATGTCCGAAACTGCAAATTGAATCTAATGAATTGAAAACAGTCTTAATAAAGCATAAATAAACGAATTCTTCTGCCTAAATGGCGTTGAATTCGTTTTTTTTTCGTACCTTTGCGCGCAATAAATTAAACGCATAATTATCATGGCATCATTTATTGAAGACAAGATTGTAATGGAAGGTATCACCTTCGACGACGTGTTGTTAATCCCCGCTTATTCAGATGTACTTCCCCGTGAGGTGTCTCTTAGCACAAAGTTCTCAAGGAACATTGAACTGAAGATTCCTTTTGTGACGGCTGCAATGGATACCGTAACCGAGGCTCCCATGGCCATCGCCATTGCCCGTGAAGGTGGTATCGGTGTAATTCACAAGAACATGTCCATCGAGGAGCAAGCTCGTCAGGTTGCCATTGTAAAGCGTGCTGAGAATGGTATGATCTATGACCCTGTGACCATTATGCGAGGCAAGACCGTAAAGGATGCGCTCGATCTGATGGCAGAGTATCATATCGGCGGTATTCCCGTTGTAGATAAGGATAATAAGCTGGTTGGTATCGTGACCAATCGCGACCTCCGCTTCCAGAGCGACATGACTCGCAAGATTGACGAAGTGATGACTAAGGACAACCTGGTCGTAACCCATCAGCAGGCTGACCTGGAGAGTGCCAGCAAGATTCTGCTCGAGCACAAGATCGAGAAGCTGCCCGTTGTGGATGACGAGAACCACCTGATTGGTTTGATCACTTATAAGGACATCACCAAGGCTGCAGATAAGCCCATGGCTTGCAAGGACAAGAAGGGTCGTCTGCGCGTGGCTGCAGGTGTTGGTGTAACGGCAGATACCTTCCAGCGTATGGAGGCTCTGGTGAAGGCTGGTGTTGATGCCATCATTATTGATACGGCACACGGTCATTCCAAGGGTGTAATTGACAAGGTTCGCGAAGCAAAGGCTGCGTTCCCCGAAGTGGACATCGTGGTTGGTAACATTGCTACTGGCGAGGCTGCCAAGATGCTGGTTGAGGCTGGTGCAGACGCCGTTAAGGTTGGTATCGGTCCCGGCAGTATTTGTACGACTCGTGTGGTTGCAGGTGTTGGTGTGCCTCAGTTGAGTGCAATCTATGACGTGGCATCGGCTTTGGCTGGTACGGGTGTTCCCTTGATTGCAGACGGAGGTCTGCGTTACAGTGGTGACGTCGTAAAGGCTTTGGCTGCTGGCGGTTACTGCGTGATGATGGGGTCGCTCGTTGCTGGAACCGAGGAGGCTCCCGGTGAGACCATTTTGTACAACGGACGTAAGTTCAAGGCCTATCGTGGCATGGGTTCTCTGGAGGCCATGGAGAAGGGTAGTGCCGACCGTTACTTCCAGGGTGGTGTCAAGGAGACCAAGAAGCTTGTTCCCGAAGGCATCGCAGGTCGCGTTCCCTACAAGGGTACGGTTCAGGAGGTCATCTATCAGATGGTAGGCGGTCTTCGCAGCGGTATGGGTTATTGTGGCGCTCACAACATCGCAGAGCTGCACAATGCCAAGTTTACCCGCATTACCAATGCTGGTATGCTCGAAAGCCATCCTCATGAGGTTATTATTACCAGTGAGGCACCTAACTACAGCCGTCCTCAGTAATTCCTTGAATATCTGAGACAATAGAATAGTCCGTAGTGATCACGTAGTCTCGATGCCGCGTGGTCACTATTGCTGAAATAAAGAAACTAAAAGAAGGAAGATGAGAAAAATTGTTTGGTCGCTTTTGACAATGTTTTGCTGTGTGTCGGTTTCGGCACAGAACGATCCTGTCGTGATGCGCATCAATGGCCAGGATGTCACCCGTTCTGAGTTTGAGTACAATTACAACAAGAATAATACGGAAGGCGTGGTTGACAAGAAAGGGTTGGACGAGTATGTCGACTTGTTCATCAACTACAAGCTGAAAGTGATGGCTGCGCTTGATGACAAGTTGGATACGCTCACCAGTTACAAGCAGGAGTTTGCCCAGTACCGTGACCAGCAGATCCGTCCTCTGTTAGTTTCCTCGGATGCTATCGAGAAGGAGGTTCGCAACTACTACGACAATATGGAGAAGAGTCTGGAGGGCCACGACCTCTATCTCCCCGCTCACATCTTCGTGCAGTTGGGCCAACAGGCAACGGATGCTCAAAAGGCTGCAGGAAAGCAGCGCATCGACAGCATTTACAATGCCTTGAAGAATGGTGCAAACTTTGACGAACTGGCAAGCAAGCATTCTGACGACAAGCAAACCGGCGCACGCGGTGGCATCATCCAGTGGGTTGGTCCCCACCAGTTGCTGCCTGAGATGGAGAAGGTCATGTACGAGTTGAAGGATAGTGGCGACGTCTCTGCTCCCGTACTCTCACCCGTGGGTTATCACATCATCCAGCTCAAAGGCCGCAAGCCTCTTGACAGCTACGGTACATTGCACGACCAGATTGCCAACTTGTTGACGCAGCGTGGCATCCGCGACCAGTTGGCCCTGCAGGCGGCAGAGGACCTTGCTGCCGAGCGCCATATTACCGTCGAGCAAGTGATGGATCAGGAGACTGAGAAGGCTTGTGCCGCGGACGATGAACTCAAATACCTTGTGCAGGAGTATCACGACGGTCTGCTGCTGTTCGAGGAGTGCAGCCGCAACATCTGGGAACCTGCAGCAAAGGACACGACCGGACTTGTAAAGTTCTTCAAGAAGAACAAGAAGAAGTATGCTTGGAACATTCCCCACTTCAAGGGCATGGTGTACTATTGTCGTCAGCAGGCAGACGTTGATGCAGTCAAGAAACTGTTGAAGGGTGCTGACGAGAGCCAGTGGACCAAGATGGTCCGCGAGAAGTTCAACGCCGACAGCATTTGTGTTCGCATGGAACAGAAGATTTTCCAGAAGGGTTCGAATGCCTATGTCGATTCGCTGGTCTTCAAGGTGAACAATGGCAAGGCAAAGCCCCGCAAGGACTTCCCTTACAGCGGTGTTGTTGGAGTTGTCCTGAAGAAGGGACCTGCCAAGTGGACGGACGTCAGCGCCGACGTGGTGGCTGACTACCAGGCTATGCGTGAGGCCGAATTTGTGGCTGACTTGCGTAAGCGCTACAAGGTCGAAGTGTTCCAAGATGTGTTGAAAACTGTAAATAACCACAAGTAATAAGTACGATGAAAAGAACTCTCTTGACGCTGGTGCTAACCTGCGTGTCGTTGCTAACGTTTGCCCAGAATAATGTGGTGGACGAGGTGATCTGGGTGGTTGGAGATGAGGCCATTCTGAAGAGCGATGTGGAGAATGTCCGCCGCGATCCGGATTGGGGACAAATACACGGCAATCCATACTGTGTGATTCCCGAACGTATAGCCATTCAGAAACTCTTCTTGCACCAGGCTGTTATCGATAGTATCGATGTCACGGATCAGGACGTCAGCCGCGAGGTTGAGTCAACGCTCAATGAATATGTGCTTCGCGCAGGTTCGAAGGAGAAGCTCGAAGAGTACATGAGCAAGCCCTTCGCCCAGATTCGCGAGGACTTGTTTGAGTCTTTGCGCAACCAGAACATCATGCAGGAGATGCAGCGTTCGCTGACTAAGGATATCAAGGTTACTCCCGCTGAGGTGCGTCGCCATTTCAAGGACATGCCGGAGGATAGTCTCCCTTATATTCAGACTCAGGTCGAAGTGGAGATCATCATGAAGCAACCTGTGATTCCTCGCGAAGAAATCGACCGTGTGAAGGGCCAGTTGCGTGAGTTGGCCGACCGTGTCAACAAGGGCGAGTCATTTGCCACCTTAGCCCGCATGTTCAGCGTGTGTCCTTCCTATCGCAAGGGCGGAGAGTTGGGTTATACGAGCAAGGCAGAGTGGGACCCTACGTTTGCCAACGTGGCATTCTCGCTGACTGATACCAAGAAGGTTAGCAAGGTGTTTGAGTCAGAAAACGGATTCCATATCGTGCAACTCATCGATAAGCGTGGCGACAAGGTGAACTGCCGCCACATCTTGCTGCGTCCTCAGTTGGAGCAGGAGAACATAGACACCTGCATGATGCGCCTGGATTCCTTGGCAGAGGATGTGCGCCTGGAGAAGTATACTTTTGAGGATGCCGCATCGGCCATTAGTGACGACAAGGACACCCGCAACAACCGTGGACTCATGTCCCGTCTCATTGCCTCGGAGACCGGTGGCGCAACTCGCACCTCACGCTACACGATGTCCGACTTGGCAACCGAGTCTTCTGAGATTGCCCAGATGGTTGATGGTCTGCAGATTGGCGAGATCAGTAAGCCCTTCATGATGATCAATAAGAAGGGTAAGGAGGTCTGCGCTATCGTGAAGCTGAAGAACCGCATCAAGGCACATCGTGCCAATATGCAGGAAGATTTCCAAATCTTGCGTGAGGAGGTTCTTGCCCAAAAGAAGCAGGAGTTCATTGACGACTGGATTCGGGAAAAGCAGAAGTCTACATACGTACGAATCAATGAGGACTGGCGTACTTGTGAGTTCGAGTACCCCGGTTGGGTGAAGTGATAGTCCGTTCATGAGAAAGTTCTTTGCAGTCATACTGTTGCTGCTGTCGGGCCTTGTCTGCCTGACGTGGGCGTTGCAACCAGATAAGAATCAGGCGAAGGGGAAGAAGCGTTCTTCATCGTCCGACCAGATTGTGCTGCTCCATGCCGACAGTATGTACTTCAACCAACGCATCAATGCTTCTGCTCAGTTCTTCATCGGCAACGTGAAGTTCGAGCACAACGGCGCCATTATGACCTGTGACAGCGCCTTGTACTACAAGGAGACCAAGTCGTTCGACGCCTATGGTCGTGTCAAGATGGTCCAGGGAGATACGCTCTCTTTGACGTGCCGCAAGATGTTCTACGACGGAAACCTGCAGTTGGCACAGGCGCGTGAGAACGTGGTCCTGAAGCATCGCAAGACAACCTTGACCAGCGAGAGTCTGGATTTTGACAGAATCCTGAATGTTGGTCAGTACTTCGAGGGCGGTATGCTGGTAGACGAGGACAACCAGCTGACCAGTGATACCGGCTATTACCATCCCGACACACGTCAGGCAGAGTTCCGTCATTACGTCGAGCTCATAAACCCTCTTCCTCCCAAGGAGCGTGACTACATCTTGCAAAGTCACCTGCTTTACTATAATACTTCCACCACCTTGGCACATGTCGTAGGACCGTCTACCATCGATCACGAAAGCACGCATATCTACACCGAAAACGGCTACTATACCACGCAAACCAAGGAGGGCATCCTGTTGGGCCACACCTCCCTGCTTCAGCATGTCTATAAGGAGTTGATTGGCGACAGTCTGCATTACGATGGACTGACGCATATCAATACGGCATACGGTCATGTGGAATACGTCGACAAGGAGAACAAGAATATGTTCTTTGGCAACTACGGTCTGTATAATGACAGTACCGGCTATGCCGAAGCTGCCGACAGCGCCGTCTGCATAGACTATTCGCAGCGCGATACGCTCTACGCCCATGCCGACACCTTCAAATTGTATACCTACAATATCGACACCGACAGCGTCTATCGTGTCATGCATGCTTACAATCGCGTGCGTGCCTATCGTGTTGACATGCAATGCGTTTGTGATTCTATGGTGTACAACGGCCAGGACTCTTGTGCAACACTTTATAAGGATCCCATCATCTGGCAGGACCAGCAGCAGATTCTGGGCGAAGTCATCAAGGCATGGGTCAACGACTCTACGCTCGACAGCGTCTACGTAATCAACCAGGCCTTGATGGTGGAGAAGCTCGACACGCTCGAACACTACAACCAGATTTCGAGCAACGAGATGCATTCCTACTTCCGCGATGGCGAGGTTTACCAGAATCGGGCTGAGCAAAATGTCTACATCAACTACTACCCATACGATTCCGATTCTCTGATGATCGGCATGGTGCATGCTGAGAGTTCGCGCTTACGCATGGACATTGAGAACCGCAAGCTCCAGAAGATCTGGATGCCTGCCACGACGGGCGAGATGTTCCCGCTCGATCTCACGCCTCCCGACAAGCTGTACCTGACGAATTTCAAGACGCCGGATGGAGGAGTGGCTTGGTTCGACGGCATACGTCCGAAGAACAAGGACGACATCTTCGTTTGGCAGGCAAAGTCTGAGGAGTTCCAGCTGAAGCAGGATGTCTTGCACGAGGGGCCCAAGCAGTCATTGGAAGACCGCATGAAGCAGTTGCAGGAGAAGAAACTGCAGAGCAAGAAATAGAGGGTAGGGTAGAGAACCTCCAAAGCAAACCGAGAACCTCCAAAGCAAACAGTTACATAAAAATCTTCAAAAATAATAAGATGAGTCTATTTTCAGCCCGTCAGCCTCGCAAGTATCGTCCTCGCGTCATCTATCGTGATGAGCGTAAGGAGAAGTTGCAGAAATTGGTAAACGAGGTGCGCCGTTCGCAGGGTGAGGAAGTGCACGAACCCTACGATGTGACCAAGTTCAACGGCACCTTCTCGCAGTACACGCCCCATGCCCAGCGTGCTAGTGAGCGCAGCAGCAAGTTGGTGTGGCCTGTCGCTCTGTTCCTTATTATTATTTTGATTTTTGTGTGGCACTATCTGCTGACAGGCAGAGTTCATTGGTAAAATGTCAGATATTATTCGTCTTCTTCCCGATGCCGTTGCCAACCAGATTGCGGCTGGCGAGGTCATCCAACGTCCTGCTTCTGTTATCAAGGAATTGGTCGAGAATTCCATTGATGCGGGAGCAACGCATGTTGACGTCTTGGTCGAAGACGCCGGTCGCACGTCCATTCAGGTCATCGACGATGGCAAGGGCATGAGCGAGACGGATGCCCGCCTGGCCTTCGAGCGGCATGCGACGAGTAAGATACAGAAGGCAGACGACCTCTTTGCCCTTCATACCATGGGCTTCCGTGGCGAAGCCTTGCCCAGCATCGTTGCTGTTGCTCAGGTCACCCTCCGCACGCGTACGGCCAGCCAGGAACTCGGAACGTGTATCTGCATCGAAGGCAGCCGTGTCATTTCGCAGGAAGTGGTCGGTTGTCCCCAGGGTAGCAACTTCTTGGTACAGAATCTTTTCTTCAACACGCCTGCGCGTCGTAAGTTCCTGAAGAAAGACCAGACCGAACTGAACAATATCGTCCAGGAATTCGAGCGGATGGTGCTGGTGAACCCAGGTGTCAGCTTCACGTTTTCCAACAATGGTTCGCTGGTGGCCAGCTATCCAGCGGGATCTACGTTGCAGCGCATCGTCTCCGTCTTCGGCAAGAAGCTGAGCACTCAACTCCTGAACATCGATGTCGACACGACCATCTGCAAGTTGACCGGCTTTGTCGGCAAACCCGAATCCTCCCGCAAAAGAGGCGCCCAGCAGTTCTTCTTCGTCAACGGACGCTACATGCGCCATCCCTATTTCCATCGTGCTGTGGCGGAGGCATTTTCCGGGTTGGTGCCCGAAACGGAGCAGGTGCCCTATTTCTTGTACTTCGAAGTTGACCCCTCGCAGATAGACGTCAATATCCACCCCACCAAGACGGAGATCAAGTTCGAGAACGAACAGGCCATCTGGCAGATTCTTGTGGCGGGTGTCAAGGAGGCTTTGGGACGCTACAATGCCGTTCCCATCATCGACTTCGACGTTGAAGGCAAACCATCCGACATCCCCGTCTATAATCCCAGTACGCAGAGCGAGGTGAAGGCCCCCAGGGTTGAGGTCAATCCCGATTTCAATCCTTTCCAGAGCGCTGCGCCTAGCTACTCCGCACGTACGCCCGGCATGGGTAATGCCGTTTCAGAGCGAAGGAACGGTTCCTCAAAGCCCCTTCCCGACTTCTTGTTGTCACCAACGACGCCCGAGTTTACGGCGCAAGACAACTGGGAACTTCCGGCGCTCGAACCCGAATCCGACGAAGCGCCCTCGTCTCAGGACGCCAGTCTCTATGCCGATGAGGCGTTGCGCGAGATGGAAAAGAGCACGGAGCACTATCAGTTCCGTGGACAGTATGTGCTGACGAGTGTTCGCAGCGGCCTGATGGTTGTTGACCAGCATCGTGCGCACGTACGTATTCTATATAATAGGTATCGTTCCCAGATGAGCGAACAGCAATGCCCCTCCCAGGGGCTCCTCTTCCCCGAACTGCTGCAGCTTTCCGTCTCCGATGCCGTGCTGTTGTCTGACATGATCCCCGATCTCCAGTCGCTTGGCTTCGAGGTAACGTCGTTGGGTGGCGGTTCCTTCTCGGTGCAGGGCGTGCCGGCCGGCATCGACGGGTTAGATCCCGTCTCCTTGGTTACCGATATTGTAGCCTCTGTGCGAGAGAATGGGACGTCGGCGCACGACGAACTCCAGCATCGCATCGCGCTCACCTTGGCGCGGAGTGCCGCCATTCCTGCCGGACAGGTGCTGAGTGTCAAGGAGATGTCGTCCCTGCTCGACGACCTTTTCGCCACCGAGACGCCCAACTATACGCCCGACGGCAAGACCGTGCTTGCCATTCTTCCATCCGAAACGATAGAAAAACTGTTCAGATAGTATGAAGAAACTCATCCTTATGCTCCTGCTTGGCATTCTGCCAGCGTTTGCCTTCTCGCAGCAACCTGTCGTCTATCCTTCATACAACCACCGTGTGACGACGGGCGACTTCCTGGAACATTGGTTCGTCCAGGCAGGCGCAGACTGGAACGCGTTCTATTCCGACCAGGAACATGGGGCGCAGACGCAGGTCAACAAGAGTCCCTTTGCGTCTGGCCGCTCTCTCGTGGGGCTGAACCTGGCCCTCGGCAAGTGGATTACCCCCTCGTTTGGACTCCGCTTCAAGGTCAGTGGCGCACGTGCCGTTCAGGTTGGGATGCTCCGGACGGACGGCAGCCTTGTCCCTTCCGAAACGGCGACATACGGTCGTTGGGACTACGAACTCCAGCCCATGCTCAACCTGACGAATCTCTTTGCCGGCTATGCCGAACGCTTCTGGGACATCACCCTTTACGGTGGCATGGGCATCGCCCGCAACTACCAGAGCAACCCTCATGGCAGCACCTGGACGGCGTCCCTAGGTCTTCTTAATTCGTTTCATCTCAGCCAGCGCATCCAACTCCATGTCGACATCTCCGCCTCTGCTGCAGAAGCAGGCACCGACGGACTGGCACGCCCTCTCGCCTCGTCGATGTTCAAAAATCGCGACTGCGCAGTACGCTTCGGCCTGGGCGTCAGCGTCAGCCTGGGCAAGTCAACGTGGCAGAAGGCTCCCGACATCGAGGCCGTCATGGACCTCAATCAGGCAGAGATAGACGCGCTGAACGCCACGCTCATGGACGCCGAGATGGAGAATGAACTGCTGCGGCAGGAACTCGAAGAGTTTTCCTCAAAACCTTAAAACCTTATAACCTCAAAACCTGAAAAATTGAGCACATGCGAAAGTTGTAAAACATAAGATATGGAACCAAAAGAAAAAGTTATTTTGACGGGTGACCGTCCAACCGGTCGCCTGCACATCGGACATTATGTAGGTTCTCTGCGCCGCCGTGTGGCCCTGCAGAACGCTGGCGAGTACGATAAGATTTTTATCATGATTGCCGACGCACAGGCACTTACCGACAATGCCGACAATCCCGAGAAGATTCGCCAGAACGTCATCGAGGTGGCACTCGACTACCTGGCCGCCGGACTCGATCCCAACAAGGTGAACATCTTCGTGCAGAGTGCCGTGCCCGAACTCACCGAGCTGGCATTCTACTACATGAACCTCGTCTCCGTAGCCCGCGTACAGCGCAATCCTACCGTCAAGACCGAGATCGAGATGCGCGGCTTTGCTGGCGAGAGCGTCCCCACCGGCTTCTTCTGCTACCCCATCTCGCAGGCTGCCGACATCACCCTTTTCCACGGCACCACCGTCCCCGTTGGCGAGGACCAGCGTCCCATGATCGAGCTCACCAACGAGATCGTTCGCCGTTTCAACAACATCTATGGCGATACCCTCAACGAGTGTCAGGTGCTGCTCCCCGAGAATCAAGCTTGTATGCGCCTTCCCGGCACCGACGGCAAGGCCAAGATGTCCAAGTCTTTGGGCAACTGCATCTACCTCTCCGACACCGCCAAGGAAGTCAAGAAGAAGGTCAACTCCATGTTCACCGATCCCCTTCACCTCAACATCGAGGATCCCGGTCACCTGAGTGGAACCTACACGGACGATGAGGGCAACGAGCACGAGTACCAGAATACCGTCTTCATCTACCTCGACGCCTTCTGCGAGGACGGCGATTTCGAGAAGTTCCTCCCCGAGTACAAGAACCTCGACGAGATGAAGGCCCACTACTGCAAGGGCGGTCTGGGCGATGGCACCTGCAAGAAGTTCCTCCTCAACATCCTCAACGACCGCCTCGAGCCCATGCGCCAGCGTCGTGCCGAGTACGAGAAGGATATCAAAGGCGTCTACGACATCCTTAAGCGTGGTACCGAGGCCGCTCGCAAGGTCGGCCAGCAGACCATAGCCGAGGTACGCCACGCCATGCGCATCGACTACTTCGACGACGAAGCCCTCGTCGAGGAACAGCAGAAGAAGTTCAACGCCAAGTAAGTGTAGGGCTTCGCCCCGATTGCGCACTTCGTGTACGAAAAACTCCGCCTCTATGTTAGCAATGGGGGGTGGAGTTTTTCGTTTTGTTTTGTTGAAATAAGCATCTCGACTGCAAATACCGTCATATAAAACGAACACAAATCTCCAAAAAGTGATGTGCAGACGTCACCTTTTCCTACTTTCACCTGTTGTTATAGTGAATCGGTTCGATAAAATAACAAGAAGTTTAACCAATAAAACAATTAAAAATATGGAAAGTCATGATATCGTAGGTCTTCTTATTGTACTTGGAACAGCCGTCGTTCTCCCTGTCACTATCGTTTCTATGTCTTTAAAAAGTAAAATGACTTCGGAAAAAAACAGAAAGGATATCATCCTTGCCGCACTTGAGAAGGATGCCAGCATAGACATTGAGGAACTGGTGAGGAAGATGAATAAGCCAGAAAAGTTACTGAAGGAGAAACTGCTGAAGAAACTGCAGTGGGGACTTGTTACAGCTTTCCTTGGAGTGGGGGCAATAGCTACTGCTGGATGTGTGGGATATGCAGGTGGCGGTCATCCAACGGACATTTACGCATTAGGATTCGGTGGTGCAGTTCTACTTGCTGTCGGCATAGCATTCATTATTAGCTATATCGTAGGCAGGAAGATGCTTGCCAAGGAGATGGAAGCAGAAGAACAAAACTTGCGTCAGGCATAAGAAGTAGATGACAAGAGAGCAGTTCATACAACTCGTCAGCGACGAGCAGGAAGCACTTCGTGGATTCTTGCTCGCCCTCTGCTGTGGCAACAAGGATGATGCTGACGACATTGCTCAAGACGCTCTGGTCAAGGCCTATCTTGCCTCGGCTGGCTATCAGGACAAGGGGCGGTTCCGATCGTGGCTGTTCAAGATTGCGCAGAACACATTCCTTAATCATAAGGCTTCTCAACGTACCTTTGAGAGCATTGACGAGGCAAGAACCGTCTTTAGCACAAGTGAGGCTGATGCACAATATGCTCATCAGGATCTCTATCTTGCCCTCGCCACCTTGCCTCCCAAAGAACGAGCCGCCATCGTACTGTTCTATCTTGACGGACATTCGGTCAAGGAGATTTCCCAGATAACAGATACAAGCGAAGATGCCGTGAAGAAACAACTTTCGCGAGGACGTGACAAACTAAAAACAAGATTGAAGTTATGATGAAAGATAAAGCACTTGAGGAACTCTTCCTCGCCCAGCGTCCGCAGTTTGACGATAAGGACGAGTTCATGGCACGTCTGACCCAGAAACTCGATGCCGTAGAATACCTGCGTCAGTATGAGGAAGCAAACCTTCGTCGCTACAAATATGCCATGCTCGCAGTGTTTGTGGCAGGAATCGTCGTGGGTGGAGCATTGCTTGCCTTTGTCCTGTCCACTCCGTCGCAATTACCTCTGCTTACTTTCCACGCCTCATCTGGCATTCTGTTAGCAATTGAGCAATATTCAAGGACAGTGGCAACGATTGTGCTTTCTTTGATAATGGGTTTTGGCATCATCAGCATTGTCAGCAATATATTGGACATCGCCCAGATGAAAGCTTCAACAGAACCAGCTTCTAGATGCCGGTAATGTAAGGCGGTTATTTCACGGGTTCGATGTGCAGCATGATGTGAGTACCAGCACCAAACTCTTCCCTTAATCTCTTTTCTAATTCTGTTGCGTGAGTGTGTGACTCGCTCAACGAGATGTCGCCAGGCAGGCGAAGGTGCATCTCGATGGCAATGATGCTGCCAATCCTTCGGGTATGGAGGTTGTGGACGTCGCTGGCCAATGGGTCTTGATAGACAATCTGCTCTATCTTGTCTTCCGTTTCTTTGGGGAGGCTCTCTTCCAGTAACTCCCCTGATGCCTGACGCAGCAGACGGAATGCCGTGATGAATATCAGCACGCTGACGGCAATGGCTGCAAGTGGGTCGAGTACTGCCCAGTTGTTGCCGAGCAGTACCGCTCCTCCGATGCCCATGGCTGTCCCGATTGACGAGAGTGCATCGCTGCGATGATGCCATGCATTTGCCTCCAAGGCCTGGGAGTTGACCTCGCGGGCGACTTTGCGTGTTATGCGGAACACCCACTCTTTCAAGACGATGCTTACGACGGCTGCCACAAATGCTATGAGTCCTGGCGACTGGAGCCTTTCGCCTTGAACGGCCTGAAGGATCTTCTGCGCCCCGTTCCATCCAAGCATGACGGCAACGGTTACAAGTGCCATGCCGATGAATGACGTCGCAATGGTTTCGTACTTGCCGTGGCCGTAGTCGTGATCTTTGTCGGCGGGCTTTGAACTGAGCTTGACAAATGCAAGAACCACGATGTCTGTGAGGAAGTCGCTGAGCGAGTGGACGGCATCGGCAACCATTGCGGCAGAATTGCCCAATATTCCTGCCGCGAACTTCAGGACCAGGAGTACCATGTTGATGATGCTACCGGTTAGCGTGACTTTGTAGATTCGTTGCTCTCTTGTTTGCATTCTTACTGTAAATCTGGTCGGTTTGCGTGGTGGGGATGGGTGTTTGCAGGAACAAGATGAGCACGCCCTTGTGTGGACGTGCTCTCTTGTGATTGGCATCTATATTGATGGGGATTACTGTCTTGTGACTTCTTCCATGTCGAACATGGCAGAAGTGCGAGTCATCCATTTAATCTCCTTGTAGAATGTCTTGCCAACCTCGACGTAGGAGTCGGATCCCTTGTTTATCTTGGTGTAGACGCCCTTGATGTAGTTCTCGTATTCCTTGAAGAACTCTTTGTAGTTTGAGTCAATCTCATAGGTGAAGTCGTAGTCTGACTCTGTGATAACGGGGTTTGAGGGATCGTCATCGTAGACCTTCTTTTGGTAGTAGGAATAGTTGCCCGACTTGCCGTCTGCATTGAAGGTGTAGATGACGCGCTTTGTCTCTTTATAATGGCGAGTCACTGTACTTGTGTTTGTTTGTACTATAGAGTTGAATTCCCTGTCATTGTACTCATAGCCCCATTTGCTGCCCTTGAGGTTGGCCTCAATGTCAGCCTTCTTTTCCAGGTACTCGGCTTTTTGTTCTTCCTTGGGGCTAACTTCATCGTCGTTGCCACATGCAGTGAACGTTAGGAAGCCGGCAAGTGCCAGCAAGAAAAAAAGAGATTTTTTCATTTTTGTTGCTTTTTGTTTAATTTGAAAATAATTATGATTTTTTCTACTTGATGAATCGGGGGCAAATTTACGTATTATTTTCTGAATTACTGATGGTTTTGGATTTTTTTGCTGCATTTTTATTTTAAAAGTGCAAAAATACGCTGATTTTCTTCTTTCACGTATCTACTCTGGTATGTTAGGATGTTATAATTAAGCATACCGCTTTTGATACCAGAGTAGTTACCCTTTCACGGCCTTGATGCGAAAAAAAAACAAAAAAGTTTGGTGGTTTCAAAAATTAGCCTTACCTTTGCACCCGCAAGTCGAAAGGATGCTTGGGCGTTTAGCTCAGCTGGTTCAGAGCATCTGCCTTACAAGCAGAGGGTCGGCGGTTCGAATCCGTCAACGCCCACAAAAGTGGGAGGCGCGATAGGTCATCGCCCACGTTTCAACCTCGCCAACGCATCCTGGAGCTTCGACTTGGGCGTTTAGCTCAGCTGGTTCAGAGCATCTGCCTTACAAGCAGAGGGTCGG
>JAKSLN010000003.1 GCA_024401165.1 Bacteroidaceae bacterium
TACGGTTTCTTTCTTTTTCTTCTTTTTCTTTATAGGGGTGCAGGGGGAAGGTTTCTTTTGCTTCGTTTTCTTCTTTGCAATGGTTACCATTATGGTTACCATCTGTGGTTACCATCTGTGGTTACCATCTGTGGTTACCATAAAAAGAGGCGGACTTTGCATCAATCCAAAGGCGATAAAGCAGAAATAAACCTTCGCGAGTGCATTCGGCCAAGAGACGAAGACGCGCACGAACAAACAGTCATGAAAAAATCTCTTAGAAAGACCTAAAAAAGATGGAGAAAAAGATGGAAATCTAAAAAATTTGGTTTACCTTTGCAGCGTCTTAGTTCGACAGAAAAGTCCTGGATTTCGCAACACCACGACCGGAAGGCGAGCGGAGAACACAAGAAGCACAAGAACGGTTGACGTTCAAGAAGTTAACAAGATCACAAACCCAGTTGCGACAGAAAGAATTTTGAAAAAATTTATTGTACTTATCGCTCTTCTTGCTCTCTACCTGAGCAACGCATCGGCACAGGTCACTCCCTATGGTTGGCGTGGTCCAGAGCACAACGGTTACTACCCTGACAAGGGACTGCAGAACAAATGGGGCGAAAAAGGTCCCGAACTGGTTTTCGAGACCACGGATGCTGGCAAAGGCTACTCTTCACCCGTCATCGTTGGCGACAGACTGTACCTTACAGGCATGAATGAGGACGAGACGAAGGAGGTGTTCCACTGCTACAACCTGAAGGGTGAGAAGCAGTACACGGTGGTGTATGGCAATCCCTGGAAGCAGTCGTACCCCGAGACCCGCACCACCCCCGCCATCGATGGTGACAAGGCATACGTCATCAGCGGCATGGGCGAGATTGTCTGCATCAACACGAAGGACGGCAGCATCGTCTGGAGCGTAGACGGCGGCAACAAGTACCAGCGCAAGACTGGTAACTGGGGTACCAGCGAGTGCCCTCTGGTCTACGACGACAAGGTAATCTACACCCCCTGCGGCGAGCAGACGACCATGGTGGCCCTGAACAAGAACACGGGCGAGGAGATATGGAAGACACGTTCGCTGAACAACCATTCTGGCTACGTCTCGCCCATCATGATCGAATATAAGGGCAAGCGTCAGATTGTGGGTTCGACAGCCACCACGGCCATTGGCGTCAACCCGGACAATGGCGACATCGAGTGGACCTTCGACAACTGGGGAGAACGCTACACCGGCACGCCCATCCGATGGGGTGACATCGCCCCCAACTCAGCGCTCTACAAGGACGGCAAGATATTCTTCTGCCACGGCTACAACATCAACGGTTTCCAGTTGCAGTTGGCCGACGACCTGAAGAACGTGACCTGCACCTGGCGTACCGAGACGCTCGACACCCACCATGGCGGCTATGTGCTGGTTGACGGCAAGGTGTACGGTTCGAACTGGATCAACGGCAACGACGGTAACTGGTGCTGCATCGACTGGGAAACCGGCGAGACCAACTACGAGGAGAAGTGGACGGACGGCGCCGGCAAGGGTTCGATCATCGCCGCCGACGGCAAACTGTTCATCTATGACGAGCGCCGCGGTTACGTGGGACTCGTAAACGCCACCCCTGCCAAGTTCGACGTTGTCAGCAAGTTCCGCATCGAGAAAGGCAGCGGTCCCTACTGGGCTCACATGAGCATCAACAAGGGCATCCTCTACGTCCGCCATGGCGAACTTTTGGCGGCCTACAAACTATAACATGTTCGGTTATGCGGTTATAAGGTCGGCCTAAAGACCTTTGCCGGTTATACGAAAAAATAACAGGCCACGGATTCAGCAGTTTCCGTGGCCTATTTGCATACTGAGGTATAATAGGATGTGAACCATGGTTATAATTAAGCATGCCGCTTTTGATACCTGAGTAGTTGCTGGAGGGAGGTGAATTGTAAAATATTTATAATTAATTAGGTTCATACGCGCGAAATAGAAAGTTTTTTCGTACCTTTGTACTCGATTATGGAGACATTTGACTTTAAAGAAGCACGCAGCAAGGCCATGCAGATTGGCCTGTTGGGCTGTGCATTCTGGTCGGGCAGCTTCCTGCTGTTCGTCTATACCTTCCCATCTTTCCTTTCCGAGCTGTCCACCGTGCTGGGCCTGTCGTCCGTCGCCGTGGTAGGCGGCATCGTGCGCCGCTTGCGTCAGGAGAACGCATCGATGAACACGCTGCGCTGCTGGTGGATGACCTGGTTCTCGTTCATGTGTACGGTGCTGCTGACCACCGCCGTTCAATATATGTACTTTGCCTGGCTGGACAACGGACGCATCTGGGCCAAGATGGGCAGCCTCTTCGCCTCGAAGGAAGTGGTGGAAGTGTACACCCAGGCCGGGGCGTCCGACATGCTGGAGCAGATACAGCAGCTCATCAGCGAGATGCCCTCGCTGCCCGTGAGGGACGTGGTGATGAGCCTTATGACGTCGAACCTCTTCATCGGCTTCATCTTCTCCGTCCTATCGCTGCTCTTCATCATCGGCACGCGGGCGGGGGAGAAAAAATGAGCAGGTCGCCCCACCCCACACTTGCAAGCAACAAGAAAAAACAAACGAAAGACAATGGATATAACAGTTTTAGTTCCCCTCTACAACGAGGAAGAGTCATTGGTTGAACTCCACGCCTGGATCAAGCGCGTGATGGACGAGAACCATTTCACATACGAAATCATCTTTGTCAACGATGGTTCGACGGACAACTCGTGGAAAGTGCTGCAAGACTTGCAGAAGGAGAACCCCGAGGTTCACGCCATCCGCTTCCGCCGCAACTATGGCAAGAGTCCCGCCCTGTACTGCGGCTTTGCCCGTGCCGAGGGTGACGTGGTGATCACCATGGATGCCGACCTCCAGGACTCTCCCGACGAGATTCCCGAACTGCGCCGCATGATTGTCGAGGACGGCTATGACCTGGTGAGCGGATACAAGATGAACCGCAGCCAAGGCGATCCCCTGTCGAAGACCATCCCCACAAAGCTCTTCAACGCCACCGCCCGCAAGGTGAGCGGCATCAAGAACCTGCACGACTTCAACTGCGGACTGAAGGCCTACCGCAAGGAGGTAATCAAGAACATCGAGGTGTTCGGCGAGATGCACCGCTACATCCCCTATCTGGCCAAGGAGGCAGGCTTCAGCCGTATTGGCGAGAAGCGCGTCCACCATCAGGCCCGCAAGCACGGCAAGTCTAAGTTCATGGGCTGGAACCGCTTCGTGAACGGCTATCTGGACCTAATCACGCTCTGGTTCCTGAGCACCTTTGGCAAAAAGCCCATGCACGTGTTCGGCTTCCTGGGCAGCATCATGTTCATCCTAGGCTTCCTGGCTGTGCTGACCGTAGGCGGCAACAAGCTCTACTGCCTGATAGCTGGCATCCCCCACCCCCTCGTGACCAGTTCGCCCTACTTCTACATCGCGCTGACGATGATGATACTGGGCACGCAGCTCTTCCTGGCAGGATTCCTGGGCGAGTTGATCAGTCGCAACTCACAGGAGAGAAACAAGTACCACATCGCAGAGGAGTTCTAAAAAAAGGGAGACTAAGACATTGAAAAAGGCACTATTCATACTGCTTGCCAGCCTGCTGTGCTGGGCATGCGACGACATAGACTGCACGCTGAACAACACGGTGGAGTGCAAACTGGCCTTCTACGACCAGGACGGCAAGCCCGTCGGCATCCTTGACACGCTGGACGTCTACGCCGAGGGACTCGACGATCCCCTCTACAACCGAGCCACGAAGCAAACCAACCTTGGCATCCCCCTGAGCTACTACAAGGATCGCGACACGCTGCAGCTGGTGGTGTACGGCAAGGACTACATGATGGAGGACTGGCTGGTGATCGAGAAGGAAAACATCGAGCACTTCGAGAGCCTGAACTGCCCCGTGAAGATGTTCCACACGCTGAAGTCCGTCAGCCTGATGAGCAACGAGTTCATCGACTCGGTAACGATCAACTACCCTAACGTAGAATACAACAATGGCGAAAACATCAAGATATATTTGCATACTCGTTAGCCTGCTATGCCTCTGCCTGCCCGTCAGCGCCAAGCAAAGCAAGTACCGCGTGGAGAAGGAGATGCCCAAGGCACGCCTCCTGAACGGCATCGGCGTGGGTGTGGACGGCGTAGGGTTCATCATGAAGGCCATGAGCGGTCGCTTTGCCAACATGGAGGTCTCGGGCCGCCTGAACCTGCTGGAGAAGTACTTCCCCATCGTGGAACTGGGCATCGGAGAGTGCACCCGCGAGGGCAACGAGCAGCCAACGAAGTTCCACACGAGCGCCCCCTACTTCCGCATTGGCGCCGACTACAACCTGACAAAGAAGCGCAACGGTAACCGCTTCCTGGTGGGTCTGCGCTACGGCGTGTCGAACTTCAAGTACGACTATGCCAACCCCGACTTCAAAGACGAAGTGTATGGCGGAGCCACGCCCTTGGAATTCAAGGACCTGGAAGGAAAGGCACAATGGGTGGAGGCTTGCGCAGGCGTTGAGACGAAGCTGTGGAGTTTCGTTCGCCTGGGTTTCAACATCCGCTACAAGATGAACATATACAAGAAGTTCAGTCCCCACGGCGACCCATGGTTCGTCCCAGGCTACGGCAAGTTCGACACTTCCACGTGGGGAGGCTCGGTAAACCTGATGTTTGACATTTAGAAACAAGGAATATGATCGATAAACTGAAAGAGAAACCTTGGATGTGGAGGTTGCCCTTCCTCGTCCTGCTGATCCTGTTCTCCGTCTTCGCCATCCGCCGCCATCAAGGCGTAACGCCAATAACAAAGGCGCAATGGCAGCATAGCGAAGGTGCGGTGTTCGGCACGTTCTACCACCTGACCTACGAGCACCCGACGATTCTACAGACCGACATCGACCAGGCGCTGGAGATGGTGAATAACTCGCTGTCGATGTTCAACCCCAAGTCGACCCTGAGCAAGGTGAACAGCAATGAAGACCTACACAGCGACGCGATGCTGGAGAGCGTCTTCGCCCTGGCACAGAAGGTCAGCCGGGCAACCGACGGCGCCTTCGACGTCACCGTGGCCCCCCTTGTCAACGCCTGGGGATTCGGTTTCAAGAACGGAGCGATGCCCGACTCAGCGACGGTTGACAGCCTGCGGGCACTCGTGGGATGGAACCGCGTCAGCATTGAGGGCGGAATAGTGAAGAAGGAGGTGCCCGGCATGGTGCTTGACTTCAGCGCCATAGCCAAGGGATACGGATGCGACGCTGTTGCCAGTGTGCTGCGCCACCATGGCGTACGCAACTTCATGGTGGAGATTGGCGGCGAAGTTGTGGTCGATGGCATGAACGACAAGGGCAAAGCCTGGCGCATCGGCGTCAACAAGCCCATCGAAGACTCACTTTGCGTCAACAACGAACTGGAGACTGTGCTGGAACTGTCGGGCAAGGCAATGGCCACAAGCGGCAACTACCGCAACTTCTACGTGACGGAGGACGGTCGAAAGGTGGCCCACACCATAGACCCCCACACGGGCTATCCCGTGCAGCACTCGATACTGAGCGCCACGGTGGTGGCTCCCACCTGTGCCGAGGCAGACGCCTTTGCCACCTCATTCATGGTGATGGGACTGGAGAAGGCCAAGGAGGTGCTGAAGCAACAGAAGCAGCTGCAGGTCTTCCTCATCTATGCCGAGGGAGATGAAAACAAGGTGTACAGCACGGTCGACGAAGCGAAATAGACATTTAAGAGTTAGACATACATGACGCTCTCCCAACTATACGAAAGCCTGGCAACCTTGCCCCTATTCAGAGGCATAAGCGCACAGGAACTGGCATCGATAGCAGACAAGGTGCACCTGCGCTGGCTGAACATCGTGTCGGACCAGCCGTTCATACAGGCCGATGAACCCTGCCAGCACATTGCCTACCTGACGGAGGGAGAGATGACGAAGACGACCAGTTACGACAACGCGACCTACACCGTAACGGAGCGCATCAAGGGACCGTGCATCATCGAACCGGAGCAGCTCTACGGCCTGACCTGCGCCTACCAGAGCAACTATCGTACCGTCACCACCTGCAAACTGCTTCTTATCAGCAAACAAGACATACGAGAGACGCTGATGAACATACCCATATGGCGCATCAATCTGCTGAACCACTATGCCTCGATGATTGGGAAACTGAAACGCGACAACGAAGCAAGACCCTACGACATCAAGGAGAAGATCATGCACTTCGGCGCAGAGCGGCCTCAGACGCTGAAGATCCGAATGATTGACCTGGCTCACTACCTGGGAACGTCGCGAACCACCATATCGCACATCCTGCACGAACTGGAGAGCGAAGGAAAAATAAAGATGACGCCCAACCTGATTGAATATAAATAATTCAAGTTTCGCACGCGCTCAACTTGCTGTCGTTTATTGGTTTAGGTGATATTACATTTGGCTATTGAGCAGGCTGATCATACATTCCTAAACAACTAAACAACTAATTTACTAAACAACTGAAACTGAGCAAAAGCGAAGCTTGCGAAAGTTGAATAAATTAAAAGATATATGAACGTATTTCTGGAGGAATATAAAACGCCTTTTGAGACGGTCCCCTTCAACGAGATAAAGTTTGAGGACTACGAGGAAGCCATGCTGGAGGGCATGCGTCGCGAGAACGAAGACCAGCAGCGCATGCTGGACAACCCAGAGACACCCACCTTCGAGAACACCATCGACACGGAAGACGACCGCACACTGAACCGCGTGACAACGGCATTCTTCAACCTGCTGAGTGCCGACACCAGCGACGAGATGGACGAGCTGGCGCAGAAGATGCAGCCATTGCTGACGGAGCACAGCCAGAACATCGTACTGAACGAGCGCTACTTTGAACGTGTCAAAGCCGTCAAGGAGAACCACCGCGAGTTGACGCCCGAGGAGCAGATGCTGCTGGACAAGACATACGAAGGCTTCGAGCGCAACGGTGCCACGCTGGACGAGGAGAAGAAGAAGCAGTTCCGCCAGCTGAGCCAGGAACTGGCCATGCTGACCCTGCAGTTCCAGCAAAACGAACTGAAGGACATGAACGGATACAGCCTGCATGTAACAGACGTGGAGCAGTTAAAGGGCATGCCCGAGTCACAGCTCGTCGCCGCTCAGGAAGCAGCCAAGGAAGCCGGCAAGGAAGGATACCTCTTCACCCTGCACGCTCCCTCCTTCAACCCCTTCCTGCAGTATTGCGAGAACCGCGAACTCCGCAAGCAGATGTACATGGCACGCAACACCATCTGCACCCACGACAATGCCTACAACAACGAGGAAATAGTCCGCAAGATTGTCAACACACGACGCGAGATTGCCCAACTGCTGGGCTACCGCAACTGGGCCGAGTACACGCTCAAACGCCGCATGGCCGAAGACATCGAGCATGTGGACGACCTGCTGAACAAGCTGCTGGACGCCTATCTTCCTTCGGCAAAGAAGGAGGTAGCGGAAGTGGAAGCCCTGGCCAAGCGCATCGAAGGCGACGACTTCGAACTGATGCCCTGGGACTTCGCCCACTACAGCCACCTGCTCAAGATGGAGCGCTACAACATCGACGCAGAGATGCTGCGCCCCTATCTGGAGCTTAGCCGCGTGATCGACGGCGTGTTCGGACTGGCTACACGCCTCTATGGCATCACCTTCCACAAGCGTGAAGACATACAGGTCTACAATCCCGACGTGGATGCCTGGGAGGTACGCGACGAGAAGGGCGACTTCCTGGCCGTCCTGTACACCGACTTCCATCCCCGCAAGTCGAAGCAGAGTGGCGCATGGATGACCAGCTACAAGGAACAATATATGAAGAAAGGCGTGGACTCGCGCCCCATCGTCAGCGTGACGATGAACTTCACCAAACCGACGGAGAACACGCCCGCCCTGCTGACGCTGGGCGAGGTAGAGACGTTCCTGCACGAGTTTGGCCATGCCCTTCACGGCATGTTCTCAAAGGTGCGCTTCGAGTCGTTGAGCGGAACGAACGTGTACTGGGACTTCGTGGAACTGCCTTCGCAATTCATGGAGAACTACGCCATAGAGCCCGAGTTCCTGCACACTTTTGCCCGCCACTACCAGACCGACGAGCCCCTACCCGACGAACTCATCGACCGAATTCGCCAGAGCCGCAACTTCAACGTAGCCTACGCCTGCATCCGCCAGGTCAGCTTTGGTCTGCTGGACATGGCATACTACACGCGCGAAACTGCCCTCGAAGGCAGCATCGAGGCATTCGAAAAGGAGGCATGGAAAAAGACACAGTTGCTGCCCAGCGTAGACGGCACCTGCATGTCGGTACAGTTCGGCCACATCATGTGTGGCGGATACTCAGCCGGATACTACAGCTACAAGTGGGCCGAGGTGCTGGATGCCGATGCCTTCAGCGTCTTCCAGCAGGAGGGCATCTTCAATCCCGAAACCGCCAAGCGCTTCCGCGACGAAGTGCTGTCGAAGGGAGGCACCGAGCCTCCCATGACATTGTACAAGCGATTCCGCGGACAAGAACCAAGTATTGACGCATTACTGAAGAGAAATGGAATTAAAGATTGACAACAAGCAGCGAGAACTGGACATGCGCTACCTGCGCATGGCTACCATCTGGAGTGAGAACAGCTACTGCGAACGCCGAAAGGTGGGTGCCCTCATCGTCAAGGACAAGATGATCATCAGCGACGGATACAACGGCACGCCAACCGGGTTTGAGAACGTATGTGAGGACGAGAACAACGTGAGCAAACCTTACGTCCTGCACGCAGAGGCCAATGCCATCACGAAGATTGCACGTTCGAACAACAACAGCGACGGCGCAACACTATACGTGACAGACTCGCCCTGCATCGAATGTTCAAAGCTCATCATCCAAGCGGGCATCAAGCGCGTCATCTACAAGCGTGAATACCGACTGACCGACGGCATCGACCTGCTGAAGCGCGCCGGCATCGAGGTAATCAACATGCCCGACGAAGAATAAGTACGAAGCCCGATCGGAAACAGAAAAGAGAGAACTGAGAAAATAAGAAAAGAGAAACAAAGAAGAAAAAGCATACTATCAAAAAAACGTAAGACTATGAAAATCAATAAGCATAGATTCACGCCCCTGCTCATGTCGCTATGCGTCATCATTGGCATCCTGATGGGTTTGTTCTATTCCAACCACTTTGCCTCTGGCAAGCTGAAGATCATCAACGGAGGAGCCAACAAACTGGGCAATCTGCTGGAAGCCATCCAGAACAACTACGTAGACGAGGTGAGTCTGGACACCATCATTGAGGAGGCCATTCCCCTGATACTGAAGGAACTGGACCCCCACTCCAGCTACATCAGCGCAGCTGACGCAGAAAGCGTGGCCGACGAGCTGAAGGGCTCGTTCAGCGGCATCGGCGTAAGCTTCTCCATGCAGAAGGACACCGTGACCATCATGCAGGTCATCAAGGGCGGTCCATCGGAGAAGGTGGGACTGCTGCCTGGCGACCGCATCATCACCGCCAACGAAGACACGCTGAACGGCATGGTGAACACCGACGTCATGAAGAAGCTGAAGGGCCCCTGGGGAACGGAAGTGAAACTGGGCATCAAGCGACGCAATGCTGATAAGTTGATCTACTACACGGTTAGGCGAGGTGACATCCCGGTACACAGCGTAGACGTCAGCTACATGATTGACAAGAAGACGGGCTACGTGAGCATCGAGAGCTTTGGTGAGCAGACATACAACGAGTTTGTGGTTGCACTGGCCGAACTGAACATGCAGGGCATGGAGAACCTGATCGTCGACCTGCGCGGAAACCGTGGCGGCTACATGCACATTGCCATCCAGATGGCGAACGAGTTCCTGTCGAAGAACCAACTCATCGTGTACACACAGGGAGTCCACAGCCGACGCGAGGACTACTACAGCGACGGACGCGGTTCGTTCCAGCGACTGCCCCTCGTGGTTCTGGTAGACGAGGGATCTGCATCAGCCAGCGAGATCTTTGCGGGTGCAATGCAGGACAACGACCGCGCCACCATCCTCGGCCGACGCACGTTTGGCAAAGGCCTCGTGCAGCAGCCCATGGACTTCAAGGACGGTTCGTCCATCCGCCTCACGATAGCCAGATACTACTCTCCCTCTGGTCGTTGCATCCAGAAACCCTACGTGCCAGGTCATGGCGAGGAGTACGAGATGGAACTGATGGAACGCTACGAACGAGGCGAATATTTCAGCGGCGACAGCATCAAACAGACCGGCGAGGAGTTCCACACCACGCTGGGTCGCACAGTCTATGGTGGTGGCGGTATCACACCCGACATTTTCGTTGCCGAGGACACCACAGGCATGACATCGTACTACAAGGAGGCCGTCATCAACGGTTACATACGCGAGTTCGCCTTCGACTACACCGACGACAACCGCGAGACACTGAGCCGCTTTGAGAAGACCACCGACATGGAGAAGTACTTGCGCAAGCAAGGCCTGCTGGAGAAGTTCAGCAAGCACGCAGCCGAACATGGTCTGCAGCGCCGCAACCTGATGCTGCAGCAGAGCAGACTGCTCTTCGAGCGGTACATCATGGGTTCCATCATCTACAACATGAAGTCGACCCAAGAATATCGAGAGTTCAACAACGAATACGACCCAGCCATAAAGCGCGCCCTGAAGGTTATCAGCGAAGGGAAAGCACGGCCTAAGGCGGGAATGAAATATTAGAGAAAAAGACCCAGAAAAGATGTGGTGGCAGGATTAACTTCCTACCACCACTTTTATTTTAACAATACGTCTCTCATCCATCTCCATCACTTCGAAGGAGAAATTGCGGAACTGTATGCGTTCGTGCAACTTAGGAAAATCGCCCTTGATTTCGAGGAGCAGACCCGCCAGCGTGTCGGCCTCGCCTTCGACAGTCTCGAAGAAATCATCATCGAGGTGCATAATCTTACAGAAATCCGTGAGCAAAGTCTTTGCCTCGAAGAGATAAGTATTCTTGTTGAGGCGAGCAAAAAGCTTCTCGTCCTCGTCAGTCTCGTCGTTGATTTCGCCTACGATCTCCTCGATGATATCCTCCATGGTCACGATACCGCTTGTGCCGCCAAACTCGTCGACAACAATGGCAATGTGGACCTTGTTGGTCTGAAACTCACGAAGCAAATCGTCAATCATCTTCGTCTCGGGCACAAAATAAGGAGGACGAATGAGCGACTGCCAACGGAAGTGTGCATTCTTCTTGTTCAGGTGAGGCAACAAGTCCTTGATATAGAGCACACCCTTGATATTGTCCTCATTATCCTGATAGACAGGGATGCGGCTGTAGTTATTTTCCAGGATGCATTGCAGAACCTCGTTGAAGGGAGTGTGAACCTCAAGGTCGACCATATCAACACGAGGCGTCATGACTTCCTTGGCCATCTCTCCTCCGAAACGGATAATGCCTTCGAGCATGCTGGTCTCCTCGGCAATGTCCTTCTTGTCCGTCAGTTCGAGGGCCTGTTCCAGATCGTCAACCGTGAGCGACTGCGTCTCATGGCTCATGATGCGGGCAGTAAGCTTGTTGCTTCCGACAAGCAAGACGGCAATGGGATGGCAAATCTTGTCCAAGATGATGAATATGGGTGCCGCAAAACGACAGAAAGATAGGCTGAACTGCTTGGAGTAAATCTTGGGGACAATCTCACCAAAGAGCAAAAGCAGGAACGTCAATAAGACCGTGAGGATGAGGAACTGAAGAATCTCTGCATTCTGGAAGCTCATCCACTTGGCAAAGAAGTAATCGAGCAGCGTAATGATGGCCACGTTGACGAAGTTGTTGGCTATCAAGATAGTGGCCAACAGGTGTTCGCTCTGCTCGTGCAGTTTCTTGATCTTCTTGTCAGAAGGATGCTTTTCGTCTTCGATGGCCTGTTTGTCGGCAGGGTTCAACGAAAAGAAGGCTATCTCGCTGGCCGATACGAATCCAGAGCAGACAAGCAGCAGCACACTAAGTCCCAAGGCAATGTAGGCACCGAGGGTGGGTTCGTGAAACTGAATGAGCGCGTCGCTAGGTAGTAAAAAGTCCATCAGGAGTTAGGGGTTTGGTTAGCTGGTTTGGGCGAGAGAAGCTCGATGCTATCGGCATAGATTTCGACCACATAGCGCTTCACGCCACTCTTGTCATCGTAGCTGCGAGTATGAATCTTACCTTCGATGTACAGTTTGTCGCCCTTGTGAACGTACTTCTCAACCAGTTCTGCCTGCTTGCGCCAGAGAATGACGGTGTGCCACTCGGTGCGATCAGGAATGACGGTGCCATTCTCCAGTGTGCGACCAGGTTCGCTGGTAGCAAGACGAACCTGTGCAACAGCAACGCCCTGTTCAACGTATCTAACTTCGGGTTCAACACCCACATTTCCTATCAACATTACTTTGTTCAAAGACATCGTATTCCGTATTTATTTTTTAAGATTTAAACAATCGAGATAATGTATTTGATAACTAAACAAAACAAAATTACAGTTTTCAGACAAGAACTACAAATTTTAGCGGCACAAACTGCGTTTTTTGTAAAATTCGAGCAACAATCGAGGCGAGGCATACTCATCCAACGATGTTTCTGGCGTCCAGAAAAAATCCTTAGAAAGGCTATCAGCCGGGAAGAGTTGGGCAATCTTCTCTGAAACTTCAGCAGGCGATGTTGCATTCAGCACGTAAAAGTCTGCAATGAGCAGTTGGTGGGAAAGTTGATGCTTACGACCTTTGTCTAAAAGGACGACATCGGGAAAAAGGGAACAGAGACGCTCAGCAAAGGATTCCTGCTCGTCTGCCTTCAGTTCGAGCAGAACGGGTTCGTATAGCCCCTGCCAGATGTCACCTTCGCCTCTGCGATGGAGAAGGATTTTTCCGTCTACACATATATATAAATAAATAAGGTGTCGGGGACGTACTTTCGTGACGTGACTTTTGACAGGAAGTTCGTCGACAGTATTGGTACGGAATGCAGCGCAAGTCTCCGACAAAGGGCAACTGGAACAAGAAGCATGAGGCGTACAAACAAGGGCGCCGAAGTCCATGATGGCTTGGTTGTACGTCGCAGAATCATTGCGGTCAAGCATTTCGTCAGCCAAGGCGCGGAAGAGTTTTTTACCCTGTGTGCTGTCTATGGGCGTATCAACACCAAAATAACGTGACAAGACACGAAAAACATTGCCATCCAAGACAGCATGCGGCAATCCGTAGGCAAAGGAGGAAATTGCAGCTGCCGTATATTCGCCAATACCAGGCAAGGCGAGAATAGCTGTGTAGTCAGAAGGAAAACCACCCATCTCGACAATCTGGCGAGCTGCCTTATGAAGATTGCGGGCACGGGAATAGTAACCAAGCCCTTGCCACATAAGCAACACTTCGTCTTCGCTAGCTGATGCCAGGTTCTGGACGGTAGGGAAACGTTGCATGAAACGCAAATAGTAGTCATATCCTTGTGCTACACGAGTCTGCTGCAAGATGATTTCAGAAATCCAAATGGCGTAGGGCAACTTAGTCTCACGCCAAGGCAGTTTGCGCTGGTTTTCGGCATACCAATCAACGATGGATTTTGTAAAGATTGCGTTCATAACAACTATTTTCAACGCAAAAATACGAATAATAAACGGAAAAAGGGTCATAGCAGCTGAATTTTTCAAGAAAAAAGAGCCTAATATTTTTACGTCTTAAAAAAATATTGTATTTTTGCATTCCGAAAAAGTGCACATAAGCGCTTCAAAACAAGAAAATCAATAATTATTAACCAATAAAACTTTTGAGCTATGCCCAACGGAAAGAAGCACAAGAGACACAAGATGTCTACTCACAAGCGTAAGAAGAGACTGAGAAAGAACAGACATAAGAGCAAGTAAATTAGCTTACTCTTTGCCTCTTCGGAGAACACGTCTAAGCTCTGTGAGACAAACATAAGGAACAAACTCACACGCTATCTTCCCTGTAAAAGTGAACTGGCGAGAGTTTGTTCTTTACGATTTTTATAATGTGAGTTTCTTTTTCGCTTTTGTTTTCTTGAATTAACGAAAAAGAAAATGTAAGTCTGAATGAAATGACCAGCGAAGTATTTGTCAACGTACAACAAAAAAAGATAGCCATCTCGCTTACCGAAGACAAGCGATTGGTGGAATATCAGGAAGAAGGCCAAAGCGCCTCCTTCAGCGTGGGCAATGTCTACTTGGCTAAGGTGCGTAAACTCATGCCAGGACTCAATGCCTGTTTTGTGAACGTAGGATACGAACGCGACGCATTTCTTCACTATCTCGACCTGGGAACTCAGTTCAACACGCAGCAGAAATACCTAAAGCGTGTGATGAGTGACCGTAAAAACCTCATCCCCATTGCCAGCGTGCCCATGCAGCCCGAACTGCCTAAGGACGGCAGCGTGCAGACAACGCTGAAGCAGGGACAGGAAGTTCTGGTACAAATCGTCAAAGAGCCCATTAGCACGAAAGGTCCACGACTGACCTGCGAGCTATCATTTCCCGGACGTTACCTCGTCCTGATACCCTTTGCCGAGAAAGTCAATGTGTCATCAAAAATCAAGTCGTCGCAGGAACGCGCACGACTGAAACAGATTATCCAAAGCGTCAAGCCCAAGGGATTTGGCGTCATCGTACGTACGGTTGCCGAGGGCAAGCGCGTATCGGAGTTGGATAACGAACTCAAAGTTCTCGTAGGAAAGTTTGAAGAAGCCATGCATCGCGTGATGAAGGCAAAGGAACTGCCCGTCTTGGCCGCCGAAGAGCAGAGCCGAACGGTTGGTTTGCTACGCGACTTGTTCAACCCTTCATACGAAAACATCTATGTTGACGATGAAAACGTCTATAAGGAGGTGCGCGACTATGTCGAACTAATTGCACCCGAAAGAGTTGGCATCGTAAAGCAATACAAAGGCAAACTGCCTATCTTCGACAACTTTGACATCACACGCCAGATCAAATCATCCTTTGGCAAAACCGTTTCGTACAAGCACGGCGCCTACCTCATCATCGAGCACACGGAAGCCTTGCATGTTGTCGATGTTAACAGCGGAAACCGCGCCAAGTCCGAGAACGGACAGGAGGCCAACGCTCTCGATGTAAACCTGGGAGCTGCCGACGAGTTAGCACGCCAGCTTAGACTGCGTGACATGGGCGGAATCATCGTTGTGGACTTTATCGACATGAACGTAGCCGAGGATCGCCAGAAGCTCTACGAGCGAATGTGCGAAAACATGAAGCGCGACCGAGCCAAGCACAACATTCTTCCCTTGAGCAAGTTCGGACTCATGCAGATTACCCGTCAGCGCGTTCGTCCAGCCATGGATGTTGCGGTAGACGAGACCTGCCCCACCTGCCAAGGCCAAGGAACCATCAAGAGCAGCCTGCTCTTCACCGACCAGTTGGAGAACAAGATTGACATGCTTGTAAACCACCTTGGAATCAAGAGATTCACGCTGCAGGTTCACCCCTACGTTGATGCCTACATCAACAAGGGACTGGTTTCTCTCAAACGCCAGTGGCAAATGCGATACGGCCTGGGTGTGCGCGTCATCCCCAATCAGATGTTCGCCTTCCTTCAATATCAGTTCATTGACAAGGACGGACAAGAGATCGACATGAAAGAAGAAATCGAGATAAAGTAAAGAGATGTATCGACATATCGTCCTAATTATCACCCTAATCTCCCTTCTACTGACCCCAAGCGGACTGAATGCGAGAGAGAAGAAGAACAAGCACGTGGAAGTTCGTCCAGAACTGCCCATGCCCGACTTGCGCCTTCCCAGCCTTAAGTCCCAGAAGCCTCTCCCCGCCATTGCTGAGATTGGTAGCCTCAAGGCAAACAAGACGAACACCGTCTACGTTGCAACCGGCAACCACGTTGCCCAGCAGCGAGGCGGCATCGACGTCTCTCACTACCAGGGCCAGATCAACTGGGGCGCCGTAGCACGCACGGGAAAAGTTCTCTACGCCTTCTGCAAGGCAACCGAGAACACCAACCTGATGGACAACACCTATCTATATAACGTGCGCGAAGCAAAACGTGCCGGAATCCCTGTTGGCTGCTACCACTTCTTCAGTCCCAAAACGTCTGGTGCCGCCCAGTTGCAGTATTTCATGGAGAACGTAAACGTAGACGACCTCGACATCGTACCCATGCTTGACGTAGAGGTTCGAGGAAAGGCAAGCCTCGAGGAATTCCAGAAGCAGATACGCGCCTGGATTACCGGTTTCGAGAACCACTACCACTTCAAGCCTATCATCTACGCCTCTGTGAACTTCTACAACAAGTACCTGGCAGGTGCATTCGACGACTGCATCTACATGATTGCCAAGTACGGCGACGGAGTACCCAATCCACAGGGTCTCATCCCCTTCGCCATGTGGCAGTACAGCGCAAGCGGACGAATTGACGGCATCAAGGGTGCGGTGGATCAGAGTTGCTTCATCGATCACTTCGATGTCGAGCACATTCTGATCAAGAACCAGCGATAGAGAAGATTTAGGAATCTAACATACAACAAATGTCATCCCCCGAAGGATGACATTTGTTGTTTATTAGCACTGCTGCTAAAGCTCGAAGTTTTTGAACAGCATCAAGAAAAAGAGACAAAATTGTTACATGCCCAGATATTGGAATGTGAAGTTCTTACCCTTGATGGAAGGCAGCTGACTGCGGGGGTCCACATCATAACGGTTGCGGAGATGGTCGCAGATGCGGTCGTAGCAATCCTGGATGCTACAAGCCTTGAGGCGAACACGGAAATCCGTGTCAAAGTACTGGCACTTTCCATCTTGAGGCATAGGAACTACGCGACGGAACATCATGGTTGCATCATACCAACCGGGCTGGAAGGTACGAAGTTCGCGTTCTTCCTGCTCCTTGCGTTCCTGATTATTTATCTTGTTAGCACGGGTAGAATTAGCATTAGCCTTGAATTCCTCGAGCGTAGCTGCCGGCGTCTTGATGACGATGAAATAATTGCGGCCACGCACCTTGTAACGCTTGGGGTATGGCATGTTGCCATGATAATACTGTATCAAGTCGTTAGAGAGAAACTCGTCCATATCAATTTCTGGTATGGAAGCCAGAAAGTCAATGGCCTTGTTGACATCATCTACAACAACTTCTGAGTCAAAATAACGGATATAAAGATTCATTCAAAAAAGAAATAATATTATGCTAAACAAGTTTTAGTCTTTTGGAGGTTAGGTTATCAGTTTATAAGGATTTTAGGGAATATCAATCTTTCCTCATAATAGACAGTCTCAACCTTAAAACAGCAAGAACTTATGATCTATGAGCTAACAAGTTGAAACTTGATAAAGTTGAATTATAACAGTTTGCAAACAAATCATAATAGTTTACCAAAATCGAACGATTTGATAAACTGAAACAAAAGTAGTAAAAAAAAGTCATTCACTCAAATATTTGGTCTCAAAAGCATCACATTGTGCAAAAAAAAGCGTAAATTTGCATCAAGAAACAACGAATGCGATGAGAATTAGCATCAACAAGAGATTTGTCAAGGCGGGCGAGATCGTCGAAGTGACGTGGGCATCCGAGGAAGGATCGAGTCCGCGAATTGTCATGCACACCGGCGAACGGGAAACTGCGATTGCCGTACCCGAGAATGGCAGCAAGAAGTTTCGGCTGAAGAATGCGAAAGGCAGCCACTGGATTGGGTTGCGATGCTGGGTGGGCAACGAAGAAAAACTCGTTCGCAGACGTCTGGTAGTTTGGGGCAAAGCAAAAGAGACGGATGCCTTTGAATACATAGACCAGGAAAGCTGGTGGAAGCGGTTCTCGAACGGCTGCAAGCGCTACTGGAACTACTTCTCACCCGAAAAGAAGCGCCTATACATCATCCTCATTTTCCTGATCATCTACCAGTTGCTCATGTCCTTCCATCTGTTAGCAGCCAGCCAGATTCTGATGACAGTTATAACCTTTTATATATTCTGGCAAGTGATCAAAAAGTAGATGACAAGCAAGAAATGAAGCAGAAATGCAAAAAAACACTCCTTAACACGTGCGATTTGGATATTTATCACTATTTTTGCATATAAAAATCTGATAAAATGAAGAACCTCAAATACTTCTGCATACTACTAATCCTTCTTCTGCCAGGGATAAACCTCAGCATACGTGCTGAAGTGGAACCTGTCGTTGTGGTCTCGTCTTACAATCCCGACGTGGCAAACGTCAGCGCCATCATCGAGGCCTTCAACCACACGTACAATGAGAGCGGATGCAAGACTCCCGTCGTGCTGGAGAACATGAACTGCCTCAACCTGACGGAAAGCCCAAAATGGAAGGCCAGACTCTGGGGACTGCTTGAGAAGTACTACGCCAACGGACACCAACCAGCAGCCATCGTACTTTTGGGAGCAGAAGCCAGCACAACATTCTTTAGCATCAAACGAGAGGAGTTCAAGAAGACGCCCGTTATCCTGGGACTGCGAAGCAACAGTATCATAGAACTCCCCGAGGACGGAGAAACCGAACTGTCCACCTGGGACCCCGAAGCAAAATACCTCACCCGCGACTACAAGGACTACAACATCGTGGGAGGTTGCATCTATCGCTACAACATTGGCAAGAACTTCGAACTAATCGATCGCCTCTTCCCAAAGAGCGACTCACTTATTTTCATATCGGACAACACATTGGGAGGTGTGACCATGCTGGCGCATTTTAAGGACGTCCATCGCAGTTACCCCAAATACCACATAGACTATCTGGACGGTCGAACCCACACGCTCTTTGAGGTTAACGACAGTCTGTCGCAGGTATCTTCCAACCACGTCATCGTTATCGGAACATGGCGAATCGACAGTTTCGACAACTTTACGATGAGCAACTCCACCTACACGCTGGCGCAGAACGCTGCCGACGTACCCGCCATCACGCTCAGCAGCGTCGGAAAGGGGCACTGGGCCTTTGGAGGCTACACGCCTCACTATTCCAACAGCGGAAGCCGAATCGCGAATTCGCTAATCAAATTCCTTCAGACTGGACGTCCCGACACGCTCACCATGCTGCCATCTGGTTATTTCTTTGATTATAACAAAGTCAAAAAACTACAGATTGAACCAGACAAACTGGGAGAAGAATATGAGATGTTGAATGAACCCGTAGGTTTCATCCAAAGACATTGGATAGGCATCACGGTAGTTGCTTCCGCCTTTGCCTTCCTTTCTCTGGCCCTCTTCTTCAGCCTCTATTACATTAGTCGCAATCGTAAGTTGACAAAGGAACTTGCATCGCAAAGCAAGGAACTCATCGTCGCCCTGAAGAGAGCAGAAGAGGCTAACCTCATGAAATCACAGTTCATCGCAAACATGAGCCACGAGATACGAACGCCGTTAAATGCCGTCGTAGGTTTCTCGCAATTGCTCACCATGGACGGCATCGAGATGACCGAGGAGGAAAAGCGCGACATCACCAGCCGAATCATCCTCAACACCGACCTGCTGCTCAAACTCATCAACGACATTCTCGACCTGAGCCGCATGGATGCAGGACGAACAAAGATGAACATCCAGGACGTTGAATTTGTCAGCTTGATACAGATGGCAACCGACTCATCCAAGGTAAACCTCAGCAAGGAGATAGAGATGACCTATGAGTCGACAGTCAAAAAGCTCAACATGAAGACCGATCCAGAACGCATGACACAGGTTATCTCCAACCTGCTGAGCAACGCCAAGAAATGTACGGAAAAGGGCAGCATCAAGGTCAACCTGTCCTATAAGCCTGGCGATGCCATGGTGACCGTAAGCGTTACCGACACGGGATGTGGCATTCCCTCAGATAAGGCAGAAAAGATATTCAGGCGCTTCGAGAAACTGGACGAATTCAAGCAGGGAACCGGCCTTGGCCTGTCCATCACCCGAGCCATCATCGAGCAGTTGGGCGGTCAAATATACGTTGACACGTCATACAAGAATGGCGCACGCTTTGTCTTCAACCTTCCCGTAATCAACTGTTAAAGAACAAATTGAAATAACAACAACCAAAACCGAAAGAAAAGACAATGAAAAGATCTATCTTTGCCGTCTTTGCCGCGCTCAGTCTCACAGCTTCGGCACAGACTTATCAGTATCCTTTTCAAAATCCCAACCTCTCGCCCGAAGAGCGAGCCGAGGATCTCTGCAAACGACTGACCATCGAGGAAAAGTCACGACTGATGGAACACACATCACCAGCCATCCCTCGTTTAGGTATTCCCGAGTTTAACTGGTGGAACGAGGCTTTGCACGGCATTGGCCGAAACGGCACGGCAACCGTACTTCCCATCACTATGGGTATGGCTGCCAGCTTCAACGATGCACTCGTTCAGAAAGCATACGACGCTGTGAGCGATGAGGCACGCGCCAAGAACAACATCGCCCGCAAGAACAACCGCTGCCGCCAGTACGAGGGTCTCTCCTTCTGGACGCCCAACATCAACATCTTCCGCGATCCACGTTGGGGCCGCGGTCAGGAGACCTATGGCGAGGACCCCTACCTCACCACGCGAATGGGCCTTGCCGTAGTACGCGGTTTGCAGGGAACGGGCGACCACAAGTACCAGAAACTTTTTGCCTGCGCCAAGCACTTTGCCGTACACAGCGGTCCCGAATGGAACCGTCACTCTTTTAATATAGATAATGTAAACACGCGCGACCTCTGGGAAACCTACATGCCCGCCTTCAAGGCACTGGTACAGGAAGGCGACGTCAAAGAGGTCATGTGTGCCTACCACGCCATGGACGGAGAACCCTGCTGCGGCAGTTCACGTTACCTGCAACAGATCTTACGCAACGAATGGGGATTCAAGGGCATTGTAACCAGCGACTGCTGGGCCGTCAACGACTTCTTTACCCCCAACGCCCATGCAACTTCGCCCGACAGAGAATCGGCCGTTGCAACCGCCCTCTTTGCAGGTACCGACGTTGAGTGTGGCAATGCTTACCGCTCACTCGCCGACGCCGTTGCTGCCGGCAAGACAACAGAGGAACAGATGGACATTAGCCTGAAGCGCCTCCTGAAAGGCCGTTTCGAACTCGGTGACTTCGACCCCGACGAACTGGTAGAATGGCGCAGCATCGGTCCCGAGGTCATCGCTTCAAAGGAACACCATGCCATTGCCAACCAGTTGGCACACGAGTCCATGGTTTTGTTGCAGAACAAGGGTGGCATTCTGCCTCTCAAGAAGGACATGAAGATTGCCGTCATCGGACCCAACGCAGCCGACACCGTCATGCTATGGGGTAACTACAACGGATTCCCCACCCACACAACCAGCATTCTGCAGGGCATTGAGGACAAAGTCAAGAACGTCAAGTATTTGCGCGCCTGCGGCCTGACCGACCGTACCGTAACCGACAGTTGGTTTGACAACATACGCTGCTTCGACAACCAGTACACCGGCGTTGGAGCGTACTACTACAACAACCAGAATTTCGAGGGTGAGCACATCGCCCGAAAGTACTATCAGACTGCCATGAAGTTCGACAATAGCGGTGCAACCTCGTTTGCACAGGGCGTTAACATCTACGACTTCTCGGCCATCTATCAGGGCAAGCTGCACGCCGACAAGGACGAGCAGATAACCTTCATGCTGCAGTACAGCGACCGTTGCCAGCTCATCGTCGATGGCGACACTTTGCTCAACGACTGGAAGCCTCGTGACGAAGACCGCGTTCGCCGTCGCAACATCAACTTCAACGTACAGAAAGGCCGTGAATATGACCTCATCCTTCGTTATTCTCAGAACCAAGGCAGCGCCGTCCTCAACTTCGACGTAGGCCACACCACCGAGTTCAGCGACGAACAGATCATGAAGGTCTGCCAGGATGCTGACGTAGTCATCTTCGTTGGCGGTATCTCACCTCGTCTCGAGGGTGAAGAGATGCGTGTTAATGCCGACGGTTTCAAGGGTGGAGACCGCACCCACATCAAGTTGCCCAAGGTACAGCGCGACATCATGGCCATGCTGCACAAGGCCGGCAAGCGCATCGTCTACGTAAACTGCTCAGGTTCTGCCATCGGTCTGGTTCCCGAGTCAGAGGCTTGCGACGCCATCCTCCAGGCATGGTATGGTGGCGAGTGTGCCGGTGAAGCAGTTGCAGACGTACTCTTTGGCGACTACAACCCCTCAGGCAAGTTGCCCATCACCTTCTACAAGAACGTAGAACAACTGCCCGACTTTGAGGACTATAACATGAAAGGACGCACCTACCGCTACTTGCGTGAAGAGCCCCTCTTCCCCTTCGGTTTCGGATTGAGCTACACCAACTTTGAGGTGGGTGCTCCCAAGTACAGCAAGGAGGCCATCCAGGTAGCCGTCAAGAACACTGGAAAGCGTGAGGGCAACGAAATCGTTCAAGTTTACATCCGCCGCGTTGCCGATACCGAAGGTCCCAACAAGACCCTCAAGGCTTTCCAGCGAATCAGCCTGAAGGCAGGTGAGAGCAAGCAGATCAGCATTCCCCTACCCCGCGAGAACTTCGAGGTTTGGGACGAGCAGAGCCAGGCAATGGGCATTGTACCCGGAAAGTACGAAGTGATGGTTGGCACATCAAGCCGACTCGCTGACCTGAAGACCATCAACGTCACCATTAAGTAAGAGGAAACACACACGACTGTAAAGATTCTTTCAGTATCGTAAAATTTCCGCTGCATCATTTTCAAAATTGCGCTGCGGAAAATTAAAAATCCCGCAGCGGAAAAAAAAAATTCCGCAGCGGGATTTTTGCAAGCATGTAGCGGGATTTTTACAAGCCTAATAACCAGACAGTTACAAAATCAGCTATTTCAAGCCTACTTGTCAAAATAATTCATAACAGAGAAAACAATAAAAGCGGCAATCAGACGAACATGTCATGACTGCCGCTTTTACGTTTAACAGGGCATGCAATAGCGTCTTCAGGATGCCCTACAACACCCTTTCTGCGTGGCACGATCAAGAAAGAGCATTCATGCGGGCAATGTACTTGCCGATGATGTCGAACTCGATGTTGACCTGTGTGCCAACCTTGATATTGTGGAAATTGGTATGCTCAAAGGTGTAGGGAATGATACAAACCTGGAACGTGTCTTCGGTTGGATTGCATACCGTCAGGCTGGTTCCGTTGACGGTCACGCTGCCCTTGTCCACACAGAAGTAGCCACGCTTGGCCATCTCCTTCTGATAGTCATAACGGAAGGTAAACTGGTAACTGCCCTCCTGGTCTTCCACATTGATACACTCAGCCGTCTGGTCTACATGCCCCTGAACGATGTGACCGTCGAGTCGGCCGTTCATCATCATCGAGCGCTCCACGTTTACCTCGTCGCCTACCTGGAGAAGCCCCAAGTTGCTGCGCTCCAATGTCTCACGCATGGCCGTAACCGTATATTGTCCGTCCTGAATGCGAACTACGGTAAGACAAACTCCATTATGTGCTACGCTCTGGTCAATTTTTAGTTCGTCAACAAAGCTGCACTTGAGCGTAAAATGAACATTATCCTGCTCACGCTCTATTCCGGTGACGATAGCCGTCTCTTCTACAATTCCGCTAAACACGATTTCTGCTTTTAAATGATTTTTAATTTATTGCACAACAAAGGTACGACAATTCCCGGAAGAAATGTGAAGAAATGCCAAAAAAATGCAGATAATTTGCTATATTGGATTATTTGGAGTAATTTTGCATTAGAATAAAATAAGGAAAAAATGAATATGAAGAAAATCCTCCTGATAATGGCGCTGTGCCTGCCTTTGCTTGCACAGGCTAAGGGAAAGAAAGACGACACACCCTACCTCAAAGGCGCTGTGCCAGAAGTGAACGGAGCCGTGAAATTCCAAAAATCATTCGAGGTAACCGGCAAGAGCAACGAAGAAATCTACCAGGCCATGAAAGGTTGGATGCAGAAGCTGGTGAACGGTTCGATTCCCGCACCAGGGAATTATGCCCGAATCAGCATGGACACGAAGGACACCCTGGTAGCCAAGGTCTGCGAATGGCAGGTCTACAAGGACAAGTTCCTGAACCTGGACCGCTCACGCTGCCGCTACACGCTGGCAGCCTTCATCAGCGGAAACAAGGTGACGCTGGAGATTTCCAGTCTGTCCTGGTACTACGAGGAGGATCAGGAAGGTAACAAAGGAATCATTTATCGTGCTGAAGAATGGATCAACGATGCAAATGCCCTGAACAAGAAGGGCACGAAGCTGCTGCCCAGAAGCGGTAAGTTCCGTCGCAAGACCGTCGATCGATCACAGGAGCTGTTCGAAGAAGCCATGGACGCATTCGAGCAAGAGCAGAAACCCGCTTTTGTGCCAGCCAAAAAGATCAGAATGAACATCAGAGAGAACTGATGAAGGCAGAACTGGAAGATAGCATACGCCTCCTCTTGCGCAACGGGAACATAAAAGAAGCCGAAGCACAACTGATGGAGGCGTATCGTGACAACAAGCAAGACGACGCCGTATATTACTGGTGGGGCAACCTTCGCAGGCAGCAAAGCAACTGGAAGGAGGCCCTTCAATTATATGCACAAGCCATCGAGCTGAACCCTGGCAGCCCAGCACGAGAGGCGCGAGAACTGTTGTTACAAATCATCCAATTCCGCGACACACAGCGATATAACGTTTAAGCGTAGAAATAAGAAATGAAAAAGGTTAATGGTGCCATAGTAGTCAATGCAGAGCGATGCAAGGGATGCGGACTATGTGTCAACGCTTGCCGCCTGGGCTTGATCACCATGACAAAAAAGACAGTCAACCACAAGGGCTACCCGTACGCCGAACAGCAAGACTGGGAAAAATGCAACGCGTGCAGGGCCTGTGCAATTGTCTGTCCCGATGGATGCATTACAGTCTACAAGTCAGAGACTTCTGTTGACTAAGTAAGCACATCACGCAAAAGAGCAAGAAAAATGGAAGAAGAATACGTACTACTGAAAGGCAATGAGGCAATCGCACACGCAGCCATCCGCTGTGGTTGCGATGGATTCTTCGGTTACCCCATTACACCACAAAGCGAAGTACTGGAGACACTTTCACTCGAAAAGCCTTGGGAAACGACCGGCATGGTGGTTCTGCAAGCAGAGAGCGAAGTGGCCAGCATCAACATGATTTATGGAGGCGGAGCATCCGGCAAACGCGTGATGACCTCGTCAAGTAGTCCAGGCATTGCCTTGATGCAGGAAGGCATAACATACATGGCGGGAGCCGAGATTCCCGGTTTGATTGTAAACGTACAGCGCGGCGGCCCAGGCCTGGGAACCATCCAGCCTAGCCAAAGCGACTACAACCAGGCCACACGAGGCGGCGGCAACGGCGACTACAACACCATCGTACTGGCCCCAGCCAGCGTTCAGGAGATGGCAGATTTCGTCGACCTCTCCTTTGAGCTTGCCTTCAAGTACCGCAATCCTGCCATGATATTGAGTGATGGCGTCATCGGACAGATGATGGAGAAGGTTAAGCTCCCCCCCTTCAAGGCCCGTCTGACACGCGAGCAGATTGAAGAACGCTACCCTTGGGCCGCAACCGGACGCCGTAGCGGACGCACACCCAACATCTTCACTTCCCTCGACTTGTCTCCGGTCGTCATGGAGGAGCACAACAAGCACCTACAGGCAAAATACGCCGAGATACGCGAGAAGGAAGTCCGTTATTCAACCTACAAGACCGAAGATGCAGAAATTCTGATTGTTGCATTCGGCAGCGCCTCTCGCATCTGCAAGAAGACCATCGAACTTTGCCGCGAGCAGGGTATCAAAGTGGGCATGATTAGACCCATCACACTCTGGCCCTTCCCCACAGTTGCCATCCGCGAGCTGGCAAAGCGCATGAAACAGGTCTTTTGTATCGAAATCAACGCCGGACAAATGGTACAGGACGTCAGACTGGCCATTGGCGACACTTGTCCCATATCACACTACGGAAGAATGGGAGGCATGGTGCCCACTCCAGAGGAAATCGTAAATGTAATTAAGCAATGACACAACTCGAAGAACTGGAAGCAGAAGTACAGCGCATACGTGCCAAGAAACAACGAGGCATGGATCGCGACAAGCTGAGAAAAATACTCAACGTACTCTTCATGGCAGGCGCATTAATTGGTCTGGTCCTTTATTTCTTCGTATATAAAGAAGGAGAAAGAATGCCGGCACTTTACGTCATAGCAGCAGCCATGGTACTGAAAATCATTGAATTCGTGCTACGCTTTACGGCCTGACACCTTCAAGAAAAGGAACATCATCATGACAAAAGAAGAACTGATAAGCCCGGAGAACATCGTCTATGAGAAGCCCAGACTTCTGAACGATGTGGACATGCATTACTGCCCTGGCTGCAGCCACAGCATGGTGCACAAACTGGTGGCCGAAGTCATCGACGAAATGAACCTGGAGGAGCGAACAATAGGCATCTGCCCCGTGGGATGTGCTGTGTTTGCCTACCGATATATTGACATAGACTGGGTAGAGGCGGCTCATGGCAGAGCACCAGCTGTAGCCAGCGCCCTGAATCGCATGTGGCCCGACCATCTCGTCTTCACCTATCAGGGCGACGGCGACCTGGCCTGCATCGGAACCGGTGAGACGATCCACGCCCTGAATCGTGGCGAGAACATCACCATCATCTTTATCAACAATGCCATCTACGGCATGACGGGCGGACAGATGGCACCCACAACTCTGATGGGAATGAAGACAAGCACCTGCCCCTACGGAAGACAGGCCGACCTGCACGGATTCCCCCTCCCCATCACAGACATGGCAGCCACGCTGAACGGCACTTGCTATGTAACCCGACAGGCTGTCCACACCGTTGCTGCAATCAACCGGACAAAGAAGGCACTTCGCAAAGCGTTCGAGAACAGTCTGCAGCACAAGGGAGCATCTTTGGTCGAAATTGTAAGCACCTGTAACTCAGGATGGAAAATGTCTCCCATTAAAGCAAACGAGTGGATGGAGCAGGAACTTTTCAAGGCCTATCCCCTGGGCGACCTCAAAGACCTTGAGGAGGGTGTAATAAAGTAAAGTGAAAATGAAGAACGAAATAATCATAGCAGGATTTGGCGGGCAGGGAATCCTTTCGATGGGCAAGATCCTGGCTTACGCCGCCATGATGGAAGGGAAAGAGGTAACCTGGATTCCTTCCTACGGTCCTGAACAGCGCGGTGGAACCGCAAACTGCACGGTCATCATCAGCGAAGAGGAGATATCATCGCCTATCCTGAGTGAGTTCGACACGGCAATCATTCTAAACCAAGCTTCGCTGTCGAAGTTCGAGAAGGCATTAAAACCTGGCGGCATACTCATCTACGACCCTAGTGCAATCATCGAGCAACCCCAGCGGAAAGACATCACCATTTACCGCATTCCTGCCAACGAGACTGCCATCGAGATGCACAATCCAAAGGCTTTCAACATGCTCGTACTGGGTGGTTTGCTCAAGGCCTTACCATTGGTGAAGTCTGAAAATGTCATTAAAGCGCTACGCAAGACCCTGCCAGAAAGACATCACCACCTCATACCGGCAAACGAAGAAGCGCTCGCCAAAGGTATGGATGTCATCCAAAAACTCTAATATAACCCAATAACAAAGGATTGGATTTATGCACAAAATCACTCGAAAACTGCTAACTCTGCTCGTGCTTGCGAGTTGCACTTTGGGTATTCAAGCCCAAGGTAACTTGCAGCGAAAAGGCACAGATCGCATGGCAACTAACGACCAACTGGGGCAAATTGGCAACAACAACTCTTTCGGCGACGAACAGCATGGATCGAATCGCATGACATGGGGACGAGATACCACCAAGACAAATGACAAAGAGGTACCTATCGGCATCTTCCAGTGGACCATAGACGAAAGATTGGGGGACGTCATTCCTGCCGAGAACAACGACACGGTCGTCAACCACTACAATAATTTCAACAACACGGATGGGTACAACGGAGAATACAGCTACTTGGGCAACATTGGTTCTGCCCGACTTTCGCGTATTTTCATGAACAGAGAGGAGAACCAGCCCTTCCTGTTCCTGAATCCACTCTCCTTTGCCCTCACGCCACTTAGTGAATTCCGTTTCAGCAACACGCTAAGTCCCGTTACAAACCTGGCATACCATAGTGCGGGAAGCGACCAAACGGGCGAGGACCGATTCAGAGCATATTTTGCCTCAAACATCAACAAAATCAGCGGATTCGGCCTAAAGGTCGACTACGTCTATGGACGTGGTTACTACAACGCATCACAAAACTCATTCATCAACGGCAATCTCTTCGGATATTATCGAGGCGAAAAATACGAAATGCATGCGTGGACCCAAGTTGGCCACCAAAAGAACGCCGAGAATGGCGGTATCGAAGATGACAAATACATCTCTGACCCTCAGAGTTTCCCTCAGAACTATGGTTCGAGGGACATACCAACGCTCCTCGCCCAGGCATACAACCGCAACGACTTCCAGAGTTACCATTTAAGTCACAGGTATTATTTGGGTTACAACGAACCCATTGAAGTTCCGGACTCATTGAAACCCGTCATGCCGTCCGACGACGAACTGTTGAAGGTATTTAAGGATAGCACCTTGAATGTCATCAAGAGTGACAGCGTAAGGCTTGCGCTAACCATCGACTCACTAAAAACAGATTGGAAAAACAAGCAAGTTGCACCCACCCGATTTGTGGCTATGGGTAGCATTCTGCACACCTTGCGAATTGACAATCTCATGCATAATCACTATAGTTCCAACACACCAGCCGACTACTACACAAACCGATACTTTGGAACTCTAAAAGATGCCGAAAACGAAGCGGATGCGTTCCGGATAAGAAACACGCTAGGCCTCGCCATGAAGGAAGGGTTCAGAAAGTGGGTAAAGATGGGCATAACGGCATTTGCCACCCATAGTTACGAGAGCTACAAGATGCCGACCGTTGATGCCGACACCATCTCTGGCATGAAGAAATATGTGGAAAACGACTTTAGCGTCGGTGGACAAATCGAAAAAACGCAAGGTTCGTTCCTTCACTACAACGCAAACGGAGAGATTTCCATCCTTGGTGACCACATTGGAGCCTTCGAGGTAAACGGAACAGCAGACTTGAACTTTGGCATTAGCAAACGAGATACGGTACAATTGGCGGCCAATGCCTATTACAAGAATCTCGAGCCAGACTTCTTCATGGAGCATTATCACTCGCAAAGTGCCTGGTGGGATAACGAGATTAAGTTCGAGCAGAGACTCAGAATCGAAGGCACACTCACGAACAAACGTTCAAAGACAAGCCTGCGAGTAGGTTTTGAAAATCTGACAAATCACTGCTACTTTGCAATGTGCAATAGTTACATCGGAGAAGAGGAAGAAAAGACTCTGCTTCCCACCGACTACAGCCATAGCGTAAGAGTCATGCAACACGAAGAAGGCATACAAGTCATTGGTGCTACGCTCAAACAAGACTTCAAACTTGGCCCTCTGAACTGGGAGAATGAGTTAACCTATCAGTACAGTTCAAAACAAGACGTCTTGCCATTGCCCACCCTAAATGTCTACAGTAACCTTTATCTGCTTTTCCGCATTGCCAAGGTGCTGCGCGTTGAATTAGGGGCAGACATCCGTTATTTCACAAAATACATGGCGCCAGACTATTCTCCAGCCATCGGACAGTTTGCCACTCAGGATGTCAACAATCCTCGCGTGGAAATTGGAAACTATCCCATTATCAACGCCTTTGCCAACCTACACATCAAGCATTGCAGAATCTACATTGCCGCCAATCACGTGAACGCAGGAAATGGCCACATGTACTTGGCGCCCCACTACCCCATTAATCCCATGAGCATTCGATGGGGTGTGAGTTGGAACTTCTTCAACTAAAAAATCATTTTGCAAACATATAATTATTGCATCCTATGGAACAAGATATTCTAAACGAACCGCTGTTTAAAGAACGCAGCTACGTAAAAAGTATTTCCGCGGGAACACGGCTTCCCTTACGCCATCCGCTGGGTTTTCTGCGTCAAATTTGGCCACTTATCGTGATAAACATGCTTGTTTTTGCCGCCTTGAGTGGACGCATCTCTACAGATATTTGGACTTTCTATCAAGAAGCCATAGCACCCGGAAAAACTCCTTCCGACCTTATAAGCAATTCATGCCTCATGGTTCTTGGATGGGGATACACGGCCATGTTACTGCTCGGAGTCTTGGCAGGACAAGTGGCCTACCTCATGCAGCGATATGCAGAACTGAATTACTTGCCTGCCGTAAAACCGTGGAAGATCTGGTATGACATTCATCCACATGTCTTGCACGGGATTCTTCTCTGTATAGTCGGGTACACAGTAACGGTTGGATTTGCCTTGCTGTCACTTGCAGTCATGCCCAGTCGCATTTGGGCACTTGCGCTCTTCATGTTCTTGACCATGCTTTGGGCTATCTATTACGTACCCGTCGGTCAGCACTTCATGATGGAACACCGCAGTTTCCTTTCAGCATTGCTTTGGCCAGCAAAGCACATCGGACAGTTAGGTGGCTCGACAGCTATTTTGATTGTATGTGGAATCATCTTAATTCTCGTCATTTTGGCAGGAAGCATACCCACCATCTGCACCATTTATGTGGGGGGATTGTCTGACCAATCGGTTCTGAACGGAGATGGCACCGACATTCATTCGTCTTTCGGATTCATCCGCGCCCTATCCTACGCAATGACATTCCTGGTTGCAACTGTAGCATGGACGTTCATCTTCGTACCACTCTGCTTCCACTGGGGTAGCGAGCAGACAAACCAAAACGCATAATTTATGAGCATGTCAGAGATAAAATGGGGATTTATCGGTTGCGGTGAAGCGACCGAGAAAAAAAGCGGACCAGCCTTTAACCTCATTCCCGGTTCAAAGGTTATCGCCGTAATGAGCCGTAACTCTGAACGTGCACAGCAATATGCCCAGCGACACCACATTCCACGCTGGTACAGCGATGCATGGGACCTCATACAAGATCCAGATGTAAACGCCATCTACATAGCCACGCCTCCATCGTCACATGCAACCTACGCCATCATGGCCATGAAAGCGGGAAAGACGGTTTACGTTGAAAAACCGTTGGCGGCCTCTTACGCCGACTGCCAACGCATTAACCATGTTTCACAGCAGACGGGGGTAAAGTGCTTTGTAGCCTATTACCGTCGTTACCTTGAATATTTCCAAAAGGTTAAAGAACTGGTCGACAAAGGGGCCATCGGTAATGTAATCAACGTTCAGATTCGTTTCGCGGTTCCACCCCGAGACCTTGACTACAACGAACACAACAAACCCTGGCGCGTGCAACGCGACATAGCCGGAGGCGGATACTTTTACGACCTGGCTCCACACCAGATAGACCTTCTGCAGATGATGTTTGGCCCCATAACAAAGGTACATGGTTTCAGCCAAAACCGAGGACATCTATACGACACGGAAGATACCGTTAGTGCATCTTTTGAGTTCGCAGATGGCCTGCCGGGATCAGGATCATGGTGTTTTGTTGCACACGAAAGTGCAAGGACAGACAGAATCGAACTCATCGGCGACAAAGGTCAAATCTGCTTCTCTGTCTATACGTACGAACCAATCGCCCTGCACACGATAGAAGGACGACAAGAAATCCAGACGGTCAATCCTGCGCAAGTACAGATGCCACTCATACAAAACATTGTGGAACATCTACAAGGTAAGACAGAATGTACCTGTGATTCCATAAGCGCAACAAGCGTGAACTGGGTTATGGACCGAATCCTACATAAATTATAATAAGGTATAAAAAAGACTTGGCTACTAGAAAACATTGTTTCTAATAGCCAAGTTTTTATTTGAAGCTATAATCAGCAATTACTCCCAGTAGAGAATCTGCTTGTTGATATTCCACTTGTGGTCCTTGGGGAAGTCGTCGCCTTCCCATGCTTTCTTGCTGGTCCACTTCTCGGGAGCATCCGTCCAGAATGGATCATCTGCAGGCAAACCGAGGGGCATGAACGCGAGACTGGTCATATAAAGAGAACCATTATTTGTGTACCAGTCAGCAACATTGGGATGACTGCCGACAAAACCAATGGTCAAATAACCATCTTCCGTAAAGTTGCTGGCTCCTGCCCCGTCGAACATACGATGCATAACAGCAGTCAAACCGGCACGAACCTGACCATTATGGAGTTCTGCAGGCAGCTGCTTTCTCCATGCTAACTGAGCTAAAGGTTGCATAACTGCCATGCGATAAGGAATGCTGCGACCAACAACGGGGAAAGTTCCCTCAGGCGAAATAAAACGCTCCAAGATGACACCATATTTCTGCATGCGCTTAAGTGCCTGGTCGTAGCGATAATTGGCGCCTTCACTCTTGCCAGTCGCAGGAACATACGTACGAACAGTCCAGTTATCATTACCCTTCTTCTGCTTAATCATCTCCAAACACTCGAGATACATAGGCTGAATCACATAGGAATTGTAATAGTCAAACGCGAATGAAGGACCATCGCTGTACCATCCGTCTCCTACATACCATTCCTCTATCTTCTCCATCGCTCTGTGAATTCGATAACCATCATACTGACCTCCTGCTTTCATAATGAAACACTCTTCCATAGAGCAGAACAAAAGCCAGTTTGTATAACAGGGATCGTAACGGCGCAAGCCCTGAAGTTCCTTGATATAACGCTGCTTTGTCACATCATCCAAAGGTTCCCACAAGGCATCATAAGCACGATAAAGACTTTCAACCACATAGGCAGCATCTACCAACGTCTGACCACCACTTGTCCAGCCTAAATAATCAGGACTCTGAGGATCTACGGCATTTGCATAAGCCTTCAATGCCCACTCGCGAAGCTGCTTACGCTGCTTTCCCTCTGCGGTATCGTCGTCAGGCAGAGCCAGCCAAGGAGAGATACCTGCCATCAAACGACCAAAGCATTCCATGTAGGCAACCTTCTTATCTCGATTATCCCAGGTTGGAGACAATTCAAGCTTCATATTCTTCTGCAAAGTGCCGTTGGCCATGTTCTCAAGAACAGGAGCTGCCATCTTATAGGCAAGAGAAGACCAATAGAGACGATCACTCTGACCATCTCCAAGAGGATTTTTTTCGACCTTCTTAGCCTTTGCAAAGGCAAAAAGAGGGCATGACAAAATGAGGATGAAAAGTATCTTTTTCATGGTAATAGATTTAAGATTAGTAAGAAGAAAAATGTTATTCTGTCATTTCGCCTTCGATGGTCAGACGAACGACTTCGTTCGTTGCATTCGTGCGAATAGTGATGGTCTTCTGGAAATGACCGGGGAATTTACCCGTACCGTTGTAAGTCACCTCAATCACACCCTTTTCGCCGGGCTTAATGGGAGTCTTGGGATAGGTGGGAACCGTACAACCGCAGCTTGCTAATGCCTGGTGAATAACCAAAGGTGCCGTTCCGGTATTGGTAAACTGGAACTCGGCCTTATGAATAGGGTCTTTTGAAGGGAACTTGCCCATATCTGCACGAAGCTTGTCAAACTGAATCTTTGCAAAACTGTCTTCGGGTTTTACATTCTGAACAGAAGTCTGTTCTACAGTGTTCTTCGCATCTGCACTATTGGTGCAAGCCATGGTGGGCAAAATGAAAGATGCACCACAAACAAGTACTATAAAAATTGACTTTTTCATATCCATTAAATTTGTATTTCTTGCAAATGTACAGTCTTTTTTTGAAAAATCAATCACCAAAGCAACTAAAACTCATAATATTATATAGTTTTAACAAAAAATATTCGTAATTTTGCATAAATCTTCATGTAATTCATGTAACAATGCTTGTTTTTAACACAACTTACACCATACAGAACACAGATGCTCGAAACTTTGTCATCTGGGTTCACCAAAGCTACTTTCCGAGCATCGTAGAAAACGGAATCCTAACGAATCCACGCATGCTTCGTGTACTATCGCACAAGGACGAAGAAACGGAATGTTTTTGTCTTCAGTTTAACGTGGAAAGTTCTGCCAAACTGCACACCTGGTACACTCAACAGGGACAAGCCCTGACCGAGGAAATGACAAAACTGTTTGAAGACAGATTTGCAGGATTCAGCACCATTATGGAAGTCATAGAAGGATGAACCAAGAGAAAATAATTCTCGGAATTGACCCTGGCACCAACATCATGGGATATGGCGTCCTCAAAATCAGCGGACGCAAAGCAGAAATGGTGGCAATGGGAGTCATAGATTTACACAAATACGGGGATCACTACCTAAAGTTAGGTCATATTTTCGAACGTGTCACAGGGATCATAGAGTCCTACCTTCCTGACGAAATGGCCATCGAAGCTCCCTTCTTCGGGAAAAACGTGCAAAGTATGCTCAAGCTGGGTAGAGCACAAGGAGTTGCCATGGTTGCTGCTATTCAACGCCAGGTTCCAATTACCGAATACGCTCCCATGAAGATAAAGATGGCAATTACTGGAATTGGAACGGCAAGCAAAGAGCAAGTTGCAGACATGCTACGCCGAATGCTTCACTTGGATCCAGAGGAGATGGGCAAATACATGGATGCAAGCGACGCACTTGGTGCTGCCTACTGCCACTACCTTCAGATGAGCCGTCCTCAAAGTGAATCAAAGGTGAAAAGTTGGAAAGACTTTGCAAAAAAGAAAGGTCTAATATAACAGATATGCAAAAGATCATTGAAATAAAAGATGGAGTTACACGCCATCCAGACTACAGAATGGCGCAACCCGTCAACCTGACAATAAACGAGGGAGAACAGATTGCCATCGTTGGTGAGAATGCAGCGGGCAAATCACGTTTAGTAGACATTATCACAGGAAAGTATCCTTTGTTACTCAACGAGGTACACTACGATTTTTCGCCGTCAGAAAAGAAAATGATTAGCGAAAACATCAAGTATATCACGTTCAGAGATTCTTATGGCGACAGCGATTCATCCTACTATTACCAGCAACGCTGGAACCAGCATGACATCGATGAAAACACGCCGACCGCAGGTCAACTGCTCAACCAGACATGCGAAGTACAACACACTGACGAGGCACTCCGCAAGCACCTTTTCGAAATGTTTCAACTTGAGCCATTGCTCGACAAATATATCATAACGCTTTCTAGCGGCGAACTTAGAAAGTTCCAGTTAACGAGGACACTGCTTTCTGGTCCGCGAGTCCTCATCATGGACAACCCTTTCATTGGACTGGATGCAGGAACACGCGATTTGCTTCGCGACCTACTTGAGAGGTTGATTAAAGAGTCAAAACTTCTTGTTATACTGATTCTCAGCAAGACAGATAACATTCCCGACTTCATCACTCACGTACTGCCCGTTGAGGATTGCATCTTGAAAGAGAAACAAACTCGCAGTTCTTACCTTGAAGAACAGAGCAGAAAAGTTCAGTCGGGACTCTCACAAGAACTTAAAGAATGGATTCTGAATCTGCCCTCAAAAGACATAACAAAAGAACCATTTTACCCACAAGAAGGAGGAGAAATCCTAAAATTCAACAACGTTAGCATAAAGTATGGAACAAGAACCATACTGAACGAACTAAACTGGACAGTATGTGAAGGAGAGCGATGGGCGCTGAAAGGCCAAAACGGTTGTGGAAAATCGACACTCCTGAGCTTAGTGTGTGCGGATAATCCACAAAGCTATGCTTGTGACATCAGACTCTTTGGTCACCAAAGAGGAACAGGAGAAAGTATCTGGGAGATAAAAAGACACATTGGATATGTCAGTCCTGAGATGCATCGAGCCTATCTTAAAGACTTGCCCGCTATTGACATTGTAGCCAGTGGATTAAGCGATTCGGTCGGCCTTTACACACGTCCTCGTCCTGAGCAACGAACCATATGTGAAGACTGGATGCGAGTCTTTGGTATAGAGCAACTCGCTTCGCGTACTTTCCTCAAACTTTCAAGCGGCGAACAACGACTGTGCTTGCTTGCTCGAGCATTTGTCAAGGATCCAGAACTATTGATTTTGGATGAACCTTTACACGGATTGGATTTGCCTAACCGCAAAAAAGTCAAGGAAATAATCAACACCTTCTGTCAAAGACCCAACAAGACTATGGTTATGGTTACGCACTACGAAGAAGAACTACCACCGTGCATATCGCAACATCTTACACTCAAAAAGAACATATAAAACGAAAAAGAAATGTGGATTTGATAGCAAAATCCACATTTTTCTTTCAATTTATTTCCCCAAATTAACATTTCTTTGTAACTTTGCGCAACTTTTCACGTATGCGCATACGCGCCTTCAAATAGGTAGAACGCAAAAGAGTAGATAATGAACGTAGCAATCGTCAAATATAACGCAGGTAACATCTATTCGGTCATACATGCTTTAACTCGTTTGGGAGTAGAGCCACTACTTACGGATGACCCCGAAAAACTAATGGCTGCAGATAAGGTTCTTTTTCCCGGACAGGGAGAAGCAAGCAATGCAATGCAGTACTTGCGTGAACACAAACTTGACCAAGTTATCCGCGACTTAAAACAACCGATTCTTGGCATATGTATTGGCCAGCAGTTGATGTGTCGACACAGCGAAGAAGGAAATGTAGATTGTCTTGGGATTTTTGACGTGGACGTTAAACGGTTTCTCCCACAAAAACATGAAGACAAAGTCCCCCACATGGGTTGGAATACATTAGAAGAAACCAAGAGTCATATTTTTAACGGATTCTGCGGTGGAGAGTATGCCTATTTCGTGCATAGCTACTATGTTCCTATTTGTCCCGACACAGCAGCAGTAACCAATTACATACAGCCCTTTAGTGCTGCCATGCATAAAAACAACTTTTATGCCACACAATTCCATCCGGAAAAAAGTGGTGCAGTAGGTGAACGCATACTAAAAAACTTTTTGGAATTATGATTGAGCTTATCCCCGCAATTGACATAATAGACGGAAAATGCGTACGCCTCACAAAAGGTGACTACGATACCAAAAAGGTTTATAACGAAGATCCCGCCAGTGTTGCCAAGGAATTTGAGCAATACGGCATCAAGAGACTTCATGTTGTAGACCTGGATGGCGCAAGAAGCAAACACATCGTAAACGATAAGGTTCTGCGCAGGATAACCGAGGAGACACAACTCACGGTAGACTTTGGAGGTGGCATCAAAACGGATGACGACATCGAAAAAGCATTTGCTGCCGGAGCAAAGATGGTTACCATCGGAAGTATCGCCGTAACAGATCCTGAGCGCAGTTTCGAATGGCTGCACAAATATGGTGCAGACTCCATAGTTCTAGGTGCAGATGTCCGTAACGGGAAAATAAGCATCAATGGATGGAAAGAGGATAGTTCAGAAGATTTGATTCCTTTTTTGGAGAAATACCTTAACGAAGGAATAAAAAATGTTCTTTGCACAGAGATAAGCAAAGATGGAATGCTGCAGGGTCCCGCCATCGAACTATACAAAGAAGTGATGAAGGCCTACCCTAACTGCCATCTCATTGCGAGCGGAGGGGTTAGCAGCATTGAAGACATAAAGAACTTGGAAGCAGCAGGCATTCCTGCCGTTGTATTTGGCAAAGCCATTTATGAAGGAAGGATTGACATGAAAGAACTCCAATTAATAAGCAACAAGTAAGCTATGTTAGCAAAAAGAATCATACCTTGCCTCGATGTCAAAGATGGAATGACGGTCAAAGGCACCAACTTCGTCAACCTGCGTCAGGCTGGTGACCCAGTAGAACTTGGCCGCACATATAGCGAGCAGGGAGCTGACGAACTAGTCTTTCTTGACATTACAGCAAGCCATGAAGGAAGAAAAACATTCGCCGACATGGTACAGCGAGTTGCTGCAACACTTTCAATTCCTTTTACCGTAGGTGGTGGCATCAATGAACTGAAGGATGTAGATCGTCTATTGTCTGCAGGTGCCGATAAAGTGAGCATTAACAGTGCCGCAATACGTCGTCCAGAACTCATCGACGAGATTGCGAATCACTTTGGCAGTCAAGTATGTGTAGTTGCCATTGATGCCCGTATGGATGAAAAAGGATGGACTTGTTATCTGAACGGCGGACGTATACCCACAGAAAGGAACCTCTTCGACTGGGCTAAAGAAGCCAATGACAGAGGGGCGGGAGAAATTCTTTTTACCTCGATGAATCACGATGGTGTTAAAACAGGATTTGCAAATGAGGCACTGGCACAATTGGCAGCAGACCTTACAATCCCAGTCATTGCATCAGGCGGCGCTGGAGCAATGGAGCATTTTCGCGAAGCTTTTACTGAGGGCCATGCAGACGCAGCCCTCGCAGCAAGCGTTTTTCATTTCGGGGAAATCAAGATTCCTGAATTAAAGCAATACCTACAGGCGCAAAACATAATTGTTAGACAATAAAAGCAAGAAACATAGAAAATTATACTATAAAATGGAAATCGATTTCGAAAAAGCAGGCGGACTTGTTCCTGCCATCATCCAGGATGCCAATACACAGAAAGTATTGATGCTGGGTTACATGAACGAAGAGGCCTTCAAGAAGACAGAAGAAACTGGTTTAGTAACTTTCTGGAGCAGAAGCCGCAATTGCCTTTGGACAAAAGGCGAAACAAGCAACAACTACCTTCACGTTGTAAGCATTAAAAACGACTGTGATAAAGATACGCTGCTGATTAAAGCTCATCCCGATGGTCCAACCTGCCACACCGGAACCGACACATGCTGGGGAGAGGAGAATACCCAAAATCCCCTACTCTTTTTGACAGAGTTAAGCAACTTCATAGAAAAGCGTTATCAGGAAATGCCTGAAGGCAGTTATACAACCAGTCTTTTCAAAGACGGTTTGAATCGCATGGCTCAGAAAGTGGGTGAAGAAGCGCTGGAATTAGTCATCGAAGCCACAAACGGAACGAACGACAGACTGATCTATGAAGGTTCAGACATGCTTTATCATCTCATCGTATTGTTGACCAGTAAAGGAATGAGAATTGAAGATATGGCACGCGAACTAATGGAACGTCATAATCCTGGTTGGAAGAAACACTAAATCAAATGATAACCATTGATTATCACAATATTGATATCTATCAGGAAGAGCATCTCGTCCTAAAAAATGCCACCTTCCAGGCTCACGAAGGAGAATTAATCTACATTGTGGGACCTGTTGGTAGTGGAAAAACGTCATTGCTCCGCACCATCTATGGAGAATTGACTCCCGCTGATGGAAACGCCGAGGTAATGGGGTTCGACATGCTCACGATTCGCGCTAACAAACTACCCACTTTGCGGAAGCAGATAGGCATCGTATTTCAAGATTTCCAATTATTGCCAGACAGAACAATAAAAGAAAATCTGGACTTTGTCCTACGCGCAACCAACTGGAAGAGAAAAGACGAAAGATCCCGACGGATAATTGAAGTTTTGGAAGAAGTAGGTTTGCCAGACAAGACCAACCATAGACCTTATGAACTTTCTGGCGGTGAACAACAACGCATCTGTATCGCTCGAGCAATATTAAACAAGCCAAAACTGATCCTTGCAGACGAACCGACAGGCAATCTTGACACTGATAATGGAAGGAGTATCATCCATATTCTGAATAAGATCAGAGAAGAAGGGGCCACCGTTATTATAACAACGCACAATATGGCATGGCTCGAGGAGATGCCAGGCACAGTATACCGCTGCGAAGGAGGCCAGTTAATCTGTGAACAAGAACGCATCCCTGCTATCTCACAGGAAAAGATGGCTATCAGCGATGCCATCGTAGATGACCCTACTAATGAATAACAAATAAAAAGACATAGAAATGAAAGTAATGAAATTCGGCGGCACATCCGTCGGAACCCCACAGCGAATGAAGGATGTTTCAAAGCTCGTAACACGCAACGACGAGACTAACTTTGTTGTACTCTCTGCCATGAGCGGAACGACAAATTCACTCGTTGAAATTAGCGACTACCTGTACAAGAAGAATCCAGAGGGTGCAAACACAATCATCAACCAGCTGGAGCAAAAGTACATGGGTCATTGCGAGGAGCTTTATTCAACTGACGAATATAAAGAGAAAACAAAAAAATTCTTGCGTGAAGAGTTCAATTATCTTCGTTCCTTCACCAAGATTCTCTTCACCAGCTTCGAGGAAAAAGTAATTTTAGCTCAAGGTGAAATCATGAGCACCAACATGGTTACCAACTATTTGCTTGAGACTGGAGTTAAAGCAATTCTATTGTCTGCACTTGACTTTGTTCGTACAGACAAAAATGCAGAACCAGACTTTAATTACATTCGCGAACACGCATCGAAGCTCATCAAAGAGAATCCCGACTACCAGATTTACATAACACAGGGATTCATTTGCCGTAATGCTTATGGCGAAATTGACAACTTGTTGCGTGGTGGTAGCGATTATACTGCTTGCCTCATTGGCGCAGCATTGCAAAGCGAAGAGATACAGATCTGGACCGACATTGATGGTATGCACAATAATGACCCGAGAGTTGTAGACCATACTGCTCCCGTACCTCAGCTCTACTTTGAAGAAGCAGCAGAATTAGCATACTTTGGTGCCAAGATCCTCCACCCAACTTGTATTCAGCCGGCAAAATTTGCAGGAGTTCCTGTACGTTTGCTCAACACTATGGATCCCTCTGCACCTGGCACCATCATCAATAACGAAATGCAGCACGGCACGATCAAGGCAGTTGCTGCAAAAGATGGTATCACTTGCATTCAGATTCAATCAAGTCGTATGCTTTTGGCCCATGGATTCCTTCGCAAAGTCTTTGAGATTTTCGAAAGCTACAAAACCAGCATTGACATGGTATGCACCAGCGAAGTTGGAGTTAGCGTAACCATTGACAACCGCAGCCACTTAGCCGACATTCTTGACGAGCTGAAGCAATATGGAACAGTTCGAGTAGAAGATGACATGTGCATTATTTGTGTTGTTGGCGACCTTGACACCGATAATGTCGGATTTGAGACTTTAGCATGCGAGGCACTTAAGAAGATTCCTGTACGCATGATTAGCTATGGTGGTAGCAACCACAATATTTCATTCCTGGTTCGCAAGAACGACAAGACAGCAACACTGCAAGCATTGAGCGACACCTTATTTAATAAATAAGACTAAGACTATGAGTTTCCCTATAGAAAGGTTTAAAGAGATACGCACTCCGTTCTACTATTACGACACGGCGCTGCTGGACGCAACACTTGAGGCCATCAAGCAGGAATTAATCCCTAATTACCACATGCACTACGCTGTAAAAGCATGTACCAATCCTATTGTCTTGAAGCACATTGCAAAGGCTGGATTTGGATGCGACTGCGTTAGTGGTGGTGAAATCCAAGCATGCCTTGAGGCAGGTTTCAATGCAGAAGATATTGTTTTTGCAGGTGTAGGAAAAAGCGATTGGGAGATTGAATTAGGACTTGAAGCAGGAATTGGCTTTTTCAATGTAGAGAGTATTCCTGAACTCGAAGTAATAAATGAGATGGCAAAGGAAAGAGGAAAGATCGCCCGCGTATCATTCCGCATCAATCCCAATGTAGGAGCCCATACTCACGCGAATATCACGACAGGTCTTGCCGAAAACAAATTCGGAATTGCCATGGAGGATATGGAAAAGGTTATCCGTATTGCTCAAGAAATGCAGAATGTTGAATTTGTAGGCCTACACTTCCACATAGGAAGCCAGCTTCTTGTAATGGACGATTTTGCAGCACTTTGCGAGCGAATTAACGAATTACAGGAAAAACTCGACAAAGTCGGTATTGCAATACCTAACATTAATGTTGGAGGCGGTTTGGGTATCGACTATCAAAATCCCGACGGCAACCCCATTCCCAATTTTAAGGCATACTTCGACACTTACAAAAAGGGTATCCAACTGCGCGAAGGCCAGCAATTACACTTTGAGCTGGGACGTGCTGTTGTCGGTCAATGTGGTAGTCTTATCACAAAAGTACTCTTTGTGAAGCAAGGATCCGTTAAGCAATTTGCAATTGTTGATGCAGGATTTACAGACCTTATCCGTCCAGCTCTTTACGATGCTTTTCACTTTATCCAGAATTTGACTTCGCCGGATGCCCCCGTTGAAAAGTACGATGTTGTTGGTCCTATTTGCGAATCCAGCGACGTATTTATTAAGGACTACGATATGCCAAAGGTCCAGCGTGGAGATCTCATCGCTCTTCGATCGGCTGGAGCATATGGTGAAATCATGGCATCGCAATACAATTGCCGCCAATTACCCAAGGGGTATGCAGATTTATAAATAAGGTATAAGAACAACACGTTGTGATGATGGAGTTTGTTGATCTAGACATTGTAACAATAACTAGATGCTTATATATCACTTGTGGCGTAGTATGGATTCTTTCCATACTACGCTGCTTGGCATATCGACATTTAGCCAATATTGTCGAGAAATCGCGCATGCAATCCTGTCCAGACGACGAACTACCGGCGTTTACAGTCATCATAACATCTCATAATCAAAGCGACTGCCTAAAACGACATTTGCCGCTGATTATTACACAAATATATCCCAATTTTGAAGTACTCGTCGTTGACATGAATTCAACGGACGATTCAGAGAAAGTCCTGGAGCAGTTGGAGGCAGAATATCCTAATTTACGTCATACCTTTACACCATCAACAAGCCGTGACATCAGCACGCAAAGGCTTGCCATCACGTTAGGAATAAAAGGAGCATCAAACCCTTGGATTGTACTGACCCAAGCTGACTGCTGTCCGATTTCACACTTATGGCTTCGCAGATTAGGAGAAAGCATCAAAGGTCACAGGTCTGCAGAAATCGCCTTAGGATACACAAGATACAAAAAGGCAAAAGGCTATACTGAACAGAAAATGTATTTTTACCGTCTTTGGCAACAGATGAAGACGTTAAAGTACACTCCAAAGCATGGTATTTATCGATGTGATGGAACGAATATGGCCTACAAGAAAGACTTATTCCTTTCGCATCAAGGTTTTGCGTCACACTCTAATCTGCTCATGGGAGCAACGGACATTATGGTCAACCAACAGAGCACAAAAGACAACTCTGTAGTTTGTGTTCATCCCGAAGCTATTGTGGAGCAACAAATGCCGGGGCACAAGCACTGGGTGCAAGACCGACTATATTTTCAAGAGTCCAGGAGACACTTCAAAAACACATGGTTCTATCGCATGCGTTCTGCAGCAAGTATCATTTTGCATGCCTTGTTGATGCTAACCCTGATTGCTAGCATCACAGTTGCCATCTTAAATGAAGAATACGTAATCGCTGGAGTCGCAGCATCACTTTGGGTAATCCATACCATAATTCAAGGATTATCATTTAACACAACAGCCAAAGCGCTAAACAACCAAGGATATTCACATTTAAGGATTGGGTGGTTCATCCATTTGCTGCCCTTCTGGCATCTGCGTATCTGGTTACAATACACCTTTGGAAACAAACAAAAATACAGAAAAAAATACATCTAAAACCTCGCAAAGAGATATGGAAAGTTTACCCTTTATAGCATGGTGTTTGGAGAATCTTAATCAATACTGGGTTATCATATTGTTGATGGCCATAGAAAGTAGTTTTATTCCATTCCCAAGCGAAATAGTAATTATACCCGCTGCCTATCTGACAACGGCAACGGCCATGATGGGGGCAGCAGCCATCGGGACCACCATGCCAACCAGCGATCTAAATGTTTATTTAATCGTTTTGTCAGGAACCGTCGGTGCAATTCTTGGTGCACTTGTCAATTACGGGCTTTCCGTTTGGATCGGTCGTCCGCTCGTTTACAAATTTGCAAACAGTAGCGTTGGCCACATGTGTTTAATCAGTCAAGAGAAAGTAGAAAAAGCTGAGCAATACTTTGACAAGCATGGTGCTCTAGGAACATTCTTTGGTCGCCTTGTCCCCGCCGTTCGTCAGCTCATCTCGATTCCTGCAGGTCTAGCAAGAATGAACATTTTCAAGTTCATTGGTTTCACCGCCTTAGGATCAGGACTTTGGAATGGTATACTGGCATTTATCGGTTGTTACCTGGCAACCATAGTATCATACGAACAACTGAATCAGAAAATAGAAGAATATAGCACCCCCCTTAAATGGACAATGATTGGAGTGGGCGTTCTCGTTGTGCTCTATCTCGTTTGGCAAGGTATGCGAGGAAGCAAAAAGCAGAACAATTAAACAAAACACACAAGATTTACAATTATCGCCACAAATTCAGACCAGTCAACTTCCCAATTAAACATTAATTTCAAGACCATCAAAACCCAGATAAAAACCTTGAGGCAGGAGTTTATCTGTTACATCGTGCAAACCTGCATCATGCGACATGTGAATGATATAAGTGTCTGGTGCCCCTATTTTCCGGCTCAATTCTATGGCTTCTTCAATGGTTTGGTGAGTAGGATGTGGAGTATGGCGTAGTCCATTGACTATTAAAACCTTTAAATCTTGCAGATATTTTAATTCTTCATCGTCAATCGTTTTAAGATCTGTGAGATAACCGACATCACCTATTCGGAAACCGAGAATGGGCAACTCTCCGTGCATAACCTTAATCGCCGTAACGGGCAAGTCACCAATTTGTATGCTCTCATGAGCATTTAACTCATGCAACTCTAATTGAGGAATTCCGGGGTAAACGTTTCTGACCAAGCAGTAAGGCAGACGTTCACGGAGATGATTTGCTGCATAGGAATCAGCATAGAGCATCAATTTCTTTTTATAACTGAAAGGACGTAAATCATCAATTCCTCCAACGTGGTCATAATGTTCATGCGTTATTAGGCAGGCATCTATCGGCTTACGCAAGTTTATACGTAGCATTTGCTCTCGGAAATCTGGACCGCAATCTACTAAAACAGTAGCGTTTTCTGTCTCAAACAGGGCAGAAGTTCTCAAACGCTTGTCTTTTGGATTGCAACTTTTACAAACTTCACAATCACAACCAATCTGAGGTACACCACAGGACGTTCCCGTACCTAATAAAGTTACTTTCATATAAAATTAACCTCTGGATGAATATCAACACCAAACTTTGATTTCACATCACGCCTAACAGCATCTGACAAGGCAACAATATCGGTTCCATTTGCACCACCTAAGTTTACAAGCACTAAAGCCTGTTTCGCGTATACTCCAGCACGGCCAAGGTTTTTACCCTTCCAACCGCTTTGTTCAATCAACCATCCAGCAGGAACTTTAATATGGTCTTCATCAACAGGGTAATGAGGCATAGAAGGATATTGGACGAGTAAATCGTCAAATTGTTTACGTGTAATAATTGGATTCATAAAGAAACTGCCAGCATTACCCAACACTTTAGGATCGGGCAACTTATTATTGCGCATTTCAATGATTATTTGACGAAGGCGCATGGCTTGCTCTATTGTTTGATCAGAGAAGTCCAAGTTAGAAGCATTAGAAACAACACCTTCATAGGCAGACTTTAAGCCACCGTATTCAAGATTCATTTCCAATCTCTTTTTAAGGCGAAAATGTACATGCGTTACCGCATATTTTCCCCATAGTTCTTTGCTCTTGAAGATGCTATATCTATAAGCATAGTTTGCATCGCGATTGGACATTGTAAGTTGTTCACCTGTACGTAAATCTACAAGTTCAATAAGTGTGATGAAATCTTTTGCTTCAACCCCATATGCTCCGATATTCTGAACGGCAGAAGCGCCAACCTCACCAGGAATCAGAGATAGATTCTCTAGACCAAACCAACCTCTTTTTAATGTATAGCTGATTAAGTCATCGAAAACCATGCCCGAACCTACGCGAACCACAACTTCCTCACTTGTTTCCTTGACTAATTCTACATTACGGATTGCGCTATGAAGAACTAATCCGTCAAAATTATTTAAGAAAAGTAAATTACTGCCACATCCAACATGCAGTATACGGTCACAAGTATTTGTCTTTATGATTTCAAGTAGTTCGTCTACAGAATGATATTCTGCGAAACAAGTTGCCGTAACATCTATTCCGAACGTATTAAAAGACAGTAAAGATTTATGTTGTTCCATCATCATTGTTCTATACTTGTTAGTTTCCAGTCCCCATCACATTCTGCAAAAGTCATAATATCCATCATGCCACTGCCAAGTCCACACTTTACCATTACAACTTTATTGGTTTCATCTGCATGGTGATTATCATAGTCAAGGAGTAAGAGTTTGCCATGTGGAAGTTCGGGAGAAAAGACAGAAAACTGATTTGCATCTATTGTCCCCTCAATGAAATGTCCGTCTTCCTCTTCATCCGGGATGGAAATGTTCAAAGGTTGGGCAACGTGCTCTGTCTGAAAATCATTATCTACAGCAAAATTGTGATAAAAGTGCAGAAAGTTGCCATATGAAAAAGAATCAAGAGAAAACTCAGCAGCACGGTTTAAATGCCACTCTCCGTTAACGCGTTCACACCCCAGGTTTTTAACACTCGAATCATCCAAATCGACAAGACTTAATACAACATCATTTGTTGTCGTCATATAATCGGATTCTAATTGTGAAACATCATGTAAAAGCATAAAATAACAATCTAAACTTCCAAAATCAAGAAAATCATTGATATCCTCAACAGAAGAAACAGATTGAACAACTTCTCCAGCACGGTTTAATATAGAGATGGGGAGGCAAGTACGGCTTTTCTGGAACTGTTTATTATGAGTAAACGTAAATAGGAAATCAATAAAATACTCGTCTACAGTCTGACTTACTGGAGCATCATCAACCGAAAAGACAAGAGAATCGTCAGGAATAGAATCATAAGATTCTAAGACAGAGTCGACCCAAGACTGATTAGATGATTGTTTTCCACTACAAGAAGAAAATAAAACTACACAAAAGCAGACATAAATGCTTAGGTATGTAGCTAAACGAGAGGAAAACGACCTTAATATTGACATATTTTCAAAAATTACACAAAAGTACACTTTTATTTCGACATAGCACACGAAATCTTAAATTATTTGATTAACTTTGCAATAAATTTGGAATTCGGAAAGACAAGCGAAACCTTGTCCAGAATTCAAGAATGCAAGCAAGACCTTTGATAAAACGAATAATATCTAATAATGATACAGAAAATTGAACAACTTATGCAGGAGGTTGCAAACCTGACTGCAGCCACAGCCGAGGAAGCAGAAAACCTTCGCATAAAATACCTTAGCAAGAAGGGTATCATCAATGATTTGATGGGGGAGTTTAGAACCGTGCCAGCAGAATTGAAGAAGGAAGTTGGCATGAAGATTAACGAGCTCAAACAAGCCACCCAAGAAAAGATTACTGCGCTGAAAGACATGGCACAGAGTCAGGAGCAAGCCGGTGATGACCTTGACCTCACTCGGACGCCCTACCCCATCAAATTGGGTACACGTCATCCCCTCACAATCGTTAAGAATGAAATTGTAGACATTTTCAGCCGTTTGGGATTCACCCTTGCAGAGGGTCCCGAAGTCGAGGATGACTGGCACGTTTACAGTAGCATGAATTTTGCAGACGACCATCCTGCCCGCGACATGCAAGACACATTCTTCATCGAGGCACATCCTGACATCATCCTGCGATCACACACCAGTAGTGTACAGGCACGTACCATGGAGTTGCAAAAACCACCTATTCGTGCCCTGTGCCCCGGACGAGTTTATCGTAACGAAGCCATCTCTGCACGTGCTCATTGCTTCTTCCATCAAGTTGAAGGTCTCTATGTAGACAAGAGTGTTAGCTTCACAGACCTTAAGCAGGTATTGTTGCTTTTTGCCCAGGAGATGTTTGGTCCCGACACCAAGATCCGCCTACGTCCATCCTATTTCCCCTTTACCGAACCCAGCGCAGAGATGGATATCTCATGCCATCTTTGCGGCGGAAAAGGTTGTTCATTCTGCAAGCATACTGGTTGGGTAGAGATTCTCGGTTGCGGAATGGTAGACCCAGCTGTATTGGAAGCAAATGGCATTGACAGCAAAGAGTACACTGGTTACGCTTTTGGTATGGGTATTGAACGCATCACCAACCTAAAATACCAGGTTAAAGACCTCCGCATGTTCTCAGAGAACGACAAGAGATTCCTCGACGAATTCACCGCTGCAAACTAAAGATAAAACAAGTTGTTGGACACAGTGAATTAGTGGGGATTCCAGCCCAATCAATTATTCAGATAAAACTTATAACGATGAAGGCTTGCCAATTGGCAAGCCTTCATCGTTATAAGCCTGTAACATTTAGTCAACGTCCAGCACCTCGTACTTTGATTGCTTTGACTTATACTCAGGAACGATCTCCTTCATCTTTTTAACAATAGCCATGTCATCGTAGGTCAGACTAAGCTGATAAAGTTCCTCTTCGTTCTTGAGAGCCAAATCGAAAGGATACTCGCGAACAGCGCTAACCATAATCTTTGGATGAGGTGTTGGCTTTGTCTGTTCTTGATCATTGAGCACTTCCTCGTATAGTTTCTCGCCATCGCGAAGGCCTGTGAACTTGATTTCCACACCCTTGGCACCAGACAAGTCAATCATGCGTTGAGCCAAGTCAGCGATACGCACGGGCTTGCCCATGTCAAAAACAAAGATTTCGCCTCCATTGCCCATCGTTCCTGCCTCTAGTACAAGACGGCAAGCCTCGGGGATAAGCATAAAGAATCGGATGATATCGGGGTGAGTAACGGTTACTGGACCGCCCGCCTTGATTTGTTTCTTAAAGAGAGGAATCACACTGCCGTTGCTTCCAAGCACGTTACCAAAACGAGTCGTAACAAACTGGGTAATAGGTTTGTCGTTTCCACGTTCCTGAGCCATCTTAGGAGCAAGTTTGAAGGGACAGGTACCTTCCTGGATGGCTTTATTCAACGCCTGGCAATAGATCTCACAGATACGCTTTGAGCAACCCATTACATTGGTAGGATTAACCGCCTTATCTGTTGAAATCATTACAAACTTCTTGGTACCATATTTGACAGCCAAGTCAGCAATTACGCGCGTACCATATACATTATTTTGGATTGCCTCACTTGGGTTATCCTCCATCATAGGAACATGCTTATAAGCTGCTGCATGGAAAACGTAATCAGGACAGTACTGGCTGAACAACGATTCCATCTTTCCTTTGTTTGCGATGCTGCTGACAATCGTTTCACACTGCAAATCAGGATAATAATTAGCCATGTGCAGACGGACTGTGTGCATGGGAGTCTCTGCTTGATCTACCAGAATAAGATGCTTGGGGGCGAACTTTGCAACCTGACGGGACATCTCATATCCGATACTGCCTGCTGCACCGGTCACCATAACGACCTTGTCACGCAACAGGTCGCCAATTTTCTTCAAGTCGACCTCTATCTTTTCGCGGGGCAACAAATCTTCAATCTCGACCTCATGCAGTTGACGTGTACCCAGTTCGCTCTTTCCGTCCCATTCCTCCTCGGCTGGCTGCATCATGACTTTAATACCATTCTTTACCAGACGGTTCAGGAATTCAGGATTATCGCGAAGGTCGTCATTACGCAAGGGCGAAATGAAAAGAACACGGATGTGTCTTGTTCGCATGGTGTTAATCAGGTCCTCATTATTAAGATAGACCTTAACACCCATCATCATGTGGTGCTTCAGTTTAGGTTCATCGCTCACGAAACCGCTCAGCACGTATGGACTCTCCTTGTCGCTTATAATGCTTTGTGCCAACGCCTGTCCACCCTCATGTACGCCATACACAAAAACACGCTGCTGAGACTGGCTATACAGAATATGGTCATAGAGATACTTAACGATCATTCTCAGACACATGCTAAGCAGGGTTGCCAGAAGGAAGCCAATGACAAGAGTCGTTGCTTTAACGTTATAGGCAAGGTCGGGATGATTCATCAGAAAAAGGTGAATGCCGTAGCCGATAAGCGAACCGGTACCCATGGCACCTATCAAACGAATAATCTCCGTACTTGTAGAATAACGGATAATGCCGGAGTAAGTACGGAAAATGCGGAAACCTACAAGGAAACCAGGAAGGAACAAGAGGAACGTACAAAGGACGGTCGGGAAACTCTCAGTCTCGGGGAGTCCATTATATACTATATAATAACTGATTAACTCAGAAAATAAGACAATCAAGCAGTCAAGTAAAAGCACCATCCAGTAGGGAGCTGCTTTACGACTAAAATACCAACTTATGATATTATTGAATCGCGACTTCATAAGCAAACTAAAGCGCAAAATTGAACATTTACTTGCAAAATTAGTAAATTTAGGACAAAAACCCAAACAAATTATAACAAAATTTAATAATGTATGAAAAAAAAACTCTATATTTGCACTACATTACTAATCAAACTAAAAAAAACACTTACAAATGAAACGACTATTTACTCTTGCAGTTTCTCTTTGCTGCGTCTTTACTCTGAGTACAGCACAGAGTTTGTCTCCTTCAACCAAGACACACTGGGACAAGGGAACACTTGTTGTTGAATCACCGCAACGTCCTGCCGGACAACAGAGTGCAATCGGACTGACCGCCCCCGCCATGCAGACCGTACGCGTTGGATTCGTTGGCCTTGGCATGCGTGGACCCGGAGCCGTCCTGCGTTTTGCAAACATCCCTGGCACAGAGGTAGTTGCACTTTGCGACTACGAGGAAGGACGCGCAGAAGCCTGCCAGAAATACCTGAGAGACAAGGGGCTGCCCCCCGCAGCCATCTACAGCGGCGAGAAAGGTTATGAAGAACTCTGCAAGCGTTCTGACATCGACCTTGTATACATTGCAACCGACTGGGACCACCACTTCCCCGTTGCCATGTGTGCCATGCAGAATGGCAAGCATGCAGCCATCGAGGTGCCCAGCGCCATGAACCTTGAGCAATGCTGGTCACTCATCGACATGAGCGAGAAGACACGCCTTCACTGCTTCATCCTCGAAAACTGCTGCTACGACTACTACGAGATGAACGCTCTTAACATGGCACAGCACGGCGTATTTGGCGAGATTGTAGCAGCAGAAGGTGCATACATTCACAACCTCGACCCCTTCTGGGATGCCTATTGGATGAATCCCGATGGTTCTGATTCTCAGAAACTTCACTGGAGAATGAAGTACAACATGGAGAATCGCGGTGATGTTTACGCAACCCACGGCCTCGGCCCCGTTGCCCAGTGCCTCGACATTCACCGCGGTGACCGTTTCACCACCCTCGTTGCCATGGATACCAAGAGCGTACACGGCAAAGAATGGGTCGAGAAGAAGACTGGCAAGGAGTGCCCCACCTTCCGCAACGGCGACCAGACAACCACTCTCATGCGCACCGCACAGGGCAAGATGGTACAGATTCAGCACAACACCATGACTCCTCAGCCCTACAACCGCCTGTTTAAGCTGATTGGCGAGCAGGGTTATGCCACAAAATATCCTGTTGAGCACTTCTCGCTTACTGGCGATGCCGTAAAGACATCAGGCATGGCAACTCGCATGGACGACCTTTCCGGCCACAGCTTCATCAGCAAGCAGGCTCAGGATGAACTCGTAAAGAAGTACTACCACCCCATCCTTGCCAAGTATGGTGAACTCGGCCGCGAGATGGGACACGGCGGAATGGACTTCATCATGGACAGCCGACTGGTTTACTGCCTCCAGAATGGTCTTCCCCTCGACATGGACGTCTACGACCTGGCAGAATGGTGCTGCCTGGCAGAGCTCGGTACTCTTTCGATGGACAACAACTGCTGCTCAGTTGCCTTCCCCGACTTTACCCGTGGCGAATGGCAGAAGGTGAAGGGCTATCGTCATGCCTATGCAACCGCAGAGCAGGAAGCACGCCAGGAAGCTGCAGCCAAGGCAAGCACCGAGGCTCAGCAGGCCGCCACAACCAAGTTCAACCTCTGGAGTCTGTACGATGCACAGAAGAACGGCAATGCAAAGGCCGTCAAAGCATACCAGACAGCACTCACAAAGGCTAAGGCTGCCATCGCAAAGCAACTAAAAAAGTAACTAGCTAGGATGGATATTAACCAAAAACGGGCAAAAACGGACAAAAACTTTCTTATCTTGCATAGTAAAAGGATATAAAACTGAAGTGTTTTTGCAAGTTTTCGCAAGTTTTTGGTTAAAATTAAGCATACCGCTTTTGACACCAAAGTAGTTACAAAAAAAGATGTGAGACTCAAACGAATCTCGCATCTTTTTGTTATTGCTTAAAATTTCGCAAGCTACACTTTTACTTCAGGACAACGGTCATATCCTTACCCTCTTCGGTAACAACCAGCTTGTCCTCGCGAAGCAGCCAACCCATGGCCAGGAACATCTCCTTGTCAGTCTTGATCTTTGCTGCCTTCTTCAAATCCTTTGCATTCATTGCACCATTCTCGTTCAGGGCAGTCCACATAGCACCTGCAATGTTTCCAATCTTTTCGTTCATAACGATCTTTTTACCTTAAATGATTAAACTTATAAGAATACTTTCTCTTAAACCGATGCAAAGTTAAGTTAAAAAACATTAACTGCCAAATATAACGCCCCCAAAAACGTGTTATACAACACATTTTCAGCAAATCACTTTGGATTTTTTCGATTTTTTGCGTAATTTCGCGCCACATTATAAAATAATAGACAAATGAAGCACATGAAATACATCATCGGCCTGCTAATCATCGTGGCCGTATCAAGCTCCTGCAAGCGCAAGTCCTTTGACGAATATCTGTTCGAGGAGGCAAAGAAATATACAGAGTCAACCTGCCCAAAGGAGATTGACAAGACCACCACGATCGACAGCATGGTGTACGACATGAAAACGCGCACGCTCAACTACTACTATTCCCTATACGGAACGTTGAACGACAAAGAAACGCTGACACAGAGCGTCATAGAAGACTATACCGAAACACTGCTCATCACGCTCCGCGACGACATTAGCCTGAAGAAGCAGAAGGAAGACAGCATCAACTTCTCCTATCACTACCACTTCACCCCCAACCACGAAGAAGCCTTCCGTATCGACTTCGGCCCCAAAGACTACTTCGGAAAACTTAACGTCCACACCTTCAACTATAGGGAAGTAAGAAACCTGCGCGAATTCAACCGCCGCAACTGCCCCATGCGACAGGACTCATGCACCGTTCTGGACAGCATGTGGTACGACTCCATTTCACGAACCTACTATTATGACTACTCGCTGAACGGAATGCTCGACGACGACAGCATCTACGGCAAAAGGATACAGAAGACCCTCAAGAAGTCACTCATTGAAGGCCTCAAGGAAAACAACGAAATCACGAACGAGCGCGACAAGGAAAAGCTGGACTTCTCCTTCCGCTACTTCTCTGCCTCGACAAAGAAACTGCTCATCGAATCCTTAATCAAGAACGAGGAAATCAAATAGTGGTTTTACGGTTTTGATGTTATACGGTTATAAGGTTTTACGGTTATAAGGTTATTCGGAAATTACCATTTGACATATTGTATTTGAACCGTATCCGGTAAGATGAAACCAACAAATAGCCGAGCGACGGAGGGGTGTCCTTGTAAATCTTTTTCACACCTCTCAAAATTACCGCAGCGCCTTTTTGAAATTACCGCAGCGCGATTTTAAAATTTCCGCAGCGGGATTTTGGAATTTCCGCTGCGGTAATTTTCAACGCCTCGGGCACAATTTACAACGCTCTAATTATCAACAAGTTGCAAAATCGCCTTAAAAACAATAGAATTGTAAAGATAATTCCGAATTTCTTCGCCACGAAAAGCATGGGATCTAAGGTGCTTTGAAACTCAGTGCGCTGAAGACTTTCTTGCAGCCAGGGAAACCATCCTTGGCCAGTTGCTGCAACTCAGCAATGCTCCTTTCCTGCCGTCCACAGTCCCAGATGGCGAGGATGGCATTACGCGCAACGATATGCGCCTGGAGCGTATCTATCGGCGGAACGTGATCCAGAGCATGATACTGGGCATAGGTGTAGTCGGTAAAAGCCGACGACGCACTCACGCCACGGCGGTCAAGGTACCAGCCATCGCCCAATGCCACAGGGCGACAGCTTTCTGTAATGTCCACCGGATCGGGATACGACACGATCGTTCCTTTACTGTCCAAGGTCACAGGCACGAGGTCGGCATAGTCGCCCCTCATCTTGTAGACAATCACTGGACGAAGCGCCATCACGGGGCGTGAATCTCGTTTGCTCGGCTCTGCTGGCTCTCTCGTCACGCTACTCTTGACTGTTGGGACGGTCACTACATCGGTGGTCGTCCGGTGCGAGCAGCCTACCATC
>JAKSLN010000030.1 GCA_024401165.1 Bacteroidaceae bacterium
TTTCAGAGATGAGCTGGAGCCAGCACCTGCACAGCGCTCAGGACTTCATGAAGGTCGGCGACGAGGTAGAGGCTGTTATCCTGACTCTGGATCGCGAGGAGCGCAAGATGTCTCTGGGTATCAAGCAGCTTAAGGCTGATCCCTGGGAGGCTATCGAGGAGAAGTATCCCGTTGGCAGCAAGCACACCGCTAAGGTTCGCAACTTCACCAACTTCGGTGTATTCGTTGAGATTGAGGAGGGTGTTGATGGTCTGATCCACATCAGCGACTTGTCATGGACCAAGAAGGTTAAGCACCCCAGCGAGTTTACTCAGATTGGTGCACCCATCGAGGTTGTTGTTCTCGAGATTGACAAGCAGAACCGTCGCCTGAGCCTCGGTCACAAGCAGCTTGAGGAGAATCCTTGGGACGTATTCGAGACCGTATTCACTCAGGGTAGCGTTCACGAGGGTACTATCATCGACATGATGGACAAGGGTGCCGTTGTACAGCTCCAGTACGGTGTTGAGGGCTTCGCTACTCCCAAGCACCTCGTTAAGGAGGACGGCTCTCAGGCTCAGCTGAACGAGAAGCTCGACTTCAAGGTAATCGAGTTCAACAAGGACAGCAAGCGCATCATCCTCTCTCACAGCCGCATCTTCGAAGATGTTCAGCGTGCAGAGGCTCGCGAGCAGCGTAAGGCTTCGGCTGCTGCAGCTCCCCGTCGTCAGCAGAAGGAGGCAGCTCCCGCTGTTAACAACGTGGCAGCAAGCACCACTCTGGGCGACATCGACGCTCTGGCTGCTCTGAAGGCTAAGATGGAGAAGGGCGAGTAATTATTCGTCGACATCCCTATACTAACAATGAGCCCGCCCTCACAGCGGGCTCATTTCTTTTAATCTCTTATGGAACCATTTACACTATATATTCTTGGTTGTGGCTCAGCGAAGCCGTCCAACGGACATTTGCCGAGTTGCCAGGTGCTGAGCTTGCGCGAGAAGCAGTTCATGATAGACTGTGGAGAAGGTGCGCAGATGCAGTTGAACAAGACGCGCTTAGGCATAACGCGCCTGGGGCATATCTTCATTACCCACAGTCACGGTGATCATTGCTTTGGTTTGCCCGGGTTGATTTCTACGTTGGGCTTGCTCGGCCGTACGGCAGAACTTCATGTTCATGCACCTGCCGACTTGCAACCTTTCCTCGATTGCATTTTGCAGCATTTTTGTCAAGAGATGGACTACGAGGTAATTTTCCATGCTGTTGATACAAAAAAACACCAGCTGGTATATGAAGACAGAGGAGTGGAAGTGTGGAGTCTGCCGCTTGCTCATCGTGTTCCCTGCTGCGGCTACCTCTTCAAAGAGAAACCGTTGCTTCCGCATATTCGCCCCGAGATGATAGAGTGTTACGGCGTTCCAAAAAGTCAAATCAACAATATCAAGGCTGGTATGGATTGGGTAACCGAGGAAGGGGAGGTCATTCCCAATTCTCGTCTGGTGCGTCCCGCAGATGCTCCTCGTAGTTATGCCTATTGCTCTGACACAAGGTATTTGCCTCGGTTGGCAGAGTGGGTGAAGGGAGTTAACTTGCTATACCATGAGGCGACGTTTGACGAAGAACACGTCATCCGTGCCCAGCAGACTTGTCATTCCACAGCTCGCCAGGCTGCACAAACGGCTTTGGATGCAGAGGCAAAGAAATTGGTCGTGGGGCATTACTCGGGACGAATCAAGGACGAAAATGCCTTGCTGGCGGAAGCTCAGGAAGTCTTTCCGGAAACCGTACTTGGGCGAGAGGGACTTTCGCTTTCTATCGTGTGATGTAATGCAGAACATGCCGTAAATATGCCCTGAAAACAACAACTTACATGCCCTTGGGACCAGAAAAATGGCAAAATGATGGGTGAAAGTGCATTTTTGTAGATATTTTTTTGGAGGCATTACGGAAAAAATGTAATTTTGCGATAAGAATATAGAAATATAGGCACGTCTCATGAAGAATTTGCTGCATACCATACTTTTAGGCGCTCTGATGCTCGGTTGCCCTGCTGCCGTTTTCGCAGAGGAACTATTTGATGGGCCAGAGTCTGAGGTTGCTGTACCCACTCTGACAATTGAGAATAAGAGTGTTTGTGTTTGTGGCGCAAATGGCGAGGTGCTCAATATCTATAATTTGGCAGGCGTCAAAGTGGCAAGTTATCGCATTGACAGTGCCGAGAAAACCATTGCACTCAATCTTCCCAAGGGCAGTTATATTTTCAAGATTGGTTCTATTGCCCGCAAGGTTTCCATTCGTGGATAACCTTTTGGTAAAGTCGTTTTGAGTTATGAAAACACGCCGAGTATCCCTCGCCTTGCTTTTCAGTTTTCTTTTTTCCTTCGTTTCTTGTACTCTTTTCACGGACAACGACGGGTCGTATCCCTATGACGAGGCGTTGGTTCGTCATGTCATGGACAGCGTTGCAAAGGTGGACGGGGGCGGTATGTATGCCGATGCGTACTACAAGTTGTTTTATCAGCAGGAGAAGTGCGATACGGCTAAGGACACTCTCTATTGGATCAACCGCTATGGCATGGACGAACGTCCCGAGGTGCTTCTTGCCTGGATCTCGAAAGTTGAGGAGCAGGGATTGAAGCGTACGTCGTTCCGCGTCGATGAGATTGCAGATGACTTGGCGGCGTTCCGCAAACTGAAGCCAGACAGCTGTACGCTGCAGGAAGTCTGCGAACTGATGGGGCGACTGGAGTACCGCCTCTCAAGAGCCTATCTTCGCTATGCTTACGGGCAACGCTTTGGATATGTGCGTCCGGGTGATGTTTTCAACAAGGCCATCAATGGCACAAAGGCAGAGTCCTATCGTCGCATCTACGATATCCAGTTCGATCAGGCTACGGACTCCTTTTGCCATGTTGCGATCGCTAAACTGGAGGATGCGGACGCCTTGAATGATTTTTTGAGTGACATCCAACCTTCCGATTCGCTTTTTTATCAGTTGTGCTCTGAATATCGTCGTGCCAGTGAGAAGGGAGATAAGAAGCGCCAGGAATTGGCGCAGTTGAATGTCGAACGCGCACGTTGGCGCTACGACCGTCCTTCTGGCAAGGAAAAATATGTCTTTGTCAACATCCCTTCGTTCGAATTGGAGGCTGTAAACAAGGCCAAGGAAGAGATGCTTCGCATGAAAATCTGTTGCGGACAGACCGACCACCAGACCCCTTTGCTTGGCAGTCGCATCAATCGGCTCGACCTCAATCCTTATTGGGTAGTACCTTCTAGTATTATCAAGAATGAAGTGGTTCCTCGTCATACGGGGGACTCAAGTTATTTTGCCCGCAACCGAATGGTTGCCATCGAACGTTCTTCTGGTAAGGTCCTTTCGGCTGCTTCCCTCTCATCTGACCAGTGGACCAGTGGACGGTATACACTTCGCCAGGACCGTGGTGCAGGCAATTCTTTGGGACGCTTGATCTTTCGCTTCCCCAATTCTTTCTCCGTCTATCTTCACGACACCAATTCGCCAGGCGCGTTCAACCGGACAGTGCGTGCTGTCAGTCATGGTTGCATTCGTGTGCATAAACCACTCGACCTGGCAGTGTTCCTGATGGATGATCCCAGCGACCTGCTCATCGACAAGATTCGCGTTGCCATTGATAAGGAACCCTTGTCAGAGGAGGGACGTCAATATAAAGAGCAAACAGATCCGGAAAACTACATGAAGTCCTATTCCTTCGATCCTCGAGTACCGGTCTATATTGATTATTACACGCTCTATCCGGACGGAGAGGGTACGTTCCATGCCTACGACGATGTCTATGGTTACGACAAACCCCTGCTCAAGGAATTGAACCGTTTTTAAACTAAATAATTCAACCAACGTCAAAATATTGTCATGACAAACGACGACAAACTGCTTATCGAAGCGCTACGCAACGAAGCCACACGCAGAGACGCGTTTACGCAAATGGTGCGAAAGTACCAGGAGCCGTTGTATCGTTTGGTTCGTCGAATGGTGTTGGTTCATGAGGATGCCGATGACGTGCTCCAGAACACCTTTATCAAGGCATGGCAAGGCCTGGATAATTTCAGGGGTGATGCAAGTTTGTCAACCTGGCTCTATCGCATTGCGTCCAACGAGTCTCTCGACCACATCGCCCGTTCAAAGCGAAACGGGCTGAGTCTGGATGACGATGGTAAAAAGGCCGCACAGGCCGTAGCCAACCGACTGGAGAGTGATCCCTACTTCGACGGTGAGGAGACGGAGATGCAGTTACAGCAAGCCATTGCCCAGTTGCCTAAGAAGCAGAGGATGGTGTTTCAGATGAAGTATTTTGAGGAAATGAAATACGAGGAGATGTCAAACATATTGGGAACCAGCGTGGGAGCCTTGAAGGCGTCCTATCACCATGCAGTGCAGAAAATTTCTGACTTTTTTGGCATGCATGATTAAACCATTCCTATTTACTAATGTCCAAGAGTTAAACAAGATAAAATGACGGAAGAAAAACTGAAACAGTACATTGAGGATAAGCGTCCCGCAGGGGCGTCAGATCCTTTTAAGGTGCCAGAAGGCTATTTCGATAGCTTCTGTGACCGTGTGATGAGTCAGTTGCCCGAACAACAACAGACGATTCGTCGCACCTTGATACCACGCGTATGGCGCTATGCCGCTGCTGCTGTGGTTGTTGGTTTGATTGCAAGTGTTGCCGTATTGGTGCCTCAGTTTAAGCAGGGCCAGGAGGATATGCAGTTGGCTTCCAACCATGTAGAGTCGGACATGTCGCTCGATGAGGAGTACTTCAATGAGGTACTGGACTACTCTATGCTTAACAACAACGACATCGCTTATTATTTGACGGAAAACTAGTACGGCAATGAAGAAGTATTTGGTTCTATTTATCCTTTCTCTGTTGGTTGCTCTCCCATCCATGGCACAGCAGCAAGGCAACAAGAATCAGCAGCGCCACTTCAATCCGGAAGAGTTCCAGACAATGATGCGCAACTACATTCGTGACAAGGCTGGATTGACGCAGGCTGAGGCAGACAAACTGTTCCCCATCTATCTGGAAATGAAGACTAAGCAGATGGAACTCAACGGCAAGATGATGGGGCTGAAACGTAAGAAACTTGACGCAAATGCCGGCAGCGCAGAGTATTCCAAGCTGCTGACTCAGATCACAGCCTTGAACGTAGAACTGGCAAAGCTCGAGCAGACATATTATGCTAAGATGTGCAAAGTTGTCGATGCCAAGAAAGTCTATCAGGTCATGACTGCCGAAGATAATTTCCATCGCGAGATGCTCATGCGCGCAGGCAATCGCAACCGCATGCCGGGAATGCCTGGTGCCGGCTTCGGACCTGCTCCTGGCGGACAACAACAGCAAAGACGGAATTGGCCACCCCAAGGAGGAGGCAACCATTAAGGAAGGTTTCCCCTTAAAGTGAACCCCGAAAGTTTTCTGACTTTCGGGGTTCACTTCGCTTTTTATAGAGGTTGTTTCTGAGGATTGTCCTTTTTTCAGGACTTTTTCTGAGGATTGTCCTTTTTTTCTCTCTTTTTGAGTAATGTCCTTTTCTGGCTTTTTTGAAGATTGTTCTTTGAGGATTGTTTGTGAAGAATAGAATCCTCCTCTTCTTTGTTTGAATCTCCCCCTCCTTTCCTTCAGAAATTCATTTCTTTGTAGTTAGATAATCCCTTCCTTTAGAAAATCTTTTCTTCTTCGGGGATGTCGGGGCTTGTTCCCTCTGGTGCGTCGCCCTCTGGGTCGAAGGCGTTTGCATCGGGCGAACTATAGTCGTCGTATTCCTTCACCTTGTCCTGACTGGCGTCCAGGGAGTGGGTATATAAGTGCTTGATGTAGCTTGCTCGCACCTTCAGCGTCTTCTTTGAGAGTTCCTCAATGTGGAAGGTGTCTTCCGGGATGTCCTGGTCGATCATGCCGTCTATCGTGTTGACCAGCAAAAGTTTGCCGTTGTATATTCTCCAGCTTACATAATGGTTGGCTCGGCTGTTGATGCTGTTGGCGGCACCGCCCTCTTGGAGTTCGATTCCTTGCATCATTCCTTCTTCCACAGCGTCGGGTTCCACCCATCGTCCCAGCAGCTGCGTGATGTCAATCACGTTCCTCAGTTCGTTGGCTTTGCCGTCGTTCATCATGACTGCCAGGCGGTCTCCGTTCTCCAACTCACCGAATATCTGGGCGTACGAACTGACCAGCCATGCCGTGTCGCCCTCCTCCGAAATCCATTCGATGGAGTCCTGATTTCCGCGCAGATAAATACCGTACTGTGTACTGTCGCTTTCCACCTCAATCATGTGGATGTTCGAGCCTTCATCGCTACCGTAGCCATTACCCTTGCTGCCACAAGCGGTGAGAGCCGCAATACCCATCGAGCACAAGCATGCGCCGAGGGTGCAGGATTTTATGTTTGTTATCTTTGCCATTTGTCTATTCTTCATTTTGGGAGTTCTTCTTTGCTTCGTTCCAGAGTTCGTCCATCTCTCCCAGCGTCATGTCCTTCAGTTCTTTGCCCATTTCCTTGGCCTTCTTTTCTACGTAGTTGAAGCGGTAGATGAACTTCTTGTTGGTGCGTTCGAGGGCGTTGTCGGGGTTGATGTGATAAAGTCGTGCCGTATTGATGAGGCTGAAGAGGAAGTCACCAAACTCGTCCGTACTCTTCTCTTTGTCCTCGCGTTCCAGTTCAACGCGCAGTTCCCCCAGTTCCTCTATTACCTTGTCCCAGACGTCCTCACGCTTTTCCCAGTCGAAACCCACGTTGCGAGCCTTGTCCTGAATGCGGTAGGCCTTGATGAGCGAGGGTAGGGCGTCGGGTACGCCCGACAGCACCGTCTTGTTGCCGTCCTTTTCGCGTTGTTTGATTTTTTCCCAGTTCTCGGAGACGTCGTTTGCCGTCTTTACCTCTTTCAGACCATCCTGACTGGCAACAAGTTCAGCGTTCTGTACGCCCTGCCCCGCTGCAGCAGATATGCGTTCTCCGTAGACGTGTGGGTGGCGGAATATCAATTTGTCACACAATTTGTTGCAAACGTCGGCGATGTCGAACGTTCCGTTCTCACTGCCTATCTTGGCGTAGAACACCACGTGCAGCAGCACGTCGCCCAGTTCCTTGCAGATGTTTTTTTCGTCCTGCTTCATCAGGGCGTCACATAGTTCGAAGGTCTCTTCGATTGTGTTTGGACGCAGGCTTTCGTAGGTCTGCTTGTGGTCCCAGGGGCACTTCTCGCGCAACGTATCCATCACGTCGAGCAATCGGCCAAAGGCCGCCATTTTCTCTTCTCTTGTATGTTGCTTGTCCATTTTCTCTGTTCTTTTCCTTGCAAAAGTACAAAATATATGATTAAACATGCTACTTTTCCCTCGTTTTTTTGTAATTTTGCAGCCAAATAAGTGCTCATTTATCAATCGAATACAATAAAACAAGATATAAAAATGGAATTAGCAACCAAGTACTCTCCCTCCGAAGTCGAGGGCAAATGGTACCAGTATTGGCTGGACAACAAGCTGTTTAGCAGCAAACCCGATGGCCGTGAGCCCTATACAATCGTCATTCCTCCCCCTAATGTGACCGGTGTGCTCCACATGGGCCACATGCTGAACAATACCATCCAGGACATCCTGGTGCGCAAGGCACGCCTCGACGGCAAGAACGCATGTTGGGTGCCCGGTACCGACCACGCATCCATTGCAACCGAGGCTAAGGTTGTAAACAAGTTGGCCGCTCAGGGCATCAAGAAGCGCGACCTGACCCGTGAGGAGTTCCTCAAGCACGCTTGGGAGTGGACCGACGAGCACGGAGGCATCATCCTCAAGCAGTTGCGCAAGTTGGGCGCCTCATGCGACTGGGACCGTACGGCGTTCACGATGGACGAACTGCGCAGCGAAAGCGTCCTGAAGGTGTTCGTTGACCTCTATGAGAAGGGCTACATTTACCGTGGTCTTCGCATGGTCAACTGGGATCCCAAGGCTCAGACCGTGCTCTCTACCGAGGAGGTTATCTATCGCGAGGAGAAGTCAAAGCTCTTCCACTTGAAATATTACGTGGCCGATGCCGACGTTAATCCTGTTGTCTTGACAGGCGAGGAGGGCGAGGTCTTCCACAAGGACGAGAAAGGCTACTTCGCCATTGTTGCCACCACCCGTCCCGAGACCATCATGGGTGATACCGCCATGTGTATCAACCCCAAGGACGTAAAGAACCAGTGGCTGAAGGGCCACAAGGTCATCGTGCCTCTGGTAGGCCGTGTCATCCCTGTCATCGAGGACCGCTACGTCGACATTGAGTTCGGAACCGGCTGTCTGAAGGTAACTCCAGCACACGACGTCAACGACTACGCCCTTGGTAAGACCCACAACCTCGAGACCATCGACATCTTCAACCCCGATGGCACTATTAGCGAGGCTGCCGGCATGTACGTCGGCCAGGATCGTATGGACGTCCGCAAGCAGATTGCCAAGGACCTCGAAGCTGCCGGCCTGATGGATCACATCGAGGACTATGACAACAAGGTGGGCTACTCCGAGCGCAACCAGGATACGGCTGTCGAGCCCCGCCTCTGTAAGCAGTGGTTCCTCTCTATGCAGCACATGGCCGACATCGCCCTGCCCCCCGTGCTCAGCGGCGAGCTGAAGTTCTATCCCAACAAATATGTGACAACGTACAAGAACTGGCTCGAGAATATTCAGGACTGGTGTATCAGCCGCCAGTTGTGGTGGGGACATCGCATTCCCGCTTATTTCATCTCGCAAGAATCCGAAGTTTCAACTGAAGAGGCCGAGGAGAAGTTTGTCGTTGCTTTGACTCCCGAAGAGGCACTGGCCAAGGCCAAGGCACAGTACGGCGACCACATCACCGCCGATATGCTCGTTCGTGACGAGGATGCCCTCGACACCTGGTTCTCAAGTTGGTTGTGGCCCATCTCGCTCTTCGACGGCATCAACAACCCCGGCAACGACGAAATCAACTACTACTATCCCACCAGCGACCTCGTTACCGGTCCCGATATCATCTTCTTCTGGGTTGCCCGCATGATCATGGCAGGCTGCGAATACCAGAAGCAGATTCCCTTCCGCAACGTCTACTTCACTGGTATCGTTCGTGATAAGCTGGGCCGCAAGATGAGTAAGTCGCTCGGCAACTCGCCCGACCCCCTCGAACTCATCGAGAAGTACGGTGCCGACGGTGTCCGCATGGGTATGATGCTTGCCGCTCCTGCCGGAAACGACATCCTCTACGATGACGCACTCTGCGCCCAGGGTATGAACTTCTGCAACAAGATGTGGAACGCCTTCCGCCTTGTCAAGGGCTGGGAGACCAACGACAACGAGCAGCCTCAGGCCAATGCCAAGTCAATCGCCTGGATGCAGGCCAAGATCAAGACTGCCTACGCCGAGATCAACGACCTCTATAGCAAATACCGTCTGAATGAAGCCCTGATGACCGCCTTCAAGCTCTTCACTGACGAGTTCTCTGGTTGGTATCTTGAGATGATCAAGCCCGAGTATGACCGCGAAGCCAACAAGGCGCTGCCCATCGACAAGGCCACCATGGAGGCTACTCTCGACATCTTCGACCAGCTGATGCACATCATCCATCCCTTCATGCCCTTCATCACCGAAGAACTCTGGCAGCACATTGCTGACCGCAAGGAAGGCGAGTCGCTCATGGTGTCTGAGTTCAAGCTCGACGCCCCCGCTGCCGAGGATGCTGCAGTCATCGCACAGTTCGAGGAGTTGAAGCAGATCGTCTCTGGCGTTCGTGCCGTTCGTCAGAGCAAGAACATCGCCCAGCGCGAGGCCCTCGTCCTCGAGGCTCCTGCCGCTGCACAGACCGTGGCTGCAGACACCGTCCTCGCCGTCCTCATCCAGAAGATGGCTGGCCTCTCTGCCATCAACGCTGTGGATCAGAAGGGCGACGGTGCTGTCACCTTCCTCGTCGGAACATGCGAGTTTGCCGTGCCTCTGGGCAACCTCATCGATGCCGACGCCGAGATTGCCAAGGCCGAGGCCGAGATCAAGCGTCTCGAAGGCTTCATGAACGGCATCATCAAGAAGCTCTCCAACGAGCGTTTCGTGGCCAACGCCCCCGCTCAAGTTGTTGAGCTGGAACGCAAGAAGCAAGCTGACGCAGAAAGCAAGATTGCCGCCCTCAAGGAGAGCATCAAGGCACTCAAGGGCTAAGCAGAGTCTTTACGGATTTACGGTTTACGGGCATACGGTTTGGTGAGATTCCAATCCGCCTAGGTGCCCCACAACCGTGAATCCGTAAATTCGTAAATTTGGAAATTCGAAGACTCGAGGACTCGAAGGCTCGATAATTCGACATTTCGATAATTCGAAGTTTCGAAAACTCGAAGTTTCGAAAAACCTCACAACCTCACCCCCTCACAACCGTAAAACCTAATAACCATAAAACCGTACAACCGTAACCCCATGAAGAAATCTCTCCTTTTCCTTATCTCCCTCTTGTTCGCCTCCGCATCCTTTGCGCAGCGTGACACCTTGTCGCTCAACCGCGACTGGCTCTTCCATCTCGGCACCCTGCCCAGCGGTTGCACCATCGAGCGCCTTGCCGACGGTCAGACCACCGCTTCGTGGCGCCGCATCCACGTTCCCCACGACTTCCAGATCGAGCAGCCATGGGTGGCACCCGATGCCAGCGAGACGGCCGACAATAGCGACGCCGGAGCCAACATCAAGAGTCGCCTCTCGGCCCGTGGCTTCAAGGAGATGGGCGAGGGATGGTACGTCAAGACCTTCACACCCTCTGCCGACCTCAAGGGCAAGCGTCTGGTTCTTAACTTCGAAGGCATCATGTACATCGGCGATGTCTACCTCAACGGACAGCACATCGGTGGCACCGACTACGGCTATGTGGGCTTCGAGATTGACGTCACCCGCCTCCTCAAACTGGGCCAGCCCAACACCCTCGTTGTGCGTGCCGACACGGGGCAGCCCAAGATGTCGCGCTGGTACACCGGTGGCGGCCTCTATCGCAACGTCAACCTTATCGTCACCGACGCCCAGTCACACTTTGTGCGCCACCCGCTACACATCACCACTGACGTGGAAGTGAAAAGTGAAAAGATAAAAGAGAATAGTGAGAGCTGTGCCGATGCCACCCTGCACATCACGGCAGAGACACGCATGGCCGGCCGCGACAACGACGCCAAACTGCGTGTCGTCCTGACAGATCCTCAAGGCAAGCAGGTACATAGCGAGACGTATAGCGTCAAGCGCAACCGCAACTACCGCACCCAAGAGCTTCGTCTGCCAGCCATCTCCCTGCCTGGTGCGCAACTCTGGGACTGCGAGCACCCCAACCTCTACACCGCCCATGTTGAACTCCTCCGCGCGGATGGCTCCGTGGCCGATGTGGCGTCAAGCACTTTCGGCGTTCGAACCATCGAGTTCCTGCCCTATGCCCAGCCCAACTCCAAGGGCGAGGCAGGACTCTTCCTCAATGGCAAGAAAGTCCTCCTCAAGGGCTATGCCAACCACCACACACTCGGCGCCCTGGGCGCAGCCGCCTATCCCCGGGCCATCGAGAAGCGCCTGCAGCTCATCAAGCAGTTTGGCATGAACCACATCCGCAGTTCCCACAACCCCTATTCCGAGGAGTTCCTCAACCTATGCGACCGCTACGGCATCCTCGTTGTCGACGAGCTCTACGACAAGTGGGACGACCAGTACGCCGGTGCAGGCCGCAAAGCATTTCAGGACCTCTGGCAAAGCGATGTCACCGAGTGGGTGCGCCGCGACCGCTGCCATCCCAGCGTCATCATGTGGAGCCTCGGCAACGAGTTGCAGCAGGTCAACGACATGCCCTACAACGACTTTGGAGTCACCCAGTTCCAACTCATGAAGACCGTCATCCAGCGCTACGACAGCACTCGCCTCGTCACCGTTGCCATGCATCCCCGCTACCGCAACTGGGAGACCGACTCGCTGCCTTGCGACCTCGCCCTCCATACCGATGTCCAGTCCTACAACTACCGCTACATGTACTTCCCCGGCGACAGCAGGCGCTATCCCCGCATGACCTTCTACCAGAGCGAAGCCTCCGTGGCTGCCATGGGCGAGAACTACTACGCCATGGACATCGACCGCGTCGTCGGACTGGCCTACTGGGGAGCCATCGACTACCTCGGCGAGAGTCAGGGTTGGCCAGCCAAGGGATGGGCACAGGGCGTCTTCGACATTGCCCTCGAAGCCAAGCCCAAGGCCTACTACATGAAGTCCTTCTTCCAGGAGTCCGATCCCCTCGTCCACATCGCCGTCACCGAGTCCAAGGGCAACGTTATGTGGAACGGCGTGCAGACCGGCAACGACGGACAGTCCGACCACTGGAACCGCACGCCTGGCCAGAAGCTCGAACTCACCACCTACACCAATGCTGATGAGGTAGAGCTTTTCGTCAACGGCAAGAGCGTGGGCAAGAAGACGAACGACAAGCGCAACGCCAAGATGCGCAACCAGATACGCTGGAAGGACGTAGAGTATCAGCCTGGCAACATCACCGCCGTAGCTCGCAACTCCGTCGCAGGCAAGATGGTCGAGGTTGCCCGCCACAAGGTGGAGACCACCGGCCCTGCCGTACGCCTTGTCATCGAGAGCGACAATGCCGCCTGGAAGGCCGACGGACAGGACCTGCAGCACCTCCGCATCGTAGCCGTCGACAGCAAGGGACGTCGGGTCCCCACTGCCACGGGCGAGGTCACCGTCAAGGTTGAGGGGTGCGACCTCGTTGCCGTCTCCTCTGGCAACCATACCTCCGACGAACTCAACGTCACCGACCATCGCAACCTCTTCAACGGCAGCATCCTCGCCATCCTCCGCTCAGGCATGTCGCCCGGCAAGGTCACCGTCACCGCCACCTGTCCCGGGCTGAAGTCTGCAAAGGTCGACCTGAAGACTTTGTAAGAGAAGTTTAAAGATGATTGCCGACCGCCTCAGCCTTGCCTTCGAGACCGTCCATTCCTACTACAAGTACCTGAAACTCAAGCTTGGCGTACCCAATACTGCGGCCCTCGTTCGCGTAGCCATCGAGCAACACCTGGTATAAACTACTATAACCATTTCATATAGCAAGGGGGGCGAATAGTTTTTCTGACTACTCGCCCCCCCCTTCGTGTTGTAACTTCCCTTAACTCTCCAAGCCGCGATTATTTGGTGTAACGCTTGAGGATGGTTTTGTAAGTGTCATCGTGCGTACCGGCATCGGCAACGCGCTTCAAGTATTCAGGCTTCAGGAGTGTCAGGATATACTTGACGTCCCCAAATCCATGGTTGGCCATCAGGTTGCACATAGCGGCACGGTCCTTGAACTTGAAATCCTTGACCTCGCCATTGCCTGTTGCGGGATTCTCCACATAATAATAGGTGGTTGAACCACGGTCACACCACTTGAAGCCGCAGGGCATCTTGAACGTGTAGTCGGAGTAGTCATAGTCCACATCGTCAAACTCCTCCAGATTATCCCCGTCGTGGTCTGCCACGTTGGGTATGTAGTATGTCCACTTGTCGGTAGAGATAGCTATCATGATGCGTTCGTCATCCATGCCTATCTCGTAGATGCCAGGTTCCCACTTGTCAGTCCACTCGGCGTTGCCGAGGCTGTTGTCCACGACACCGATGCCGCCTGCTTCCTCGGGAGTAAAGTTTGCAGGCAGATTGGGCTTGTCGGCTGCGGTGACACGATTCTCGGGCAGGTTGCCGTCGCCGAAGTTGGTGCTCTGTCCCCCGGCCGCTATCAGGGTCACCGGATCACCATGAGGCTGGCCAGGGATGGTGTCGGTCAGGAGCGTGAGGTGATCGACATCTATGCTGGTTCTGCCGTCAAATGAATGCGAGTGAAGGACGATGTTGTGCCAATAGTCGATGATATCCTCTTCGTCCTTGCGATACACCTCGGCGCAGTCAACGCCACGGTAGCTTACGTCGCGGAAGTCGGCTGATGCATCATCGTGCATATCCAGCATGTCTATGCTCCAGCGCGTCTGGTCCAATGTTTCTGCAAGGCTGGCATACTGATAGGGCTTCGGATCCTTCAGGTTGCGAGGTACGAACGGGGCTGCCGGTGATGGATGGCAGCGTGCATAGAACTCTGCCCAAAGCAAACTTTCTTGAGCACCTGAATTGGTAAATATTACGCAATTACCTTTATCGTTTATACCCCACTCGTGAAGGACGATTGACATGTTGCTTTGCTTGTCCTTGTAAGAAGACTGGTATGTACCCGTGTCCACATGCTTCTGACCGCAGTTGCCGCACGAGAAGACGGATTTGTAATCGCCAGTCTCCACAACATCCTCGCCAAAGTCGCGCACGGTAATGTCTGATGTCCAGGTCGTTTCACGACCATCAGCTTTCTCGAAAACGATAAGGCGCAGGTCATAGTCCTTGATTGACGTGATGGGCACTATCTCGGTAGAGTCGATGACCTCCTGCGTCTCGGGGTCGACGATGCGCAGCAGCTGTTTCTGCTCGATGCCCGCAGGCACATAGCCTTCGATGATGGGGTTGAAGGTGCTCAGTTCGGGTTCCACCACCTGATACTCGTTGGCCCACTCGTAGAGGCCTTCGCCGTCGACCTTCTCGCTATCGGGGTTGGCACCACCCATGATGAGCAGTCCCTCGTCCTCCTTGGGGTTGACGATGGCAGCCTTGGTGTGTATCTCAGCCTTCACATCATTGCTCAGCGGAACACTCTGGGTGGTGGGCTTAGGTTGTCCCGTCTGCACGTGATCCACCTTCTCAGCCTTCATCTTGGCGTGATGCTTGGCCTTGGACTTATGTTGCAGATAGACGTTGCGCGTGGAATCCATGTTCTCCACCGTCTTAGGCTCGGTGAAGATGTCCCAATTGCCGACATTCAACGAGAAGAGATCACCACCCATGCCGGCACTTACCAGGTCCTTTATGAGGTCGACCGACACACCGGCTCCGACCGTCGCCTCTGTCCCCAGCTTGTGCTGGAAGACCTCCTGTCCGCCCATGATGATGCTGCGGGCATTGTACTTAAAGGCATACTTAAGGTCGATGGTGGCCTTCAGGATAGGCAACGCGGCAAAACTGATGGACACCTCGGGATAGATAGGAGCGAAGTCTGCACCGAACTCCACCTCGTTGGAGTGGTCGATGAGGGGCTCTTGTCGGTCAAAGTCCCACGACACATGGCCATGAGGCTTGGCACCGGTGAGGGGCGTATAGTCCACTCCGAAGTCTACGCTTCCCTCCATCTTGAAGGGCTGATGCACGGTGAGGCTGCCCTGTTTGAGCGAGGCAGAACCGCTGGTCTTGAGTGCGGGACTGATAAGCATCGTGACGGGAAGGGGACCGATGGCGAAGGTAACGGGTATGTCAGGCTTCTTTGGTCCCCACTTATAGTCCTTGCTGACGTTGACGCCAAGACGAGGATGAAGGTCGACAGAGGCTTCGGCAACGGCCTTGCCCTTGATGCCTGCACTGAAGCGATTGACGCGACCCATGGAGATTCCATCCCACGAGATGCTGGGGGCATCAACATCAAGCTCCATCGACAAGGTTCCATTCACATCAAACTTGTCTATGCCAAAGGTCAGGGTCGACGCCATGGTGTAGGACAACTTGCCCGAATGTATGTCGACGGACTTGGACTTGCTGACGTGGATGTTGCGCTTGCCCTGGCGCGACTTGGCACTACGGGCAGCCTCGGACGCATCGTCGTCTATGATGATGTGGGTGTTGAAGATGACCTCGCCTATTGACGGGACGACGAAGTGTATCATAGCCTCGTTGCCCTCTTGCTTGCTCTCCAACACACGCAGGTAATAGGCCGTCTCCTCGGTGGGGATGCACAACATGGCTCCCTTGTAGAGCTGTGGCACCTGGTCGGTGAAGCGCACGTGGGCCATCATGGCGGTGGTGTCGATGCTCAGCAGTTGTATGCTTTCCATGTAGTCGATGAGTATGTTGGGGTTGTAGGTGGCATCGTTTGCCGGACGCTTGTAGCGCACGGGGTCAACAAGTCGTAGGTTCTCCTCGGGGCTCACGAAGCGGATGCTGTCGATGGCTGCCAGGGGGATGCGCGTGGCCTTGCCCTGCACCCAGAACTCCTGCACCACAGGTTCGCTGCAGGCCTTGCCCGCCATGTCGATGTTGGAGTAGACCACGCTATCCAGGCGATCAGTCACGAAGTAGTTGAAGTCACCGTCGTTGCGATAAACGTACAGGCTCTCGCTGTCTGCCCAAGCCATGCTGATGCTGAGGCAGCAAAGTGTCAAAAGTGCAAATAAACGTCTCATGGCTTCACAATCTTATAGGTTACACCGTTTACCACAACCGCATAGCTGCCTTTTGGCAACTTCGAAGAGGCAATGTTCACTCGCTTGTTGGCTTGCACGTTCAGGTTGCGTATCATTACGCCGTCCAGTCGCATTATCAGCACCTTGAGGGGAGTGCTGCCAGCCTGGAACGTCAGCGACTCTCCGTCAAAGACGAAGGTGCGCTCCTTCTGTGACCAACCCTCTACACCCGTCGTGGCATCGCCATATGTGATGCTCTTGAGCTGATCGTAGGGGAAGTACACAACGGCATCGCGTGTCGTCACCTTCATGTCGTCTTCGCTGAAGGTCATCTTAGGTTTCTCGCTCAGCTGCAGGACGGTCTTCTGCCCGTCTTTCAGCCAGATAAATACGGAAACGGGATTTGTCCCTGCGGACAGTCCCTCCGCCATAGCCACGACACCCAGCAAGAGTGTCAGGACAAAACGTTTCATGAGAAATGTTTTCATAGCAAAATGGTATTTATTAGATTTCACCGTGCAAAGATACAAATAATATATGATATGTGCAATACCCCAAATGGGGTGATAAGTGAAATGCCCTCATGCCCCGGACTGAAAACGGCAAAGGCAGACTTGAAAGTTTGGTGAGTTTCGGATACCCTATATTCTTTCTGTAAATAATTTTTCACCTTCTTCAAATTACCGCTGCGCTTTTTTGAAAATACCGCAGCGGAAATTTAAAAATACCGCAGCGGGAATTTCAAATTACTGCAGCGGTATTTTTCAATGCTCCGAGCGTGGTTTACAACACATTGATTATTAATGAGTTGTAAAATTACTCTAAAATTATAAGATTGTAAAGATAATTCTGAATTTCTACCACGCGAAACAGTACTTAAAATACACATGTAGTACGCAAAAAACGCATTGGTAACCTGCCTTTCGATGTCTTGTGCAGGTAATACAGCGAAGGGACTGGCTCCATGGCCAGTCCCTTCGTCATAGTCACGACACCCAGGAAGGAGTGTCACGACGATTCGTATTCAGTGCCTATTATCTTTTGATGAATTCTACGCGGCGGTTCTTGGCACGTCCTTCCTCGGTCTTGTTGTCGGCTACGGGTTCGTGGCTGCCCTTGCCGGTGGCCTTGAGGTTGAACTCATCCACGCCCATCTTCACCAGTTCGGCTACGATGGCCTCGGCACGCTTCTGGCTGAGGGGATCGTTGACCTTGTCGGAGCCCTGGTTATCACAGTGGCCCTGCACCTCGAAGCGGGCGCTCTTGTTCTTCAGCATGTACTCGCCCACCATCTTGATGTCGGCCATAGACTCGGGCTTAAGGGTTGCCTTGCCGGTCTCGAAGAGGATGTTGTTGGTCACGAACTTACCCGTCTCCTCGATGGCCTTCTCGGCAGCTGTGAGATCCTGAGCATTGCGGTCATAGAGTTCCACTGCACCCTGTGCAATCACTACGTTACGGATAAAGGTAAGGTTATCGTAATCGAAAGGAACATGGATTCCCACCCAAGTAGCCTGCTTCACCTTAGGCAGATTAGCTACGCGGTTGCCATCGATGTAAAGCTTCAAAGCACGCTTGTTGAATGATACTGCCACGGTATGCCAGCCTTTGCTGAATTTGTAGTCAAAGCCGGTTTCTATCACCTTGCTGCCATTGTTGTAGCGGTACCAACCACCGGTGCCATCACAAACAGGAAGTCTGACAATGAAAACAGGAGCATCATCATTTTCCCACACAGAGGTCTCATCAGATGTGCGGTCAGTACTTCCTGCCAGGATCAACTTGATGTCGTTAAGACCGATGTCTTCTTTATTTGGCCAATAGTAGTAGTCAAACTCTACGGTGAACTCCTCAGTGAGGTAAGCTCCCTCTTGCTTGATGAGTGGAGTGATGAAACCGTTATCTGTAATCTCAACAACAGTCTCGCCATTGAACTTCTTCACTTCAGCCTTTCCTGCATTGAGGTCCCACTTGGATGGGAATTCGCCTATTGTCTCACCTTTGAAATCATCCTGGAAAAGAATCTTACCACCGCGCTTGAAATCGGTAGAAGTGTTTACCTGAGGTGCATTGTCCGAAGCTGTATTCTCTCCGTCATCACCCTTGTTGCTCTTTTCTGATGAGCTCTTCTTCGACTTCTTGCCGTCCAGTACGGCGTCGGCAGCGTCGCTTACCTCACGCTCCACCTTGTCCGTTACCTTCTCCTTCACCTTCTCGGCGGCCTTTTCGCCCAGTCGCTTCAGGAAGCTTTGTGCGTTCACGTCAGCATTGTAGCACATGAGGGCTACCAATGCTAAAAGAAATGTCTTTTTCATATTGCTAATTGATTTCTGGATTCTTGCCCCGCTGCAAAGATATACATTATTATTTATATAATACAAAAAATGTGAATAAATTGTTGATTTTACTCTGTTTACGGAAAGAATACAGCCAGAATGGCCTCTCATTCTGCAAAAAAAAACGTAACTTTGCGTTGTGTGGGTGTGCTGTATGCCCACCCAACAACCTAAAAGAGACTGATATGAGACACTTCCTAATATGGGTTCTTGCGTGCCTGTGCTCCGTTGGAGGATGGGCGCAGAGCAGTCGGCTCCACCTGGACGTGGAGTCGGGCGTCTACGAGAAGGGACAGCGTGCCGTCGTGACGTATCGTGCTGGAGACGAGACGAAGGAATCTCTGCTCGTTCGCACGTTTGTGAATAATCGCGTGTGTGCCGAACGTCGGGTTGCGGCCCGGGGAGGCGACGTCGTGGTCTTTGATGGACGCATGGACTCTACGTGTGCCGTGATGGTTGAGGTGGAGGACGGCCTGGGGCCGGCAAAGAGCATTGGCTTCGTGGTGGCTCCCGAGGGATTCCGTGCGGGGTACGAAGAGCCGGCTGATCTGATGGAATACTGGGACAACCAGAAGAAGATGCTGAAGGCCCTCCCCATGCAGGTGAAGAGCACGCCGCTGCGCGTGCCAGCCTCCTACGAGGGACGGTATACCTGCAACGACGTGGAAATCAACTGCCTGGGACCAGCGCCCGTGCGAGCTTATGTGGCTAAGCCTGTCGGAGCAAAGAAGAAGTCGCTGCCCATCGTCGTGCTGTGCCGTGCTGCCGGAGTGGCAGGCGACTGGTGCCGGTGCCAGGTGGGGGAGTGTGTGGGCAACGCGGCGCTGGGCAACGGCGCGCTGAGTCTGGACATCAACGCTCACGGCATGCTCAATGGTCAGCCCGACGCGTTCTACAAGATGCTGGAGGAAGGCATGCTTCACAACTACTATGAGCACAATGTGCTGGATCGCGAGACCTACTACTTTCGTGGAATGTACTTGCGACTCCTGAGGGCAATCGAATACATGACGCAGCAGCCGGAGTGGGACGGGAAGCGCATCCTCGTGATAGGGGAGAGCCAGGGCGGCGGCCAGGCAGTGGCTGCTGCCGGACTGGACAGTCGCGTGAGCTGCGTGGTGCTGAACGTGCCTGCCATCCAGGATCTGGGAGGACCCAAGGCCGGAAGGCGGGGCGGATGGCCACAACCGCTTGACAATCATTCAACCTATGGAGAGGAGAGACTGGACCGCGTACTGCCATACTTCGACGGTTCGCTCCTGATTCGTCACTCGAAGGCCGAGATATACTGCGAGATGGGACTCATCGACACCACTTGTCCCCCGTCGAGCGTATGGTCCTCGCTCAATGCCGCTCCGGGACATAAGACGATAAACTGCGTGCCCTTCCGCACGCACGCCTGGCCCGACGGCGACCTGCGCCCTTTCTGGGAGGAGAAGTACCTTCGTCCTCGACAGGCATTTGCCGATGAGTATCTGAAGTAGACTGGATAAAAAAAGTAAAAGATATGAAGAAGATTATTTGCATTATTGCCACCATGCTGGCTTGCAGCGGTCTGCAGGCACAGAAGTGGGAGAAGGTGGGCGACCGTCCACAAATGGGTTGGAGTACCTGGAACAAGTTTGCGGGCAACATCAACGAGGACATCATTCGCGGCATTGCCGATGCCATGGTAGAGACGGGACTGGCAGAAGCAGGCTACACCTACATCAACATCGACGACTGCTGGCATGGAAAGCGTGACAAGGATGGCTTCATCCAGGCCGACCCAAAGCGCTTTGCCTCGGGCATCAAGTCGCTGGCAGACTATGTTCATGACAAGAATCTGAAACTCGGTATCTACAGCGATGCTGGAACAGGCACTTGTGCTGGCATGCCGGGCAGCTTCGGCCACGAATATCAGGATGCCTTGCAGTATGCACGTTGGGGCGTCGACTACTTGAAGGAAGACTGGTGCAACACGACGAATATCAATCCGATAGGTGCTTATCAGCTGATGAGCGATGCCTTGCGCGAAGCCGGACGTCCCATCTTCCTCAGCATGTGTGAGTGGGGTGGCAACGAACCTTGGAAGTGGGCGAGCGAGATTGGCCACAGCTGGCGAATCGGTCCCGACATCTGGTGCTGCTTCGACTCCACACGTGTGCACGAAGGCGGCTGGACCGATATCGGTGTCATGCAGTGCATCCGCAAGAACGAGAAGCTGCGCCGCTATGCCGGTCCCGGCCATTGGAACGACCCCGACATGCTGGAGGTGGGCAATGGAATGGCTGCGAACGAGGATCGCGCCCACTTTACCATGTGGTGCATGATGGCTTCGCCTCTGATTCTGGGCAACGACATCCGCAGCATGAGCGAGGAGACGAAGGCGATTGTGATGAACAAGGAGATGATTGCCGTCGACCAGGACGAACTGGGTGTGCAGGGTCTCCACTACTGTGACGAGCAGGGTCTCGAGTTCTGGTTCAAGCCCCTTAGCGGCGGCGACTGGGCTATGACCATGCTCAATGCCACCCTGGCGCCCATCACCTACGAGCTGAACTGGCAGCGCTTCAACCTCACCGACGAGGAGGTGAGCCGCCTCAGCACCGCCTTTGACAAGACGGTTTACAAAGTGCGCAATCTGTGGACTCACAAGGACGAAGGAAAGACGCTCCTCAAGGACAAGGTTTGGAAGAAAGTCACCGTGCCCAGTCACGATGTCGTCACCTATCGCCTGTCCCCAATAGCAAAATAAGCTCTATTCTGTAGGATGTGTATGTAAAATCTGATTTTTTTCTTTTTCCAGCCACTCGGATGGTGTCATGCCGCAGAATTTCTTGAAGTTGCGGTAGAAGGCCTGGTCGTTGGAGAATCCGGATGCCTCGGCCACGGCGCTCATCTTTATGTTGGGCTCGTCCTGCAATAATTGCTTGGCAAACTCAATGCGCCTCATGTTTACATAGTCGGAGAAGGAGCACCCGTAGGTGGTGTTGATGTATTGCGACACGTAGGTGCGGCATGAGCCCACTTCGCGTGCCAGATCGGTTATCTTTAGGTTTTTGTTGAGGAAGTAATGATTGGCTGTAAGTAGCTCTATGTTACGGCCCAACATGCTATCGTGGGATTGGTCGGCGATGGATGTTTCGTCGCCCTCCTCGGTGTCGAGGTTGTATTGTTCTGTCGTAAAGTTACGGCAATAACCTATGAAACTGAGCGCATGCAGCAACAGTCCGAAGATTACAAGCATGCCTACCAGCCATTCGCTGGCAGCCACGTTCTGCTTGCCCACGACATTTGCCACGGCCGAGAGAAGCGAGGTGGCAACGAATGCCAGGAGGAGTTTCTTTACGGCCATGGTGTCGCGTCCCTCTGTGTCGGCATATACGTTGGCCACCTCCTTGTCGAAGGCTTGCAGGCGCCGGTAGCCAAAGTATAGTACGAAGAGGACCTGGATGGCAAAGAGCAGTTTGCGGGCTATCTCGCTCTCAGGGCCGGGAAACAGGAACATGGCCAGAGCCACTGCTGTTGCGGGCAGAAGGCACAGCATGTTGCGGACGATGTTGAGCGGACGGCATGTGAGGTGGGTGATGTAGATGTAATAGAGAGGGTAGACGGATAGGGAGCAGAGTGCCCACAGGCAGTCGGCCCAGTGTGCCAGTCCACCATTGAAGTAGAAGGCGTGGCAGAGGTATAGCACGCTACTTGTACCGAGAAATATGGTAAGTACCCGTTTGGCTGTGTCGTTGCGTCTGAAGTGCCACATGAAGGTGACAAACCAGCACAGGCACACTATGAAGGGGAACGTGCTGCATATTGTGTAAATCATGCCTTGTTGTTTTTCTGTTTATTTGTTTAGTTGTTCAAGGGGTATCTCCCTCAGGGAGAAAGCTTGTTGACCTGTTGTCTCGTCGCTTTTGATGTGCAAATGTACAACAAAAAGCCGAAATCGCCAACCTGTCGTGCAGAAAAATATTTTTTTTGTAATCTCTTGTATGACAGATTCTTGTATGATATGTTAGTTTCTTTGTACGATATATTATCATGTAAGCGCACATGTATATGGCCTTTTTCCTGTCGTTTTATTATCTTTGCCATGTCTTGTTACGATTTTTGCTTGATTTCTAATCGCAACACTAAGTTAAGTGAAAAATCTGACAGAGCAAAATCCTGAGCAACTTTTTGTTGCTCAGGGTATTAAAAAGTATAAATTACATTAGTGTTGCGGAATTAAGGTATATGAAAAAATCTTTTATCAATTTGGTCGCATTATTTGCAGTGTTCGTATTGGGCAGCGTAGCAAATGCACAATCGCCTGTGCCTGGCAATTATGGTTACACGAACCTCTCGGCAGGCTATGGTGAAGAGAAGACTTACGGCGGAGTTACCAAGTCGGAACAAATCATCGATGGCAATGTCATCCATGTGGTTTGGGCAAAGAATTCCGCAAGTTATGAGGTGTGGTATCGTCGCTCAAACGACCTCGGCAAGACTTGGGAAGAACCAGTACTTGTCGTGGGGAACGCCGGCCGTGCAGTGGTACGCACCGAACGCATGATGTCGGTCAGCAGTGGCAAGGTGTTCATCGTGGCAACAACTGGCAACAGCAAACTCAGCGTGTTCAGAACTACCGACGGCAAGGAGTTTAGCGAGACGGAAGTGAACAGCCGTATCAATGACTCACGATATGTTAACCCTATGCTTTTCAGCGTGGGCAGCAAGGTTGCCGTGGCATACTCCAAGGAATTGGACCGTGACGAAGGTCTCCATGTGGCTTATTCCTCTGACGGCGGCGAGACGTTTGCCGACAGCCTCCTGACGGTTAAGTTCCAGGGCAGTTCGTTCGTGCCGGCAATCCAGGACTTCGTGTTCGACGGCAGCCGCATGGTGGTGCTCTCAACATGGAGCGACCGTTGGCACGATCAGGAACTGGTGTTTGCAACCGTATCTGACGACTACTGCCATACTTACGCCACAACGCAACTGGCACCAGATGTCGAGGACGAAGGTGGTAACATCCGCCGACATGCTACCATCCGCCGACTCGATGGACCGGCCGTGGCATTGGATGGCGGCAACATATTTGTAACTCTTTCTGCTCAACTCACTGCCGACAACTCGGGTAAGTATCTCACTGTCCTTCGCTCTGCCGATGGCGGCGAGACTTGGAGTGAACCGAAGGAGTTGGTTTACAAGGGTGATGAGGACATTCGGCTTGACTATAAACAACCAACCATTGTGGCAAGGAACGGTCATGTATATGTGATGACTGAGACATGGAGAAGTTCTCGTTCTAATGAAGATGCCCGTGGCATTTTCTATAGCGACGACAGTGGCGAGACATTCAGCATGCAAGACGCTTGGCAGGAATACACCGGATGCTGGGGCTATAGTCATAACTATACGCTGAAGATAGATGAGAACGATCCGACAGGCAACACCGTCTATGCCTTGTTCAACGATTTCGCATGGGTGAAGACCACCGACGGTTTCAAGTCCGTATGTGAGGTTACATCCAGCCCTAACGGACGAAACGACAACAACATGCAAACTCAGCTTGCTGTCGATGCTGATGGCGGTCGCTACTGGTTCCTGCGTTACGACCCAGATAATGGAGCTTATCACGACCTCGTATATAAGAGTGAAAACGAACCTGAACCATCTGCCGACAACCAGTGCCTGCAGTTTACCAAAAAGGAAAATAACCGCTTCAATCGTGTCGCCATACCTAATACCTCTGACCTTCATGCCGACAATGCCTGCACCGTCGAGATGTGGGTCAACCTGCCTGAACTGATTGGCCAGACGTTTGCTTGGTTGCCAGGTAAGGAAGCCGAATATGCTAATGGATTATCTTTTAGCGCATCGTCTTCATATAGCACAGGCTACAAATATCGCTTCATCTCACGCATCGCAAACTCGATGGGCGACGTAACAGAACTGCAGCAGCAGTATTTTGATGTCACGCCTAACATCTGGCACCACTTGGCTCTTACTTATAATGCCGAACAGCGTAGAGTTCGCTTCTATCTCGACGGAGTGCTGCAGCAGGAGAAGGAATTCAGCGGTCAGATGGGATGGGGCTGGAACTCATTTAATCTGGGTAATAACCGTGCCAGCGACAATACTGACTTCATGCTCGACGACTTCCGCATCTGGAACCGTGAACTCACTCAGGACGAACTGGTAGGGAACTTCCAGCGCAGGGACTTCGGCGGCGACGAGTCATTGCTTGTCAACCTGAACTTCGACGGTACTCTCCGCGACATCACTGGTAATGGACACGATGGCATCGGCCTTTACGATGTTGACTTCGTGGCATCCGAACGCAGCGTACCTGTTGCCGACTTCGAGACCTTCGTCAGCGAGACAGGCGAGGTTTCATTCGGCAACCGTTCCGAGAATGCCGATACCTACAAGTGGTCGTTTGGCGACGGACAGACCTCTACACTGGCTCAGCCTACCCATATCTTCGGCAAACCAGGCGAATACAATGTCTCCCTTATAGCTTCTAACCCGACTGCAGCCAGTGCCATGGTAAAGTCTGTTACCGTGGCAGGCCTTTCGGGCATAGAACCACGCCGTGCCGGTAATGTCAATGCTGTGCTTGCCACAATCATGGGCGGCGGCATCAACGAGAAGACCGATATCAAGCTGGTTCGCGGCAGCAATGTAATCAAGGCAACCGACGTGACGCTGTCAAGTCCTGGCATTGTCAAGGCATTGTTCAATGTTGACGGAGCCGAACTCGGAGCATGGGACGTAGTCGCAGGTAACAACACACTGACCAGCGGTTTCATCATCGAGGAAGCACGCGAGTCAAAGCCTTGGATGACTTTCCAGAGCCGTGGTAAGATACTCTACAATCAGTGGCTCACACACTCTATCTCATATGGTAATACTGGTAATGTCGATGCCTACAACGTACCGCTCTACTTCTGCATCACACATTATCCTGAACTCGAAGTAGAATTCATGGACTTCGACATGGAGTACCCTGAACTCGACGCCACAGAGTTTACTGCCGAATACATTGAGGAGGTACACCGTCACCTTGATGAAGAAATCGGTCAGTACACCCTTGTTACCGACGATAAGGGACAGCAGTGGCGATTCTATCCGTTCATGGCACCAATCGTTAAGGCAGGAAGTTCACAGACTATCCACATCCGCCTGAAGTCACCTGGCGACCTCGATGTCAAGTATTGGACAGAGGACGGCTGGGGCACAACATCGTTTGGCTCTTACGACGAAGACGCCTATGCACGTGCCATGGCAGCCCGAGCAAAGGCTAATGGTCAAAAGCCACTGCGCACTTCGTCTAAACTATCTACAGCCGAGTGCATGATGGACATGATAGGTATGGGCGTATTCGAGACGGCAGTCGGACTTATCCCATTCGGCGGATGTGTCTGGGGAGCAGGCAAGACCGTTTGGCAACTGTTCAGTTCCGACAAGAAAGACCGCATGTGGAACCTTGGATGGAACCTTGCCAGCACCGCTGTCAGCTGTGCAACCTCTGGACTTGATACCTACGCCAAGATTGGCTGGACGCTTTCCAACTCCATCGGAATCGGATTCGGCTGGTTGTCAGCAGGAGCATCGGGCAATCGCTGCATCCAAGGACCAAATAGCGATGACCACATCCATGCTACCAACGCATGGGACCCTAACGAGATGATTGGTCCTTCATTCTACATGGATGGTGACAGCACACACTGGATCCGACCTGACGAAGGTATGCCTTACACCATACTGTTCGAAAACAAGAAGGAAGCAACGGCTCCTGCACATAAGGTATTCGTCACCGATACCCTCGACGTCAAGAACCTCAACCTCGACGACTTCGCATTCACGTCGGTCGGATGGGCTGATACCATCGTCACCATCGCCGGCGAGAAGCGTACGGAGTTCTCTGTCGATGTTGACATGCGCCCGTCACAGCCACTCATCGTCCGTGCATCGGGTAAGCTCGACAAGGAGACAGGCATCGTCAACTGGATGTTCGTCACACTCAATCCTGAGACCTTGGACGAGGAAGAAGACCCTGACCTCGGTTTCCTCGTTCCTAACAACGAACAGCACCAGGGCGAAGGCTTCGTCACGTTCGTAGTCGGACAGAAACCAAGCCTTGCATCAGGTACACGCATCAGCAACCTCGCTTCCATCGTCTTCGACGGCAATGCTCCGATACTCACCAATAACTTCGTCAACGCCATCGATGCCGACCGCCCACAGAGCGCAGCATATCTCCTGACCGAAGAAGGCAATCAGCTCAAGGTACAGTGGAGTGGCAGCGACGCTTCATCAGGCAATGCGTGGTACGACGTCTATTACACAACCGACGGCGGAGAGACCTTTACCCTTGCCAAGACGCATGAGGAAGGCGATTACGTACTGCTCGACAAGGAACCAAACCAGTTCTATGGCTTCTACACCAAGACCATCGACCATGTTGGTTGGACTGAAGACAAGGAACCAAAAGCCGAAGTGTCGTTCGACACCAACAGCATCAACCGACTAAATAAGGCTAACGGCCAAAGTCTGATGGCTAATGGTAATATGTGTGACATACTCCTCCCACGTCAATATCGCGCAGTCACCATCACAATCTACACTACCGACGGGCGCAAAGTCAGTCAGCAGTCAGGCAACGGACAGCAATTCAGCGTATTCATCCCAACTCAGGGCAACAACATCGTTGAGGTCAATGCCGACGGTGAACGATTCGTCTGGAAAGTAGCAGGGAAATAACTGCACGCCAAAAATAAGCCAGCAAACTTTGATAAAAACAATATTAACCTTAATTCCGCAACACTAATGTAATTTATACTTTTTAATACCCTGAGCAACAAAAAGTTGCTCAGGATTTTGCTCTGTCAGATTTTTCACTTAACTTAGTGTTGCGATTAGAAATCAAGCAAAAATCGTAACAAGACAGGTAAGGTAAGCGCGTAATTAGTATATAATTTCTGGGCGAGTCACTTTGATTGTGGCTCGCCCAGATTTTGCAGAGTAAAAGCAAAGATAGATAATCAACTTCTACAATAAAATTTCAAGGGCGGGGTGCTGCAGTGCACCTCGCCCTTGGTGGATATCTCCTTGAGTGTTTGTTAGTCTTATTTCTGCAAAGCCTTGCGTAGTGCCTCGCGGCGTTCCTCCCAGTTCTTGTAGTCGTCGGCCTTGATGACGGTGGCACCCTTCACCTGCTGGGTGGTGATGATGGCGGGCTTGACGGTGCCTGCGGCGATGAGGCGGTCGGCGATGAGGTTGGCCTGACCTACCTTGAACCACGACTCCATGGTGTCGTCCTTGCCGGGTACAACCTGGATGACGCGGAGGCCAGCCTTACGTGCTGCGTCGAGGTTGGCAACGTCGCTGGGCAGGTAGGTGGCAGATTGGGTGTTGAGGTCGTAGCTGACCTTGCCGAAACGGATGTTGCCAAGCTTCTGCAGGTCACCCTCGTCGCGTGGGTCGGTGAGGACGCTCCACTTGAAGCCCTTGTCGGGCGCGAGGTACATGTTGGTGGGGTCGGCAATGGGGGTGCCGTCCACGACGAAGCGGTACTTGCAGACGGCGTGCTTCTCCTTGACGACGCATGTCCATACGCCATCGGCATCCTTGCCCATCGAGAGGGTTGACTTGCTGTCATCGAACTCAACTCGTACTTCCTTGGCGTCGGGGGCGTTGAGACGCAGGACGACACCCGTCTCGTGCCACTCGGGCGAGGTGACTTGGCGGGGGAAGAGTGTGGCCATGGTGCTGGCGGTGAACTGTGCCTCCTGGCCGGTCTTGGCAAGGGTGGGGGTGGCCGCCTCCATTGCCTTGCGCGATGCTTCCTTATTAAATAATAGAGGCAAGGTCTTGGAAAGGAAGTACTTGGCGTTCATCCAGGTGTGGCCGAACTTGTCGTGCGTGTACTCTTTGACGGCGGTGATGCCGTGGTCGTCGAGGTGCTGCATGTAGTCGCGGGCGTTGC
>JAKSLN010000031.1 GCA_024401165.1 Bacteroidaceae bacterium
CGTTCATCCTGAGCCAGGATCAAACTCTTCATTGTAAAGTATCATTGTGCCACCCCATAAGGGGCGGCGTCTTGTCTGTATCGGCAAGACCGGCCACAACGAAGGCGATGCTGGCATCGAGTCAATCTGTTCTCTCTCTCCCCGAAAGGGGAAGGAAAAGACGGTTTGCTTGTTTTCTTGTACTACAAATACTGTCTATGAAAATCTGTCAAAGATCGCTTTCCAATAGCAAGCGGGATGCCGTATTCACCTCGGAGGAGGAGTTCCCTCTCGTTTGCGGGTGCAAAGGTACGGCGAATTTCCCGTTCCACCAAATTTCAAGGCAACTTTTTTCAAAAAAAATGATTTTTCGGGCGGACAGGGGCTGCGCGCGGGGGCGCGGCAAGGGGAGCACATTATTATATATACATGCGCGCGAGGAAAAAACTAAGACGAGAAGGGGAAGATTGCAAAGAGGAGGGAAAGGAGGGGGCTAAACAAATAAAACAAACAAAACAAAACAAACAAAGAGCCTCGCGGAAGATTGCGGAGAACGCGGAGGAGGAGGCGGAAGACAGAAGGAAGAGGGAAAAAGGAGGCGAGGAGAAAGAGGGACGACCATATTCATACTAAAAACAGTCCAAAAAAGCAGAGAAAAAAGCAATAAGGCATAATAATGGGTGAATGATGTCTTCTGTCATAATCAGACAACTGCATAAAAGTTCGTTGTTCTTGTATAATTCACTAAAAAAATGTAACTTTGCAAAATGGAAACAAGAAAATTAAAAGCGGCATTTTTTGACATTGACGGCACACTAGTATCATTCAAGACACATAAAGTGCCAGAATCCACCATATTAGCAATAAAGCATTTGCGATCAAAAGGAGTGAAAGTCTTCATCGCTACGGGCCGACCTGTGCCATTCACAAAAAAACTAGGAGACCTGGAGTTTGATGGTATCATGTCGACCAATGGAGCATGCTGCATGACTTGGTCCGGTGAAACTATCTGTAAGCACCCTGTCCCAAAAGATGATATCAAGCGTCTAGTGGAAGATAGCCACATAAACCCTATGCCTATCATCTTTGCGAGCAATGAAGAAGCCATGTTGTGTGACGAAGGATGCGATCTTACCATCGTAAAAGAGGTTTTCGACTTGTTAGACATTGCCCTTCCGGAGCAACACTCCATCAAAGATGTGCAAGAAATGGACGTTGTACAGATCATTGCTTTTTTCGAGAAGAAAGACGAAAACCGCATTATGAAACAAATTCTTGAAGGATGTTCTGCAGAACGCTGGCATCCTGCTTTTGCAGACTGCATCTGCAGTGGGGAAAGCAAAGCAACGGGTGTAGAGGCTATCTGCAAATATTATGGTTTCGACACGTCAGAAGTAGCAGCCTTCGGTGACGGAGGAAACGATATCAGCATGCTGAACTATGCAGGAACGGGCATAGCCATGGGCAGTGCGAGCGAGGAGGTCAAGAAAGCTGCCAACTGGGTGACTGACAGCGTAGACGAAGATGGCATAGCGCACGCTATCACTTCGCTTTGGCCAGAATTAGGGTTCACATACAAATAACTAGAGACAAGGATTATATGAACCATTCTGAAGAAGAACACTTGTTAGAACACGGAATACGCCCCACTTCGGTTCGCATCTTAGTATGGAGGGCGATAAGCAAAAAAATGCAGGCGTTCTGCCTAAGTGATGTAGAAGACATGCTACCCGAAATGGACCGGAGTAGCATCTTCAGGGCACTGCGCCTGTTCACAGAGAACCAACTTCTACACGAGATAGACGATGGATCGGGAACCTGCAAATATTGCCTATGTCGCTGCGAGGGAAACAACCATCACTTGAATCACGTGCATTTCAGTTGTACAAAATGTGGAAAAACATACTGCTTAGAAAACAACATCATACCGACGGTGGAACTACCGGAAGGTTTTGAGATGGTAGAAGCAGAGTACATCATCAAAGGCATTTGTCCAAACTGCAGGTAGAAGGAGGAAAGAAAGAGAGACAGAACATTACTCATTGAGGGTGCCACAATGGGGGCAATGCCCTTTGGTATGGAAGGGGCGTCCGCAATGGCCACAACGATAGCGCGGACTAAGATACCGGAAATAGAGGTAGGTTAAAAGAACTGCAAAGAGAGCAAAAAGAGGATAGCCGACGAAAACAAGTGTGGAAAGCGAGAAAAAGATATAGAGAACAGCAAGCGCAGTGACAACAGACAAGAGATAAAGGAGGGCATGACTAGCACGCAGCTGACGGAAAGCATCATCGATGGTTGCCATGAAAAACAAAACCATCAACCAGAAAGAGAAGAGAAAAGCACCAAGAAGAGGTTCGACTGCAAAAGGGTTGAGAGTTGGATGGAAGTAGAACTCCGTCCAAGCATTAGGCGCAAACAATTGTAGACTAGCATAAAAGACAGCTGAACCACCCATACTAAGGTAAAGCAAAACTGGGTATGGACTATAGATGAGCATGCGAGAAGTGAGTAAGCCTTTTTCCCGCTTATTACGCATCATCTGGACAAAAACGATTAGTCCAAGTAGCAGTACCAGAGCCACAGTTCCCCACATGTGTGTTCCGCTGAAAAAGTAGATAGCGGAGGAAATTGGATCATCAGGCGAAATAGAGTCAAGCAGTTGACTTTCGCGCAACCAACCTTGCGTTACCTGATCACGCGCAACCTTTACCCATACAGTATCAAGTTCGTCCTCTGGAACAATTTGAATTTCTGCAACAACAAGATCTTCATCCAAATAGACAGAAACCGAATCTGGCATAAATGCTAATTGCTGTGCTCTTGAAGGAATCTCTGTGCAAAGCGCCAGACTATCGACCTTGACTACAAAGTTAAAACCGACAGAATAGTGATGTTCTTCGGCAAACTCAACAGAATCTACAGCGACACTATCTGCCTCCGTACCATCTAATCCCCGATGTTGATAAAAGCAAGACTGCAAGAGCAACATGCATGAAATGAGAAGGAAGAGAATTCTGCGCGACAACATGGCACGAAACGACCTCATAATTCTGAACTCATAATCCAACATTAACGCGAAAAAGGAGACAAGACCTGTACCATGCAACGGCGACAGTCAAAACGCAAAGGGAAGACTCGTCGATCAGCACTTCGCAGAAAAAGTGGATGGTGAGGAGTACCACAAAGGCCGAGTTCATAGCGCGGGCAGTAACGTAATGTCATGAGAACATCTCCACGGCCTCCGCACTCCATCGCAGGATCGACTGAAGAAGCCCCTTGACGAACATGCCAACGTTGTGACAGAGCGTTAGACACGTTGGCCAAATACGAGAGGTTTTCACCTTTATAAAAAAGAGAGGCGTGAGTCGCAGAAGGGTTACGCTTCGTAGTCGAACGCTCCAAGTTGCATTCCATTGCTGTACGATGAGCAACCTGCAGTTCACGCACCAGAGCATTAGTTAATTGACGCCGCCAATCGGCTAGCACACTCGATGGAATAAACCACTCACAACTGAATTGGACATCAACGTCGGACGTCACAAAAGGCGTATCTCCCAAGCGGGAAAGCTGCCGCACAATGTTATCACGTTGCGAACTACGTGCTTCCTCTAACGGCATGACAAAAGACTGCCGAACAGACGGTCCACCTGCCAACGAAAGCGCAACGGACAAACCACCCTCAACCTCACTCAGTTGCCAACTAACAGGAATACGACGCTCTGCAGTAGGTTTGGAAAGATGCTGTATGAAGTCTTGATCGTAATTTCGGAACAGAGGCATGCGACTGCGCAGACCATCAGGCATTTCCTTCGGAAACAAACAATTGCCCTCTACCCTATTCACGCGGAACCCCTGCAACCTGCCCTCGGCATCAATATAGCATAAGCCATCCCCATTGCAAAACGGAACAGTTGTACTGACGGTAAAGCAGTTGCGGCGAATCTCCTTGACATGCCCGACAGGTTGTCCCAGACTCTTTGGAGAGAACTGTTGAACCATATCATAGGAACGGCCATGCAGGAAATAAGAAGAAAAACCACGATTAAACGTGCGATCCAACTGTGGAGTAAATGAGCAAGTGGTTTGTCCAATCGAGGAACGGCAGAATTCCCTTGGACGACGGCGAATGACCTCATCTATGCAATAACGATAATATGCCGTCACGTTTTTGACGTAAGCCACATCCTTGAGTCTACCCTCTATTTTGAAACTGACAATGCCTGCATCCATCATGGCTTCGACATCCTCACTCCGATTCATATCATGCAAGGAAAGCAAGTGGCGCTGAGCAACGGGGCGTCCGGTCCGTTCGTCCGTGACGATTCGTCCATCAGCATCTATGAGGTCGAAAGGCAATCGGCAGAACTGAGCACACTCGCCTCGGTTAGCACTACGTCCAAAACAATACTGAGAAGCATAACATTGGCCATTGTAACTGACACATGTTGCACCATGGACGAAGGCCTCAAGTTGAACGTCAGGTACAGCATGATGGATTGTTTGAATCTCCTCCAAAGACAGCTCTCGCGCCAGAACAACCTGCTCGAACCCATTGTCATAGAGCATCTGCACCTTTTCTGCCGAGCGATTGTCCATCTGCGTACTTGCATGCAATTGGATAGGTGGAAGGCCCATCTCCAAGAAAGCCATGTCCTGAACGATAAGAGCATCTACTCCAATCTCATAGAGACGAACAGCTAACGCGCGAGCATCTTCCAACTCATTGTCATACAAGATGGTATTGAGGGTAACATAGACACGCACTCGATAAACGTGAGCAAACTCCACCAGCTCCTGAATATCCTCTACCGCGTTACCAGCCGAAGCACGAGCACCAAAACGTGGTGCACCTATATAGACAGCATCAGCACCATGCAGAATGGCCTCGCGAGCCGTTGCCACGTCACGTGCAGGGGATAAGAGTTCTATTGACTTCATACAGAAAAGGGAGCAACTCGCTGCGCAAACAGTTTTTAATGAATATCGTCGAGGTTGAAGGGAGTCTCTTGATAAACGTAGTAGTTGAGCCAGTTCGTAAAGAGCAGGGTACCATGCGCACGCCACGTCACCAAAGGTGGCATTGATGGGTCGTCGTTGGTATAGTAGTTGTGCGGTTTGTGGATGGGAAGTCCCTTTCCAAGATCACGCTTATATTCCGTATCGAGGGTGTTAGGGGCGTACTCGCTATGTCCCGTGATGAAGAATTCGCGTCCTCCACGAGCCATGACAATGCCGACACCGCTCTCATCGCTCTCTGCAATGAGAGTTAACTCGGGAACCTTGATGATGTCTTCACGACGCAACTCTGTATGTCTGCTGTGAGGCATGTTGAAAAGGTCGTCGAAGCCACGAAAGATGGGCAAGGTTGGCACGAGAGGCTTCTGTGGGAAAATGCCGAACATTTTCTCATCCAGCGCATACTTAGGAACTCCGTAATGATAGTACAAACCAGCCTGAGCAGCCCAACATATATATAAGGTACTCGTAACGTGGGTGCGAGCCCAACTAAAGATATCGGTAATCTCGTCCCAATAATTCACATCCTCGTATTCGAGATGCTCGACAGGTGCCCCCGTGATGATCATACCGTCAAACTTTTCGTGGCGCAGCACTTCAAAGTCCTTATAGAAAGCCTGCATGTGCTCGATTGGCGTATTCTTGCTTGTATGAGCTTTGACTTTCATAAACGAGATTTCAAGCTGCAAAGGCGTATTGGACAATATTCTCACCAAATCCGTTTCTGTGGTAATTTTTAGCGGCATGAGATTGAGCACAACGATACGCAAAGGTCGGATGTCCTGCTCATGAGCACGAGAAGCATCCATTACGAATATCTGCTCCTCCTTGAGAAGGTCTATGGCGGGTAACTTATCTGGTAGTGTTAAAGGCATAATTTTTCTTTTTTTTGTGGAGTTATCAGCTGTTGATGGTTATTTGGCAGACTGAAACGTTGTCCAATCCTCCGTTCTGAACGGCCGCATCAGTTAAGGTGCTTGCGTCAGCCCCTTTCAGCAAGAGAGCCTCGATTTCTTCATCAGTCAACATGTCGGTCAATCCGTCGCTGCAAAGTAGGAACACGTCCCCTTCGAGCACCTCGTTTGTCACATCGTTGAAGTCGATAAAAGCATCCTCGCCTCCCCCACCCAGGCAATTGGTGATGATGTGAGCATCTTCCGGTTTATGCGTAATTTGCATGAGAGAGTGATCCTCTGAAATTTGGCACAAGACCTCGTTGCGGAAACGGTAGAGACGACTGTCGCCACAGTTCATCCAGAAGATGTTCCCTTCGTAGAAGAGCATGCCAACAAGCGTCGTACCCATGCCCTCCATGCTAGGTTCATCAATGCCCGACTCATTAAGGTAAGCATGTTCATCCTTCACCCATTCGTGCATCAACTTAGCAACATGGTCAGGACTCAGCCCCGTACGCAGGGTGTCAACACGCTTCATCAACTGTTCAACGGCATCCATACTGGCCACTTCGCCAGCATTTTGTCCGCCCAGTCCGTCACACACGGCAACAACATAACGTTCATCCGAATCGAGGAACACGCTTGTATTCAAGTCGCTATCCCTCGCCACCTGGTGAGAGACGAGAACGGCATCCTCATTATGGTCACGCACCATTCCCGTCTTACTACTCGCACTAACCGTTATCTTCAACATTTCTCCTAAATAGAATGTTTCTTATCCAAACAGTTCATCAAATTACTTTATCTCAACACGAAACTCGACGTTGGCAAGAATCAACCTGTCGTTCGAGTGGAGACGTGCAGGTTCGTTCGCTCTCAGTTTTTGTCCGTTGACAAAAGTACCGTTGCTCGAACCGCGGTCTGTTATGGTCCAACCCGTCTGCATCGTGAAGGAAAGTTGGGCATGCGTACCCGAGATGTACCGGCATTGTGCCAGAACGTCGCGATAGATGCCCGTTCGGCGTCCCAGAAGGGCACCATCGACACCCGCCAGTCTGATCTGCAAACTATCATTAACCAAGAAGAGATTGGGGATGCCACTACGATGAGTGACACCCAGGGCCGAAGCCATGGCACTCTCCCTGCGAGTAACGTGTGTCTTCTCCTCCATATGCAGGTCCATCGCTTCCAGGTCATCGTACTTCACGTTTGGAGCACCACAAGCCGTACAACGCAAACCTTTTCCGGGGCGACGGCATTGAGAGCAATAGAATATCTCCGAGCCACACTGGTCGCAGAAACGAGAGTCGTCATCAATTTCTGATTTACACTTTGGACAGTATATCATCATTTTCTTTTCTTTTAATCAAATCAATAAAGCTTATCTGCGAATGGTTACGTTATCTGCGTCCATTTCGTCCGATATATCCTCGGGCAGAATGGTCTGGTAAGCCTCTGGCGTACGCTTGCCCTCCGGCAAATCTGCCACACGGGTAGAAAGGCGCTGCAAAGTGGTCTGCATAAGGTTGCGCATCTCACGGGCGTTACCAAAGTTTTCTCCACGATTCTGGTAGATGTCCATGACCGTCTTCATGAGCGTCACCTTAGCCTCAGGCGCCAATACATACTGCTTCTTGGCCAGCATGTTCATTAGAATCTGGGCCAGTTCGGCAACCGTATAGTCATCGATGTGCAGACGGTAGTTGAAGCGGCTTGACAAACCTGGATTAGCATTCAGGAACTGCTCCATCTCCTGCTCATAACCCGCACAGATGACAACGAACTTGCCACGGTCGTCCTCCATACGCTTCATGAGGGTCTCAATGGCCTCGCGTCCATATTGGTCATCATCCTGACTCAAGGCATAGGCCTCATCGATGAATAGGATGCCACCCATCGCACGCTCTATGAAACTATTGACCAGTTTGGGCGTCTCACCCATGTATTTACCAACGAGATTGGCACGACTGGCTTCAACCACCTTGCTCGACGATAACATGCCAACACTGTGGAATATCTGTCCCAACTTACGCGCCACGCTCGTTTTTCCCGTACCCGGATTACCCGTCAAAATGATGTTTACAACATTTGCTTCGGGAACACCAATGCCCAGTCGTGTTCTTTCCTTGAGGAACATCATCTGTACGGCCAGACGTCGGATTGCCTCCTTGACGCTTGACATTCCGACGAACTCATCCAGTTCGGAAAGTACCTCTTCGAGAGGACGTGCAACGTCAGCCTCTTCACCCTGAACGTCGGCAAGCGTAATGACGTAGAGTTGCTGAGGATCAAACATCGGGTTGGTCATAAGGGTTGCCACACGCTTACTCTGGTTGGCGATGGCTTGCTCGTACACACGGCGTACCTCACGGGCGTTGCCAAAGTTGCTCTGTCGGGTTGCATGCATCTGCTCGAAGTAGCGTACAATGCCCTCGCGATCTTCGTCGCCGATGACAAAACTGTGCGAAGAAGCCAGGCGGAAGAATATCTCTGCCAGTTCGGATGCCGAATAGTCTTCGAAGTTGATGGTCTGGGTAAAACGACTGGGCAGACCAGGGTTGGTCTCAAGGAACTGCTGCATTTCGTTGGGATAACCCGCCACGATGCAGACAAACTTGCCACGGTCGTCCTCCATACGCTTGAGCAAGGTGTCAACAGCCTCCTTGCCGAATGTATCCAGGTCGCTGCTGACCAAGGTGTAGGCCTCATCGATGAAGAGCACACCACCTAGAGCAGAGTCGATCAACTGGTTTGTCTTGATTGCCGTCTGTCCGGTATAGGCAGCCACGAGTTTGCTTCGGTCTGCCTCAACAAGCTGACCACGCTTCACAACGCCCAAGGCATGGAGAACGTCGGCCATGATGCGGGCAACGGTGGTCTTACCTGTACCCGGATTACCGGTAAATATATAATGTGGGGAAATGGTGGTCTGCGACTTGCGGTCGGCACGGCTCATCTGTACGTTGATGAGGGTTGCAATATCGGTTACCGTCTGGCGTACGCCTTCCATTCCGACAAGTGAGTCGAAACGCTTCAGTATGCTGTCGTAGTCGATCTTCGTAGGAGTCTCTACAGGTACATCCTCTGGCAGGAAGCCAAGCAAAACCTCGTCGGTGAGCTCGGCAACGGGCAGATTGTGAACACGTTCTGCTTGCTTGTGACACATCTGTTCAAAGAGGCTTCGGATGGCACGTCCGTTGGCAAAGGTGCGGTCGCGAGTCTCCACCATCACGTCGATGACCTGAGCAGCCTGCTTGCGGCACTCCTCGCTCATGGTGAACTTGCTCTTTGTCACGAAGCGGTCCAGAATCAACAGCAATTCCTCGGCCGAGTAATCAGGCAGGTTGAGGAAGCGGTTGAAACGGCTCTTGATACCAGGATTGATACGGAAGAGGTTGTCCATCTCCTGCTGATAACCAGCGGCCACAACAACAAACTTGCCTCGGTCATCCTCCATGCGCTTCATCAGTCGTTCGAGAGCTTGAGCGCCATGTTCGTCCTTTGTTCCGTCCGATTTGACGGGAGCAAGCGTATAGGCCTCATCAATGAAGAGGATACCACCCATTGCCTTGTCACACAAGCGGTCAACGAGTTTGGGTGTCTCACCCACATAACTGCTGATCATCTGGCTGCGGTCAACCTCAACCACATGGCCACTATCCAGGTAACCGATGCTCTCGAAGATTTCGCCCAGTTTGCGGGCGATGGTCGTCTTACCCGTTCCCGGATTACCCGTGAGAACCATGTGCATGGCAGGCATGGTTGAGAGGCCGATGCCTCGCTGCTCGCGCTCCATGGCCGCCTGAACCTCGTAGGCCATCTCCTTGACGGTCGTCTTCACCTCCTCGGCGCCGACGAACTCGTCCATGCTCTCCAGCACCTGCTCCAATGTCAGGATTTCGGGAACGTAGCCACGAATATCACTCTCCAGCACCTCGAGGTTATCATTGGAGATACCACGCGAAATGAAGCTTGAGAAGATATCCTCGGCAATCTGATAGGCCAAGTGTCCGTTACCAAAGCTCTCGTCACGCGTCTTCACTCGATACTTGAAGAGGTGAAGCAAGCGCTTGGCGGCAGCAGGACTGAACTCCTCCAAACCAAAGTTCTGGGCCAGCATGTTGTGGCAAATCTCCGTCATCTCCTCAAAGCCATAGGGAGGAAGGCGGAACAGATACTTGAAGCGGTTGCGGACAGAAGGGTTCTTCTCGAAGAACTCCTCCAGACCGCCAGGCAATCCGCTGATGACGACGATAGGATCCTCTCTCCAGTTTTGCATCTCCACGAACACCTTGTCCAATGGATTCACACTGGTCGAGTACTTGTCTGGCAGCAGCTTCTGGGCATTGTCAAACACCAGGATGCCACCCTTTGCCTTCTGGATGTTGCTGTCCCAATCCTTGACGAAGCGGTCGAAGTCGACAGCATCCACCACGGTAACATTGTTCTTCTTGACAATGCCCTGTTGAGAGAAGAACTCGCCCATCGCCTGCGCCAGCAAGGTCTTACCCGTTCCTGTCTCGCCGATGATGATGCTGTTGGCAGACAGACGGATGTTGCCGGTCTCCTTGCGTGCCTGCAAGAATGCAAACGTGCTCGCAATGCTCTGCAACTGACGCTTTACCTCGTCTCGTCCGATGATAGTGTCCAGCGGATTCTGCTTGTTGTCTATCTTCTTGCCACACCATTTACAGTATATGGCCTGAGATCTATTTTCTTTCTGACAATACTGACAAATCATATATATTTCAATCGAGTTGACTGTTCAAACCTAACTATTTAACATTCCAACCATCTGCATCCAGAAGTTGACCCACGCATCCTTCCACGAGTTAATGTCGAGAGCGCCATGTCCCATCAGACGGGAGTGGAACCACAACATCGCCAGAATGAGACACGCAGGCAGCAAGCTCCAGACGAAGCAATTGATTATCTTCTCCGTACTGTTGCTCTTGGCTTCGCCAACGGCATCGTCCATGAGGGCGAACGTACTGCCTTTAAACTTGAAGGTACGCATGCGGAAAGTATAGTACAGCAGTTCGTTCAGAACTTCTGCATCGTTCAGCGTGAAGACACCCTTCAGTTCGTCGGCCTGCGTTCCGACTGTTCCCTTGTAGAATGCGTGTCTCAAACCGAAACACAGATACCCGGCCGACATGGCAGCGGCCACATAGTTGGTGGCACCGGGATAGTTGTGCAGACAGAGAGAGAGCACGGCCGCGGGGATGAGGGAGAGCAACAAGCCGCCAGCCACATAGAGCAGGCCCAACGAGAATCCGTTTCCACGGAAATAGTTGCGTACGGCAAACATTGCTCCAAGCGGCAAACCGATGGAAAGCATCGAATAGGCATAAACGTGGTGGACCATATTGTCCGTGCGTTCCAAGCCGAAGAGAAGCAGCATGGCAATCCAGAGCAGGTTGACCAAGAGGAAGACGATGCGGAAGCCATTCTTGTTCTTCACGCTTTGGCTCCATTGCGAACGACTGTCCGTCAACTTGCGCTCCATCTGTTCCTGGGCCAGCACGAAACGCTTGTAGTGCATCTCGCTATTGTCGAACTCGCCGATGGTCTGCAGGAAATCTCGTACGCACTCGTTGTAAGACGTCTCGTCGGCAAACTCGCGCATGGGATCCTCCTGGAAGAAGGTGCTTATCCACTGGACAAGGCTACCCGTGCGGATGGCCTGACGAACCTCCTTTGAGGGTGCCTCGCGAAGCTGCTCCAGCGAACTGACCTCTGCGTGGAAGTCCTCGCCGTCCAAGACATAGGAAGGCTGAACGCCCATGGCCTTGCAAAGCTTGTATGCGGCGGTTCTCAAGTCGTAGACGGTGTATCGGTCGACGTTATTTGCCCCATGGATGTTGAGGATGTCGTGCATGGCATCCAGCGTGCTGTTCCATTGGTGGAGCTTTGCATAGATTTCCAATCGGCCGCCCAGTACGACGTAGTCTTTCATCTCACGGGCAAAAGCCTCGTCATCCAGGTGCTGGCAACGCAGAAGTTTGTCGGCCATCATCTGTGCCACCTTGTCTGCTGTATCGGCACTCTTCAGGTCATATGCACTCGTACGGTCTATATTGTAGAGAATCTGGCAGGCTCGCGTGCGAAGGTCGGGATGGCCTTGCGAGCTGAGCAGGCGAACGGCCTCGCACATGGACGTCTCGGCCTTGCCGTACAGCCAAGCCAGGAAACGGCCGTCACACAAGGACGCCCATTCGTCGTCGGTTCTGTCGACGGCAAAGGCGGCGACGATTTCCTTGATGGTGCTGCTGGGCACAGACGAGAGGAAGGGGAGCGTCTTGTCAATCTCATAGGCAAGCTTGATCACAGCCCTGTCGTCTGGAATGTCGAAGTAGGAGTGCAGACGCTCCATGTTCAGCGTATAGTGTGAACTGAGATAGACGAACAAGGTGTCGTTGCGATCCTTCAGACTGTATTTGTATTCCTGAGCATTGCGCAGCAAGGTCAGGGCAATCTCCTGCAAGGTGTTGCAAGGTTGATTGTTAATGTCGTAATAGGGGAAATTGGGTTCCATGGCATAAAGTGCAGCCATCAGACCCGCCTTCTGGCTGGTGGGATAACGGTGCTCGACAATATCGTTCAGGAGCACGGCCATCTTATTGTTTCCACACTCATCCAACCATGTGCTCAGGCGGTTGCTATAGAGGTAGCGGACGCCCAGTTCCTGATTCTCGTGAAGCAGGGGAACCAGTTCCTTGATGTCATGGGCCACCAGGTTGCGCTCGGGATCGACGATGAAGTTCTTGTAGCGCAGGTACATGCTGCTGGTATCCACGGGAACGTCCTCTCCGCCGAACCATCGCTCCACCTCTGCGTATCCCCAACGACGCTGGGGATTGATGCAAGTCAGGCCCTTGACAATCATGGCAACACGCTCGGGAAGCTCGTCGATGCGAGGAAGATGACCCTCCTGCTTCATTCGCATCATGAGTCGCTCGTTCTTCGTGAAGGGACTCTTGCCCAGCCAGATGTACATGAGCGTGATGCCCAGCGAGTAGAAGTCTACGCGATTGTCAATCTCCACCTCGCCGTCGATGACGTCATCGTACATCTCAGGAGCGGCAAATGCAGGTGTGCGTGCCTGGCTGGTGCGAAGGAGTTCATCCTCCTCCTTCATCATGGAGCTGATGCCAAAGTCACCCAGCACCAGTTCATTGTGTTCCTGGTCGCGGAAGAAGAAGTTGCCGGGCTTGATGTCCTTGTGGATGATGCCATAACTATGGATGGCCTCCAAAGAAGCGGCTGCCTGAAGGGCAATGATGCGGAACTTGAGCATATCGCCTTCCAGTTTGAACTGCGACAAGGTTCCGCCTTCGAGGTATTCCATCAACTCGTAGTCACGCTCGATGCCATTGACCGTGGTATGGCCGTAGTCGTAGAGTTTCACGACCATGTCCGTATTGACATTCCAAACAGCACTCAGAATGTCGTCCTTGAAGCGATAGTTGGGATAGTACACCTTCAGGCAGTACTGCTTGCCCTCACGTTCAACGAGGACGATCTGAGCCTCGCCGCTGCTCTCCGATATGCTTCGTACTGCATTGTACAAGCGTCCTTTTAAAACAAAACTGACACTACCAGCAGATATCAAGGGGATGGCACCTCCGTTCGTCGCGTCATCACCCTCTCCTACCCTTGTGGTCGGACCATCCAGGTCGGCCGAAGCCGCCAGCTGCTGAGCACTCGGCACGAAATTATGCTTGCCTGACGTCACATCCGTCACAATGGTTGCATCTTCGGCTTCAGCGCGCAATGTCATTCCGTCTATATCTTTCATTTGCTACAAATAAGAAATTACAGTTTCGATTATTGAAGGCTAATTTTTCGGTTAGTCGTCCTTAACGACACTATTGCCGTCGAGGATGACCCACTTGCCACCCCGCTGAGGGCAAGCACAACCCAAGGGACTCGTATGCAAGGCATGCTTGTAGTTGCACTTCCACGCCAGGCGGCTGACATGAGGTTTGCGTGCCATGGCCACGTTTCGGGCATGGGCTGGGTTCTGTTGCGGAGTCGTCTCCATCGAATCAAGCAGGGCCTGCAGCGTCTGGCGAGTGTCTTCCAGCTTATGCTGCAGTTCTTCCTCCATGACAACCTCAACCTGAGGAGCGGGGGAAGCAGGAGCGGGGGCGGGAGTACCGGTCTCCGCCGACGCCTTCTGGAGTTCCTTTGCAATAAGTTCCTTTACACGCATCTCCAAATTGGCGACAGCCTGGACCTTCTCCTTCTGCATGTCACTTGTGACGGGCTTGACCAGCCACAAACGCTCCAGTTCCTTCTCAAGTTCGTGAATGCGCTCCTTCAGAGCAGAGTCGGCCCACTCTTCCTGCAACGTCTGGCGGGCGCTATCTGTCAAGGGGGTTCCACATGCCTCACAGAAACCAAAATGCCCCAGCGTATGACACACGGGGCACTCGATACCCGACAGCGACGCTCCGCACTCGGGGCAGAACGTGTCTTCGGGGCTTACCAGAGCATGACAGAAAGAGCAATGGTTCTTGTCAATATAATGATGGCAGCGCTCGCAATAGTCAACAGACTCGTCCAAAGGAGCGCCGCAGATAGGACAATGCAGGTCTTGCAAAAGGGCGCCACATTGTTCGCAATACACGGCACCCGGTTCGTTGGGAGCACCACAATTATGGCACATGATGCCTGCACCAGCGGCCAACTGCTCGGCAGATGCCAAGGACATTTCCGACTCGCCAAGTTCCCTTTCCAGCTGCCGTTCTTGTGACAACCAATTCTGATTTTCGTCCATGATTTCAGTTTTCCTTGTTACTAATTTGATGCAAAGTTAGCATTTTATTTTATAAAATAAAAAGAAAACCGACAATAATTTTGGATGCGACTTGCAATTTGTATTCAAAAAGGCATACGATTTATACTGCGAATACACGCCCTTACCGTTCAATAAGACATGGAATTAGTTCGTTCGCCACCAGAAAAAAGGACAAATCTCAAGCACCGAAAGGGCAAAACACAAAGAAGAAAAAGGACAAACTACACAGAAGAAAAGTACGTTCGTCGCATGATTGCCTAACGACCGATATGCCTTCTTGAAAGTCCTGCAGCGCCTATCGAAAATTACCGCTGCGCAATTTGAAAAATCCCGCTGCGGGAAGTAACCGGCTGCCCTAGGTCAGCCGGTCGCTTCCCGCTCCGCTATTTTTTTCAAGCTCGCGCAGCAGTTCAAAAAAGGCGCAGCATCTTTTCTTTTTTCCTCGCAGGCAACTTGTTTGAAGGAAGCATGTGGATAGCCAGCGAACTACCTGAGAAGAACCTTCCTGCCATCCCGAATGTAAACACCCTTTCTTGAGGGAGTGCCGACTGGACGTCCTGTCAAGTCAAAATACTGCACCATTTTGTTTACATTCAAGTCTGCAATTGAAGAAGGATCCTGGGCGTTTGACGAGAGATCCAAAAGCATCCAATCACTCCAGGGTCCTTTGCATACACCAGCTTTCGCACGCAGGCGGAAGGTGTACAGGCTTTTCGGATTCAAATCCGAGAACAAATAGTTATTCCCAGAAGTCTCATAACTTGTTATATTCCACCGACTATCCTGATTGAAAGACTGCTTTATCTCCTCCTCCGAGTACACGCCATCAAACACCTGAACGAGGGACAGGTAAGCACGCTTGGAGTTGGTCTTTAAAGTAACACGGAAGTCCGCATTAACCTCAGCGACGATTATGTCGTTTTTACCCACCAAGGACGGAGACACCTCTCCCACGACTTTATCATTAATCATTACAACTATCTTGCCCGTATCGCTTCTGTAGGGCAGACTTCGAACGAGTATTGTCACTTGACGGCCAGAAGGATGCAACACAGGCGTCGTCAACGCCCCAGCGCTTGCGTTTGAACCTAATCGAAGTTGATTGTCGGGCGAGAAATAGACATTTTCGCCCTCCCAGCCTTTCACCTCCATGAGCTGGTCCAGAATGCCATCGACAGGGCTGTTTGAGTTCAACAGCTGCTGCGAGTTAAAGTTGACAAAACTCTCTGAGACCAAGACTGCATCTGATGGGGACAGTTTGCCGTTCTCGTGTTCCTTCAATTCCAGTTCGTAAGAGGAGGCATGCTCAACGGGCGACCACCTCAGGACGAAGGACGATTCGTTGCAGTCAAGAACCTCTATGCCGGACGGTTCACGAATTTCGACTCCACCATTGAAGAGGAAACTGATGGTTCCGTCGGGCGCTTCCGAGATTTCCTCGATGGGTTTGCCCATGCGCCTACGCCCGTCCAGATTATCATTGTAGAGAAGGGCCGCCGGCTTGCTCGTGTCGGTCAACGAAGTATTCCCGGTCGTGCCTGGCCAGGGGTCTCCGCCATAGTTTCCGTCTCCGAGACTGCCATCAGCGGGGATAAGCGTCATTCGCTGGCGCGACTTGGACGTGTTGACCTCATTGTACATCCACGCCTCCGCGTCGTAATCCACATGCAGAATTAGCATGCCATGTCCAAGCAGATAGCGGTCAAAACCAATCTTCTGCCGGTTTTCCAGCAAATAAAACTCATCGGGATGTGCATCATTATAAATAATGTAGGCCGTAGGGTGTGTGGAGAGACATTCCATGCCCGACACCATACAACCCTCTTTCAGTTCCTCGGGTTGCAGCCATCCGCAGAACATACGTTCATAGCTGGTAAAGGTACATGGACTCTCGCCCGAGTTGGTCTTTCCCATATAGGATCCGCTATCCAGAAGGTCCCATCCCTTCATGCCAGCTCCACCACCATAGTAGATATCGTACATGTCGGGCAAGCCGAGGCAATGACTGAACTCGTGACATGCCGTCCCGACGCCGTCGACACGAGTACCGGTGCTACCCGCCAACTCGCAAGAAACAGCATACGTATCGACCATGACAGAGCCAAAGGTTTGTATGCCGTCTCCATCCCCTGCCTTATGGGCCTCCCTCAGAGCATATTCATGGGGCCAAATGGCGTAGGAAGAAGCGCCCTGGTTCTCGCCATGCCCGGCATACAGCACAAACACCTGGTCTACAAAACCGTCACCGTCCCAATCATAAGGACTAAAGTCGACGCCCGACTCGTAGGCCATGCGACAGGCCTCGATGACCATTTCGGCAGGGTGCTTATCGTCTCCAGCGGCGCCATTTTCACCATAGTATTTCATTCCCCTACTCATGGTAAAGGGTCCCACAACATCAAATGTCAGGTCGAACTGCCCATAGCTTGACTGCAGGAAATAGTCGCGAACAGAACCTGCCATGGAGCTTTCTGAGAATCCTTCCTTATTGAAAAAGTCTTCGTAAAACGCCCTGCCATGACTGCTTAGCATCGCCTTGTCGCTGAACTCAACGAGCAGGACTATGCCCCTCTTGCGACCTTTCATCGTAGCCTGGTTGGCACCGGCCTTCTTTGCCCTGGAGGCGACGGCGACAGAACGTGTCATGGAGCGTGCCTCTGCCCTCGCCAGACGGTGTTGATTCCTGGCTTGCAGCCTTTCGCTCCAGCGGGCGCTCAGCGTTGCGAAGTCAGCCTCTTCGAAAACGTCATTCTCTGCCTCCACGTAAAATTTGTCATCCGTCGTACTGGCAAAGAAATGCACATTCTCGTCACCACGCAGAACGACCTCCTTGCGCGAACCGTCCTTCAGCGTCACCACGCGTTTAACGGGCTTAGCCGGAACAGCAAGCAACGTCGTCTCTATGCAGGAAAAGAGAAAGAGAAGAAGTATTTTTCTGAGCATCATGTTCATCTTTAACGCAATACGATTTTACGAGTGGCCCCATTGCGGTATTTCACGACATAAATGCCGGGACGCATGCCGAGGCGGTACAGTTCGTCCGCATGGCATTGCAAAAGGGGCTGGCCGTTAGCCGCATAAACGGTAACTAGCTTTTCGCCTTCCGAGACACCAGCAATATAATCCTCGTCCGTGGAGACTTGCAAGACATCGCTCCACTTGCTATCCAAATAGTTTTCCGGCGAGTCTGACTGCGCCTTAACACGCAGGCGGAAGGTCGTTCCACCTCGCAACCCGCTGAAGGTGACATGATTGGTATTCACCGTCTCGATGCGGCGATTATCCAGTTCATCTTCCACCTCCACCACATACTGCAAGGCGTTTTCCACCTCATGCCATTGGAGCGTCAGCCCATTCATGTTCACTTCTGCCACTTCCACTTGCTCAGGAGTTTCGAGTTGTCCGTTTGTACGGAAACAGAACGTGACGCTGCCATCTTCGTTCTCAGTGATGTTACGAATGGGTTGGTTCATGTAGCCGCTATAGACATGGCCTCCGCTGTAGACTTGGGCTGCGGGGTTGCTATCGTCCGTGAAATTGTAATTATAGCCATTGCCAGGGAAGGGCATGCCCGCCATACTGGCTCGCCAGGCTGCCGTTCCGTCCTTCGGACGCGTCTTGTACTCCCCGTTTGCCGTGATAGGCGTCATGCGGTAGTGGTCGTTCTCGGCGACAAGGGTGTTGACATTGTTGCTGTTCCACTTGCTGTAATTGTAGTCAACATGGGTCACGACCAATCCATGCCCGTACTTGCAAAGCGCATCGTCCCATCCCTGAGGACGGCGATTTTCAAGGACATAGTATTCGTCGGGAGCAGCTGGATTGACGACCTTGCACCCCACTCCTCCGTCAGCCAGGCATCGCAGCGTGACGACTTGAGGTTCGTCCAGCACGGGCAGTTCCTCCCACCCCATGAAGTTTCTTTCGTAGGCGTTGTAGGAGGAAGGATTGTAACCGCTGTTGCAGTACTCGCCAAAGTCCATGATGCTCCAAACGTCCATACCGTACGCATTGCCCTTCTTGTCATAGAAATCGGGCAAGCCGAGGGCGTGACTTATCTCATGGACACAAACTCCGATGCCATCCATTTTCAAGTTTTCCAAGTTGTACCCCGTAGGAGCATAGGTATCCTTTGCGTCTTCAAGCGCTTTCGCGTTGCTGACAAAAAGGGCCTCGGCAGACACACCATAGCAAGCAAACTGAACGGGCGATCCATTGCTAGGAAAGACCGTCACAGAACTTGCACCCTCCTTTGCCCAAATTGCGTCCGGATCGAGGTTCTGCGTCGTCCCATCTGCCAACCTGTACGTCAGGGTATTCTCGCCCCAGCCGGCATGTACAAAGTACACCATGTCAACCTTGCCATCGTTATTGTTATCGTAACTTCCCCAGAAGACGTTAAACTGGTTCACGGCCTTGGAGACAGCCTCGCCGTAGAACTCGCCCATGTTAACGTCCTTTTTCGAACCGTCATTCGCTCCATAATAAGAATACTCTTTGTCCAGGACAATGGGGCCGATGATGTCGAACATGGGCAGAAACGTGCCATGGCTCATGTCGTAGAAATAACTAAAAACCGAGCCACGACTTCCGGTTTCCCTATACACCTCGCCATCATCATATCCATTGAAAAAGAGGTCGTAACGCGCACGCACCTCTTGCTTTGTATTGCCGGTGGCAGCAAAAGGACGGTCTGGGAATTCTACCAGTACGATGGGGATGCGAGGTGCGCCAGTGGTTGCAAGGTATTCGCCAGCCGAACCTATGCGCCGAGCCACTCGACGCCCCCCCTCGATGGCAGGCCCGTTGAGCTTGACGTCACACTCCGGGCGTTGCAACACAAAGAGGTCGTCTTCCTCGTCTGCCGTCTGTGCCATTGCAACCACAGGAAACAGCAGAACAGCCAGAAAGCATACTATATATTTCTTTACGTCCATCTCTTTCTTTATCTATTTACTCATTTGGCGTTGCCACTAAATCGTCTGGCGTTACCGCAAAATCTTACGTCCATTTTCAATGCGCAAGCGGCGATTAGCAGTCTTCCTTCCACTCAAGTCATAAACCGCGGCAGCTTGGGTTGTTGGGACATCACCTATCCCGTCTTCAGCATCCAAGACTTCCATCTGACCCGACTCGGCAAGGATATTCATCTGACTATCGCACAGATACATGATGAAGCTTCCCTTCGTCACCGGAGCATAGTTGAACTTTAGCGTGACGCTCTCTCCCGGTGCGACTTCCTGCGTTTCGTCCTTTGCCTTCAGATACGTGCTTGCTGTACTGGCCGTGGGGCGGTTCAGCCCTTTCACGCAGTACAGATAAAAGCCCTTGACGGGCAAGGTTCCCTGATTCGAGACTGTCACCTGCACCTCCTTCTTCATGCGAAGGTAGAAGGGTTCTTCCGTTTCCTGGAAACTCGCCACGACATTGGTTCGCTTTGGACTGATTTGGCAAATCATGCCTTGCGATTCCGAGAAGCCGGCCATTCCTGCGTCGTCCACCGTGTAGTAGCCGTCCCCTACTCCACCCCATCCAAAGTTGAAGTGGAAGAGATTGTCTGCAACACGATATCCGTCAAGCACAACGGCATGTCCGCCTTCCGACACGTGTACACCGCTATAAAGAACGGGCCTGCCGCCCTCCAGGTCGCTCAGAATCATCTTCTCCCAACCTGTCTGGCTGTAGCCGCGCCACACCATCGAACCGCCATTCATCCCGAACTGACTGCTCAGAACCGTCACATAGTCCTGGATCTGTCCCGAAGTGCTCTCGCCATACGAGAGCCATCCGCTCATGCCAGCCACAGCCATCAGCACAGCGACGGCATCACAACTCTCCTGTGATTCACCTCCATCATAGGTCGGCAGCATGAGTTCCCACCGCAGGGACGTTCCGGCAGGAATCACGCACGACTCATCCACCGGGGCGGCACCATAGGCGTAGGTTGGCGTATCGACAAGCGTGCAGTCGCCCAAGTCGCGATGCCAATAGTACAGCAATTGACTGACAGCCGTTGCCAGACAGCCCGTTGCCGCTCTTGTCTTGCCACCCGGCAACCAGGGGCAGCGACCGTTGTAGGGCCAGTCTTGATGCCAATGCGTCTGCAGCAAAGGAGCGACGTCCTTCGTCCCGGAAGAAGCACGCATAACCTTCCGCTTTTCCCCAGGAGCATCCTTTTCGCATTGAGAGGCAGACTGCTCATAGGAGCTCAGCATGTCTTGCAAGGCGGGTGGCATTTCGTCGAAGACAAAGTCACCATTTTCGCAAAAGCCAATAACCTCCGGTCTGAGATCGTCACCTGAGACGATGACGAAACCGGCTCCGTTTCCACGACTGAAAACATAATACGCAGGAGAAGCCGAGGTGTGGGAATATACTCCGTCAGCACGCGAGCCAACTCTTTGAGGAGCCAATCTAACCCCGTCTACCCGCGTCAGCTCATGACCTGCGAGCGCATACCGACTTGCTATCATCCTGGCCTGATGCTCGCTGATGGGTGCCGCCGCAGCAGCAGCCACAATCAGCCAAACCAGTATGGTTGCCAGTCTCTTCATCATCCATTTGTGTACTTTACGCGTGCAAATGTACAAAAATCAACGCACAAAGTCGAAAAAAAATGAATAAATGTTTGGCAATTAACACAAAATGGCGTACCTTTGCAGCGCAAAAGCAAAACTGGGGGATTAGCTCAGCTGGCTAGAGCGCTTGCATGGCATGCAAGAGGTCATCGGTTCGATTCCGATATTCTCCACTCAGTTTAAATGAATGAAGTCGCCCTCAAAGGCGACTTTTTTCTTTGGTAGTGATCGAAGCTCTGTAGACCACATTACTTATTATTGCTAAACCAACTCAACCGAAAATGAAGATTAAAGATGCTGTTGTTGTGATCACGGGCGGTGCCTCTGGCATTGGTCGCATCATGGGCCGCATGGCATTGGAAAAGGGAGCCAAAGGCGTTGCCGTATGGGACATCAACCAAGAGAACCTGGACAAAGTTGTGCAGGAACACACAGAAACCATCAACAACGTTCAAAACGCAGAAAAGGGAGCGTGCGACTTCCCGAAGGTCAAAGGCTATCGCGTAGACGTGTCTGACATGGAGGCCGTGAAGGCTGCCTATGCCGCAACGGTCAAGGATATGGGCGCCGTGGACATCCTCATCAACAACGCAGGCGTTGTCACGACGAACAAAACCTTCGACCTCAACACAAAGGCAGACATCGACCGAACGATAACCATCAACACCATCGCTCCGATGTATGTCGCGCTGGCGATGCTCCCCGACATGATAGCCCGTGATCGTGGACACATCTGCAACATCTGCTCTGCCGCCGGCCTGCTCTCCAATCCCCGAATGTCCGTCTACGCCGCAAGCAAGTGGGCTGCCATGGGATGGTCTGACTCCGTTGCCATTGAACTGAAAGAGAGAAAGAGCCATGTGAAGGTGACGACTCTCGCACCATACTATATCAACACGGGCATGTTTGACGGCGTAAAGTCACGCTTCTTCCCCATCCTCGACCCCGAGAAAACTGCCAAGAGAATATTGCGCGCCATCGAGCGCAACACACGTTTCAAAGGCATACCCTTCTCTTTCCGTTTCACACGACTCATGCAAGGCATCCTCTCGATGAGCATGGTCGACTGGATATTTGGAAGCGTGTTCGGCATCTACCATACGATGGATCATTTTACAGGACGAAAATAAGAACATTATGGAAAATACACCCTTGGAGAGAGTCGACACCCTGTTTGCCAACCAGAAGAAGGCATTTGCGACCGGATTCACACTTCCCGTCAGTTTCCGCAAGGCACGCCTCGATGACCTTCACGAGGCACTAAAAAAGTACGAGAAGGCCATCTGTGATGCCCTCTGGATCGACCTGCACAAGTCGTTCGAAGAGGCCTATCTCACCGAGACAAGCATCGTGTTCGCCGAAATCCGAACCGCTCGGAAAAAGGTTGCCAGCTGGAGCCGCAAAGAGATGAAGATGCCCGCCCTAGCCGTCCTCCCTTCAATGAGTTACGTCGTCAAAGAACCCCTCGGCACGGCGCTCATCGTTTCCCCTTGGAACTACCCCGTCCAGTTGCTCCTAAGTCCTCTTGTCGGCGCCATTGCCGCTGGTTGTACGGCGGTACTGAAGCCCTCCCCCTACGTTCCGCACGTTTCGCAGGTTATCGCCGACATGATTGCGGATACGTTTTCCCCCGACTACATTGCCGTTGTGCAAGGAAACCGCGAAGTTAACACGCGCCTTTTCTCCCATCCTTTCGATCTGATTTTCTACACGGGCAGTCCTGCCGTTGCCCACACGGTGATGGAGGCTGCTGCACGCCATCTTACGCCCGTTGTCCTGGAATTGGGTGGAAAAAGTCCCTGCATCATCGACCGCGAAGCCAACATTGACATTGCCGCAAAGCGCGTTGCATGGGGCAAGACGCTGAACAGCGGACAGACCTGCATCGCCCCCGACTACATCCTCATTCACAGCGAAGTTAAAGACGCCTTCGTGGCAGCCTTCCAGAAACAGCTGAAGGTGCTGCACGGGGAGGAGATAAAGCAGAGTAAGCACTACGTGAGAATGGTGAGCGACAAGGCTTTCAAGCGTGTCAGCGGCTATCTGAGCCAAGGAAAGATTCTATGCGGTGGAGCAACCGACCCTCAGGAGCGCTTCATCGAACCCACTTTGCTCGACAACGTGGCACTGGACGCCCCCGTCATGCAAGAGGAGATATTTGGCCCCATCTTCCCTGTAATAACAATAAGCGAAACTGAGGGTGGACCTTCGTTCAGCGAACAGGTGAGAAAATTCGTAACAGAACGCCCCAAACCATTGGCCTTCTATTATTTCGGGAAAAAGAGCAAAGGATGGGACATCATACGCCGGACATCGTCAGGTGGCGCCTGCATCAACGACAACATTATGCACATCGTCAACACCCACATGCCCTTCGGAGGCGTTGGCAATTCGGGCATGGGACGCTACCACAGAAAGGAGTCGTTTGAAGCCTTCACACACAGGCGCTCGGTGCTGGTCTCACCCAAGTGGCTCGACCTTCCGCTGCGCTACATGCCTTATAAATTGTTCAAGTTTATTCGTCACATTGTTTGACGAATCGCAGGATCTCATCGATGTGCTGGCGCGCATAGTCTAAGCCGTCGTCGTAGACCTGTTGCATCTTCTTCGGGTCCATTTCGGTTCGGCCTATTTCGATGGGAGATTCCGGACAGAGGACGAGCGTCTGTCCTTTTGCCTGTTCCGATGCCAAATAAGCCAGCTGTTCGTTATACATCTCGTGCCGGCGTCCCATTGCCTTTACGATGGCGGGATAGCGGCGGCAGAAAATCTTAAACAGCGGCATAAGCTTGGTCAGCTTCTTGGTGTAGCCAGCAGGCTGCGTCAGGATGACGACGTTACGTTCATAGCCCTGCGACTGCCAATAGCGAAGAGGGATGCTGTCGGATATGCCACCGTCGAGCATCAGATGCCCTCCGATGCGAACAGGACGGCTGACAATGGGCAGCGAAGCCGAAGCACGCAACCACTCAAGTCCCTCGTAGTCGAACGTAGGAACACGGTGATAGATAGGCGTACCATTCTGGGCATCCGTACAAACTACGCAGAAGTCGGTTGAGTCGTTAGTAAACGTCTCATTGTCAAACACATCAATTTCTGTAGGCAACACGTGGTAGGCATAATCCGCACCGACCAAGTCGCCCGTCGTTATCCAGGAGCGAACGGAACAGTAGCGCCAGTCGCCCGCCATCTGCTTGTTGTAGCGCAGGCTGCGGCCTATCTGGTGGGACTTGTAATTACAGCCGAAGGTAGCGCCGGCACTCACTCCGATGATTCCATCGAAGTGAATGCCTCGCTCCATCATTACGTCAAGGATGGCGGCGGTGAAAAGATCACGCAGGCCGCCACCCTCAAGTACAAGTCCTATTTTCATCTTGTTTAAGTACGATTTGTACGCTTAGTACGTTTAAGCACGATTTGCACGCTGGATAAGCGTCTTAATCTTATCGTTAAAGCTACCTGCGCTCAGCAGCTGCTCGATATAGAGAGGCATACGGTAGCGCCAGTAGTGACGTGTCTTGGCGGGCACGTTGATACGCTCCTCCGAAGGATCGGGATAGCGCATGGTGTCGTCGATTGAAAGCCAGTTCTGCAGACTGATCAGGCAGAGCATTGAGGGGCTGAAGAGATGGCGCGCAACGACCTCCTCGCACAACCAGCCAGGAATACTGTCGGGGGCGGGACCATCCTTCTGCAGCACGTCGTGGTAGAAGGCTTGCGTGCGCTCCTGGTCCTCTTCCCACCACATACGAAGGGTCGCCATGTCGTGAGTGAAGATGGTGGCAACGCTGCGATAGGGGTTGTTTTCGAGGTGGCTGAAACGTTCGCCAAGTGTCTTGGGCATCGTCTGAATTTCGAGTGAGAGCATGCGGAGCTCGTCCATGAGCGGACGAACACAAGCGGGCACCATGCCAAGATCCTCTGCACAGCAAAGCATGCCGGTGCTCTCCACCAGAGCGGGCAGTTTCTTGTAAGCCTCCTGATACCAGAAATCGTTGTGACGATGATAGAAATAGTCCTCGTGAAGCAGACGGAAAGCGTTCTGTTCCTGTCCGTTAAGAACCTGGAAGAAGGAATCGTCCATCGCACTGATGCGAGGATGATACATATCAGATTGGTTGTTATCACGCAAGAAAAGAACGTTGTTGATGAGCGAATAGAGACCCAGTTTTATCTTCTCGCTCTCTTCATCCGTTGCATCTCCAAAATATGCCTTTACCTTCACCTGCGTATTGAAAGCCTCCTTCAAACGGTAACGATCACGGCCGGCAACATCCAGGAAGTCATTCTTTACACGAGCCAGCAGTTCTGTGCCGAACGTGTCATACAGGATGCCCTCCGTAATAAGAGGCTCGAGGAACTCATCGCGGAAGGTGATGCCATAGCCTTGAATCTCTTCACGCGACATGGGCAGAGCAGGTGAGAACTGACCCAGCAGTCCCTGTACACTATCCAGAGGAACCTCCCAGATGCGGAAGAAGCCCAGCACATGGTCGATGCGGTAAGCGTCAAAGAATTCCGACATCTTGGCCAGACGCTCTTTCCACCAGGCATAGCCATCCTCTGCCATACGCTCCCAGTTGTAGGTGGGGAAGCCCCAATTCTGGCCTTCCTTGCAGAAAGCATCTGGTGGAGCACCGGCCTGGCCATTCATGTGGAAGAGATGGGGTTCCACCCATGCCTCCACGCTGTTGCGGCTAATGCCGATGGGGATGTCGCCCTTCAGGACAACACGGTTCTCACGGGCATATCGAGTCACCTCTGCCATCTGCTTGTAGAGTTGGAACTGCAGATAGTAGTAGAAGGCAACGTCCTTGTAATGCTTGCGGGCCGACGAGCAGAATCGGGTTACTGCAGCCTGGTCGTAAACGGCAAACTCCTCCCACTTTGAGAAGTCGCAAGTCTCATACTTGTCGCGCAAATAAGAGAAGGCGGCATAGGGAATGAGCCAACGGCCATTCTCGTTGAAGAAGCGCTGGAACTCATCGCTCTTAAGCACCTCCTTGCCCTCCTGTTCGTACAAGCGGCGAACATAGCCACGCTTGACACGGTTGACAACCTCATAGTCCACGGTAAACTCGCCATTCAGTCGTTCGCGGTCCAACTCGTAGGCATGCATGAAGTCGGCATCCTCCACCTTGTTGAGTTGACGGATGTCGATGTACATGGGATGGAGTGCGTAAATACTGATTGCATTGTAAGGATAGCTATCCATCCAAGTGTAGGTCTGTGTCGTATCATAGATGGGCAGCAGCTGAATCATCTTCATGCCCGTCTGGTGAGCCCAGTCAACCATCATCTTCAGGTCGCCGAAGTCACCCACGCCCTGGCTTCCCTCGCTGCGAAGCGAGAAGATAGGCGTCACGCATCCAGCAATCTTCCAGTGAAGATCCTCGATGTGCACTTCTCCGTCATAGAGAACGACCACCTCGTCGTCTGCGATGGACAGGCTTCCGCTCTTGCGGTTGTCGCCGCCCTCCCAGTAGCAGAGGTCGCCGGTCTTCTCGTCGAGAACGACGTACTTGTACTCAAAGGGAGTCGTGAGGGCACTGGCGCTGAGCGACAGGCACCACTCATGAAGAGCGCTGGGCTGCATGCGCAGGGCATGGCTGGCATCCCAGCCACCCAGAACGGGCAGATTGCCGACAATGGCCAGCACCTGGCCCTCAGTCAACTGGGGAGCCTCGACGCGCAAAATGAGTGTCTTATCATAATAAGGAATGTCTGCGTGAGGAGCCATGCCCTGCTGGTTCAGGTGGCAATAGGCCGAACTGTACAGATGGGCACGGATGGGCATGTCACGCCAGAAGTCGCGGACACGAATCGTCTTGCGGGGATCGAAATGGAAGATGCGAGGGCAGCCAAGCCATCCCTGGCGAACAACAATCTCGCCCTTCTTTACAACATAGTTGTAGGAGAAACTTACGGCATCCTTGTCGGTCAGATTCACTTCACCGGTCCACAGGTCACCGTCCTCCGTCTTCAGCTCCAGCGAGCGCTGAACATCCTTGCCCTTACTCTTCTGTATGGTAAACTCTACGCATACAACTTCGCCCCAATTTGTGCGATAGTTGATGGATAATTCTATCTTCATACCTTATTTATTTAATACTAAATATTTACGCGCGACAAAGGTACAAATAAAAAGTCGAAGAGCAAAAAAAAGCGCTCTAAAATTTGGTCATTCAACTCTTTTGAAGTAACTTTGCATAAGAAAACAATTCATGTCCTATAGATTAAGAAATCCGTCAGCGGACAGATTCCATCGGACATGAACCATACATATTGCCGCATCGGTTCGACTGGGATACTCATCAAATTATACTGAAAACCGAGAATGCTTACGCACACCAATGGCGGGCCACGCCCCGAAAGGGGTAACCTTGAGTCGGTGGATTACAAAGGGTGCGGGCGCTCAAATCTTGTTACTCGGAGTTTCATCACATCACCGATGCGGCATTTTTTTAGTTCATAGTTATTCGCTAAGCTCATCAAGCTTTGCAGTCACAGTTCATAGTTATTCGCTAAACTGCATAGTTTACTATAAAGTTAGCAAAAAAAAGACCGGACACCCCTTATACGGAGTGTCCGGCTTTTTTTCTTTCAGTAAGAAGCTCTGCTTACTTAACCTTGGCAACGATAGCCTTGAAAGCCTCGGGATGGTTAACAGCGAGGTCAGCAAGCACCTTGCGGTTGATCTCGATACCAGCCTTGTGCAGAGCGCCCATGAGCTGAGAGTAGCTCATACCCTCGAGACGAGCGGCAGCGTTGATACGCTGAATCCACAGGGCACGGAAGGTACGCTTCTTGTTACGACGATCGCGGAATGCATAGGTAAGACCCTTCTCCCAAGTGTTCTTGGCAACGGTCCATACATTCTTGCGGGCACCATAGTAACCTCTGGTCAGACCCAGAATCTTCTTTCTCTTAGCACGTGATGCTAC
>JAKSLN010000032.1 GCA_024401165.1 Bacteroidaceae bacterium
CATAGCCTATTTTCTCTTTAATGCTTGCCATTGTTGGTTGTTGGTTTTAGTTATTGGTTATTCTGTCTGTTATTCTCGAATTCTCGAATTCTCGATTTTTCGTAATCTCGATTTTCGTAATCTCGATAAATCGATTTTCGATTGTTCGTTTATTCGTTTACTCGGCTTTCTCGATGGTTGGGGGCTATCTCTTTTTATTCTTGGCAATGAGCGCCATGATGCTCTCCACCGACTTGCCTGTGCGGTATCCGTCGGCAGGCGTGTTCATGCAGTAGTCGATGAGCTGGCCGATGGTAGACTCGGCCACGTGCATACGGGTGTCGCTTGATGCATAGTAGATGAATACTTTCTCGTCATCCTGGTGGAGGCCATTAACTGGTTCGCCATCGGCAATCCAACCATTGGCAAAGGCCACGTTCATTACGTCGCCGATGTACTCGTAGCCCTCGGGCACGAGGAAGTAGCCGCCGGGCTGTGCGATGACTCTGGTCGGATCCTCGAGCGACGTCATGTACATGTAGAGTACATAGCGAAGACCAGAAGCACAACCACGAACACCATGGGCGAGATGTAACCATCCTCTAGCCGTCTTAATTGGGTGGGGGCCTTCGCCATTCTTCACCTCCATGATGGTGTGGTAGCGTCGAGCGTTGATTATCTTCTCCTCCTTGATTTCTGCATGGGTCATGTCGTCAATCAGCGCCCAACCGATGCCACCACCTGAACCGGCGTCGATGAAACCGTCCTGAGGACGGGTGTAAAGGGCATAACTGCATTTGCAATTGGTTGTCTCACCATTCACGATTTTCCCATTCTCGTCAGTATAGACAAACTCGGGATGCAGACAGACGTTGCGTTGCTGACACTGTGCCTTGAGGTCGGGTAGACGCTCCCAAGTTTTAAGGTCGTGGGTGCGGGCGATGCCACAGGTAGCCGTGGCCGCTGAAAGGTCGCCGGGCAAAGCATCGTCGTGACGCTCGGCACAGAAGAGTCCGTATATCCAACCGTCCTCGTGCTGGGTCAGTCGCATGTCGTAGATGTTGGTGGCATCGTCCGTTCCGATGACTTGACCCTCAGGCGAAAGGATGGGGGCCTCAGGCATGGTGATGGGCTCGTCCCAGAAGCGGAAGTTGTCGATTCCGTTGGGCGACTCCGCCACGGCAAAGAACGACTTGCGGTCGGCTCCCTCCACGCGCACGACAAGGAGGTACTTGCCATCGATCTTGATGGCGCCCGAATTGAATGCCGCATTTATCATGATGCGCTGCATCAGGTAGGGATTGTCCTGCTCGCAGAAGTCGTAGCGCCACTCCAGTGGAGTGTGCTCGGCCGTCAGGATGGGATGCTCGTATTTATCATAGATGCCGTTTCCCCACTCTTTTCGTACATTTTTACGAGTGAGGAGCTCTTCGTGACGAGCGCGAATGGCATTGACTTTATCTTGGAAGTTCATATTTGTAATTTTCGAGTTTTTCGATAGTTCGATAATTTGATAATTCGAGGATTCTATGGCAAGAAGATCCGAAGACTCGAGCTTGCGGTTGCTCGACTATTCGAGTTGTCGATTCTTATTTAATCCTCTGGATGTCTTTAAGGAAAAGGAAGTTTTTCTTCTGTGACCATTGCTTGAAGTCGTTGGCTGTCTTGGCATCCTTCGAGGCACCGAAATGCTCTTTCTTGTAGTTGCGCCAGGGTAGGAAGTAGCAGATAGGTGCCTGATCGATGAGGGGCATGAAGACGCGGGTCCACCATGTGGCGTCTGGCGAGTTTTGATAGCCGCACTCCGTCATGGCAATGAGTTTCCCATGTTCGGCTGCAATTTTTGTAATGAGTTTGAGGTCGGCAGTGACACCCTGGATAAAGTCCTTCTCGGTGCCCCACTGGTAAGCGTCCTCGCCGATGAGGTCGACGCGGTTGTCGCCCGGGTAACGCTTCATCCATTCTGTCTCAGTCCAGTTGCCTTGAAGGTTGGGGGAGAACGACCAGACGACGTTGTCATTCATGCGTTCGTTGATGAAGTCTTGCGTCATGTTCCACAACTGGTGATACTGCTCGTCTGTACAGAGTTTCTGTCCCCACCAGAACCAGTTGCCGTTATTCTCATGATAAGGGCGAAATATAAAGGGGACCGGATTTCCCTTTTCGTCCTTTAGGTTCTGTAGGAATTCGCTTATGCGGTAAAGCCAGAGTTGAAATTTCTCGTATTTGCACCCTCCGGGCAAAATGCTTTCTACCGTGGTGCGAGGGTCAACAAGATGATGAGCCATCGCGCTCTGACCTACCTTATCCAGTGCCTCCACGGCAGCCTCGTAGGCCTTGATGTCGTTCTCTATCCATGCTGTTGTGCCAAGCAGAGGATTGCGCGGATGCCACGAGATCGTGATGATACCACCACGCTTGTGATGAGCGATTATTTCCTCACGGATGCGGTTAAAAGGAACGGAGTCGAGGTTCTTTTTGTCTCCCACTTCAATGCCTCCCAGATCAAATCCCATAACACCGGGATAGTCTCCAACGAGTTCTTTTGTATCAGAACGCCCTTGTTCCCAATCCCATGTGATGCCATAGAACGGGTCGTCCTGATGACCGTACATATAACCTTGCTTCTGTATTTTGGCAAGTCTTTCAATGAGTTGCTGGGCAGGCGTTTTTGTCGCTGCCAGCATAGAGATACTTACTGCCTGAAAAAACAGGATGGTGAGAAGTACAATGTTTTTTTTCATTCCGTATTTCTTTTACTCATGATGTAAAAATCACAGTCAATATAGTCCTTCCATGATACCTTTAAGGGCTATCTGTGCACGGGCTGGGAAGTTGCAGTTCTTGCGGTCGAGGAGTCCAAAGTTCTCTCCGTTTGTTTCGAAGCAATAATTGTCCCAGTAGAAACCGGGGATGCCGTACTTCTTAGCCTCCTTGACAACGAATGTGTGGTATTCTGCTCGGATTTTGTCGGCAGCGTCTTTGCCTTTAGAATACGTGTTGTCCTGTGTAGATCCGAACTCTGCCATGATGCATGGAATTCCTTTTGCTACGAATTTTGTGTTGAGCTTAGAGAAACTGTTGGATATGTTGTTGTAGTCGTTCTGCGACACCTCGTGCTGAGTCTTTGGAGTTGCATAGTTGTATGGATCGTAGCAGTGGTACTCCACGATGAGGCGGTTCTCTTTCGTATCGCTGGGTAGTACAAACTTGTCGGATACCGCATTGGCAGGATTGCAAGCCCAGGGTTGTACCATGAGACAACGCCATTCGTTATTGCCACCAGTAGCACGGACTGTGTTGACGAAGAGCTGCATGAGGTCGTTCACGAACTTGAAGTTTTGGTCGTTGGGATTTCCCCAGTTCTCCGAACCGTCAGAGTTTAGTTTGATGATTTCATTGGCACCAGCAAGGATTAGGTGTTCGTCGTAATTCTTAAAGTATGTGGCGATCTGTGTCCACATCGTCTTATACTTGGCGTGGATGTCAGTCTCGTTGTAGCCAACTGGCAGACGGTCGTACCAGGTGTCGTGGTGTGAGTTGAGGATGACATACATGTCCTGCGAAACGGCAAAGTCTACGATCTCCTTAACGCGGGCCATCCAACGGTCGTTGATGTGGAGATCTGCATCGGCATGCAGGTACCAGCGTACGGGAATGCGGATGGCATTGAATCCAGCCTCTTTGAGTGCGGTGAACATCGTCTTTGAGGTCTTTACCTTGGGACTGAGCCAGTTGGTCTCGATGTTCAGATCGTCGTCGTTCCATCCGTCCCAGATGCCAGCCTCGCAGGTGTTCCCGAGGTTCCAGCCAACCTTGATTTTCTTTACAAGGCCAATGTTCGTTGACTTCATTCCTTCAGGGGCATTAGAGTCTACATCGTTGGATGGCTTCTCAACGAATCCTGGTTGGGTGACGGTTACGTTGACCATTAATTTTGCGCCAACGATGGATTTCACTGTTACGTGTGCCACGCGTGCATCCTTAGTGGCGTTCTCTGCAATGCTGAGAGTGATTTTCTTACTGTTTCCATCGGTGCCTTGTGCTGGCGATATGGTACACCAGTTTGCGTCGCTTGTGGCTTTCCAAGTCTGTGCCGCATTGAAGGTGATTTCTACCGATGCTGCGTCTGAGTTGCTGACTTTTACTTCTTTTTCTTCGACAGTATTTTCGGGCGTAATTGCTGGTGTGGGATCGTCCTCATCACCACATGATGTGAAGACAAGTGCCAAAACTGTCGCACAAATGTAGCAGAAGATTTTTTTAAATAGTTTCATTGTCGCTTTGATATTTTTAATTTATGTTTTAGTCATTGTTTCGTATCATTGTCGCATGGGAGGTGATTTCCTACATAAGATGTCCAACATCATTTGTTGTTATTTGAACTCTTCATCCAGCGTAACAAACTCAGGGCTTCAAACGAAGAGGACTCTAGATCTTCATCTGAGCTGGTGTCATTGAGTAAAGGGACCTGGTGGTTGGGGGCCCAGTACTGAATGTAACAGTTATGTAGGTCTATGATATGCAGGTTGACAATCTCTCGCATGGCTATGATCATGGCCGGCTGACATTCGGAGGGCATGGAGGCGATGAGATTGTTTGTGGCATTTATATAGTCGTTCCAGGCAAGACGGGCCCTTTCGCAGGCTGTTCGCATCTCGTCGGAGGAGTAATCGTCAGTAGAGTTTTGTATACCGTCGCATATGGCATACATGGTTGTTCTATAACATGACTTGACATATTTCTCGTCAAGAGTCTTTGTTAACTTTGTGTTTTCAAATGCAGATGCTTCTGCATCATCTATGATAATAGACTTAAGGGGCTTAATGAAATTGAGCTGCAAGAAACGATTGTCCAATGATGCAGCATTTTGGGCAAAGACTTGTAATGCTTTTGAATTTTTTCCTACGAAGTCTCTCTCAATGAACAAACGTTCTGCTTTTATCCAAGTATTGTAAGCATGCGTTGCATTGTCCATGGCATGATACATCTCGGGATAGTGTCGAAGTACTTCGTCAACACTTTGACGGAAAAGGCCGGCACTGTCCAACGTAGAGATGTCTACTGGTTTTGCCTCTATTGTATCGATATTATAGTTCTCAATCTTACTGATAAGTCTCTGCTTTGCCGTTTGCTGTTTACAGCTTGTAAAGACGCTGAATAGCAAAAGTAAGATTGTTACTATTGAGAGAGATGATTTCATTTCCATTTTTGTAAGGATAAGAGCCTGCCCACGCTTGTGAGCAGGCTCCCATTCATAAAAGATTTTCTTAGTACAGAATACTAATTCTGAATAAGAGTCAACTTGGTTACATTCATGTTCTGACCCTGAACGAGGAGCATTCCACCCCAACCGCCAGCGGTTGTGAAGGTCTGAATGAGGTCGTTGGTGAGAGTTATGACATAACCGCCGTTGGCTGCGAGGTCATAGTTCTCAGGTTTGATTTCCTCAATCTGATAGCCCCAATGGCCTTCCCAAATCTGAGCACACCAATCATCGGCTGTTGGTTCAAGAGAGATGATGAGCTTATCACCTGCCTTTGCACCAGCCTCAATGAGTTCAGGACCGCCATCTGTACCGATGTAAACCTGACCTTCGCCACTCCAACCAATAGCCTTGTTGTCCTTCCAGATAACCTTGCCCTCGGCCTTCTTGACGATAGCAAGCTCGGTGACGTCCATGCTCTGTCCCTGTACGAGGACGATACCGCCCCAGCCCTGAGCGGTTGTGAATGTCTTGATATTCTCCTCAGTGAGCGTGATTGTGTAGTAGCCACCCTCAGCCTCGAGGTCATAATTTTCGGCTTTGATTTCTTCAATCTGGTAGCCCCAGTGGCCTTCCCAAATCTGAGCAACCCAGTCGCTTGCTGTGGGCTCGAGCTTGATGCGGAGCTTGTCGCCAGGATTAACATTATTCTCTAAGAGCTCAGGACCGCCATCGGTTCCAAGGTATATCTGGCCTGCGCCATCCCATCCGATTGCTTTTTTGTCCTTCCAGATAACCTTTACAGGACCCTCTGCTGCATACATTGCAATTCGGTCGGTCTCAATGCTCCAGTTGTCGTGCTGAACGAGGACAACCTTACCGTCACCCATTTCGGCAGGAACCTGGAATGAGATAGAAGTCTTGCTCTGAGTGAACTGACCCTTCTCAAGAGTGATTCCACCAGGGAGGTTGAGGGCTATGACGCGATCGAGGTTTTCACCGTTGAAGGATACAGTCTGACCAGCTTGAAGATTCTTTGCAGGTGCAATTGACCCCATCTCATATTGTGCGAGAGGAAGAGTTATGCTGATAGATGTTGTAAGACCTGAGTGAGACACGAGGATGATGTCGCCAGATGTTGCTGCTGCAGGAATGGTAGTTGTAATAGACTTACGGTCGGGAGCAACAGTGAATTCAACCTCAGGAACAGATGGGAAGTCAACCTCTGTAATGAGGTCAAGGTTCTCACCGTAGATGGTGATCTGTTGGTTAAAGTCAGGCGTCTCGTTAGAGAGGGAAGTTACCTGGGCAGCATCAACAATGAGGTTGTTTGCAATGGTAACTTCTTCGGAGTCATCGCCAGCGCTGAATGTTACAGGACCGGTGATAGCCTCAACAGGCACAAGTACCAGAATCTCTTTGCGAGTGTTCTTAACGAAATTTTCGGCTTCAACCTTTACGCCTGCACTAAAGGTTACTGACTGTATGTTCCATACGAAGTCACCGGTGATGGAAATGGTGTCACCTGCATGAACGTTGAGTGGTGAGAGGGCTTCTGCCTTGATCTCTTCGTTGAAAGTGATGTTTGAAGCAGAAATGATGGTGTCGTTGGTGTTTGTGACGAGGCGAATCTTGCCAGGGACACAAAGATCAGGGATTGTTACCGTCATCTCCTCAGAACCCTTAAGAGTGAAGTCCCCCTTGATATAGGTCTTTGATTCAACGAGTTTTTGGTTGCCTTCGGGGAAGAGTACTTCTTTCACCTTGTCGAGGTTAGTACCCGTGAGTCGCATAGTCTCGCCACGTGTAATGGGCATAGGACCGAAAGCGAGGATATTAACACCATTCTTGTCGTACTGATTGGTGCTGATCTCATCATCGCTACACGCTGTGAGCGAGAGGCCCGTGAGGGCCACCGCAAACAGCATAATGTAATTGAATATCTTTTTCATACTTTTGTCTATGTCAACTTATTATTTAATAGGAACGATACGGATGTTGTCGAAGCGGATGATGGGAGTGCACTCCTCACCCTCGATGCCACCAGAGACGGGCCATATTGTGAAGCTGTCGAAGCTCTCCGAGTCGATAGCCTTGACACCGGCCGTACCATCCATGTTGTAGGTGAAGTTCTCGATAGGCATGGTGACGGTAATCCACTTATCCTGTGTGTCGAACGAGCCGGTACCGTTCCAGGGAGCGTACAGGCCACGGCAGAGGTCGGGACCGCCGTCGGTAGACGTCTTAATGTAGTTGTTGTTCTGCCAGGTATCGTTGGCACACAGTTTATTGTTCACAAATAGTACTTGCATTACGCCTGCCTTCCAGGGTTTTGCAGAGGGGATGAACATCTCAAACTTCACAGCCAACTTCTCGGGCTCGGCAAAGTATCCGGCGGGGAAGATGTTTCGCAGAGGCACGCCAGCACCCTCCTTGATACCCATGGGGTCGCCACCCCAGTTACCGCACCACCAAGAAATCTTGAAGGGCTCGGTCCAACCACCGTCGGCAGGCATTGTGAGTGAGCCGTCACCTACCTGTATGTAGTAGCCGTCGATACCGCCCTCATCCGAATAGGTGAAAGCAAGGTTCCAACCCTGAGGCACGATACCCTTGGTTCCCGAGTTGGCATCGAAGCCGTCGGGGTTGTCGAAGTTGGTGATCATACCACGAGAATCCTTATAGCGGAAAGCGGCCTTCTGGGTGCCGTAGACGGTAGTCACCTCAATGGGACCTTCCTCGATTCCTTCGGGAACGACGAATGTGATACGGCTGTCCGTGAAGCTGATGAATTCGGCCTTCTTACCTGAGATGGTCAGCGTGAGAGGCACGTTGGGGTCGTCGATGAAGTAGCTACCGTAGAGGGTCTGGTTTTCACCACCCTTGGCCCATTCGTTGTCCATTGAGAGAATCTTGGGACCGGGCACAAGCACCTTGAAGTCGTACTCAGTAACTTCACCCTTGTTATTGTGCATGAAGATTTTGTTGAATACTTCATCTGGGATTGTTCCGGGTACGGTTACAATCAGCGTGTTGTCAGTGATGAGCGAGGGAATGAGCTGTGCCTTCTGGTCGTTGAAGTACATTTCCACGATGCTTCGGAGATTCTTACCCACGATACATATCTCGTTGTCCATGTAGGCACCCGTCAGCAGTGAGTCGCTACTTGCTATGTCGACAGGGCGGATGTAACTGATGGTAGGTGTGCCATCTGCTACCTTATACTTGTCTGGCTCATCAGCACATGAAGTGAATCCAACTATCGTGATGAAAGCTGCAAACAAGATGAGTATGTTATATGCTTTTTTCATTGTTGTTTATAGTATTGGCATTATTAATAGTGATAGGTTGCACGCACGTCCACGTGGATGGGTTCCTCTCTCAGGTGGGGGTTGAAGGTGAGGTCCTCCATGGGGAAGGGAATGGTAAAGCTGGCCTCGGTCACGTTGGGAGCCTCGGTCTGGTCGTCGTACATGGCTGTTTCCTCATTACCATTATCACCCTTGTTGACGAGCTGCCACTGACCGGTCTCGAAGTAGGCCTTGAACATAAGGTCGAGGTTCCAGTAAGAGTTACGACGCTGTGCCTTGAGTTCAGCGATAGCTGCAGAAGGATTGTAGTAAGAGAGACGGACGAAGTCGTACCAACGGTCACCTTCGCAAGCGAGTTCGAGACGGCGCTCCTTCCATACTTCGTCAAATGTGAGAGAAGTCCTTTTTTGTGCTGCTTCTTTTGCTGTTGGGATAGCACGTACATGAACTTGGTTGAATGCATCTATAGCCTCTGCATCTTTTGTCGTTCCACCACCGAGCAGACACTGAGCTTCAGCGAGTACGAGATAAACGTCAGCAAGACGGAGGATAGGAGTACAGAGTGAGCTTGCCATACGGTCGGCAGATGTGCCGAGAGCAGCAAGGTGGTCTGCGTTGTTACCGTACATGTGCTTTACAACATTAGCACCTGTAGGACTGCGGTGCTGTCCCCAAGCTGCTTCATTGTATGTCTTGTCATACTCGAAGCGCATGTAGTTGAAACCGCCCTTGTCGCGCCAGAGGTAAGGAACAACGTCACCTATAGTCATGAATGTAGCGGCACGACGAGTATCAGGGCAGATACGGCTTGCAGGATCAAGGAGGATGTTGTAGTTAAACGCATCCTGGAGGTCAACAGAAGGACCGCCCCATTCACCCCAAACGTCACCGAACTCATCGATACCAGTCATACCGAGGTCTGACTGAAGAGAGTTCTGAGAAGTCCACTGTGAAGAAACAACCCAACGCCAAGCGATCATATTCTCAGGAGACTTGTTGCCTTCGAGTTTGAAAACATCAGCGTAGTTGTTTTCAAGATGGCGTGCTGGGTGGGTTTCCTCAACTTCTTCCTCCTTGCCATCTTTTATGACAATCTTTTTCTCAATACCAGTCTTTACAATCGTAGCGTATTTGACAGCCTGCTCAAGGTCACTCTTGTCAAGTGTGCCTTTAACACCTGCCTTTTGGAGATAAACCTTTGCGAGAAGACCTCTTGCGCAGTCCTTGTCTAGACGCCCCTCTGTGCATTGCTCTGGGAGAAGCTCAATAGCCTTCTCAAGAGTCATTGCGATGTACTCATAGACATCAGCTTTCTGAATCTTCATCTGGTCGTTGTAGTCGCCAGCTTCGATCATACCTGCATTGTCGTGAACGATAGGCACATCGCCGAAAGTACGAACGAGGTAGAAGTAAGCCATAGCCTTCCAGAGGAGACATTCGCCCATAGTCTGGTTCTTTATAGCCTCAGAAGCACCACCATTCTTGATATAGTTGCGCACGATGTTAGAGTGACCGTTAACAGCCCAGAGAGAATAAGACATGTTACGGAGGTCTTCATCGTTAGAGTTGAGTGAGAAGTCGAGATATGGAGAAGAGCCCCAGTAGTAGTTACCTGAGAGCACCTCACCTACCTTGAAGAATCCACGTTGGAAGTCGTACCAGGGTGAATTGTACAGATAGTCCACAGCAGCAATGCACTGTGCATCTGTCTTGTAGTAGCCACCAGCCACATAACTGTCTTCTGTAGGACGATTCAGGAAATCCTCGCAAGAAGTCATTCCAAGTCCGAGCACGGCAGCGGCTGCGAAATATTTTATTGATTTGAGTTTCATATCTTTATTTTAGTTCTTAGAATGATACATTAAGGCCGAAAGTGAATGATGTGGGTGAGGGATATCGACCGTTGTCCAGACCGAATACATAACCGTTTTGGTCGGTAGTAGAAGCACCTACCTCGGGGTCGTAACCCTTGTACTTGGTCAGAGTTACGAGGTTCTGCACGTTGGCGTAGATGCGCAGGTTGGTCAGGTACATCTTGCTAAGCATGCTCTTGGGGAAGGTGTAACCTAGAGAGATGTTTTTCAGACGTACGTATGAGCCGTCCTCCACGTAGCGGTCGGAGATGTTCTGGTTGTAGCTGTTGCCGATGGCTACACGGGGAGTCTTGGTGTCGGCGTTGGTGACGTAGACGTTTGTCACGTCGTTGTACCAGTAGTTGCCTGCCTCGTAAGCCTTGTTGGCATCGATGGGAGCCAGCTGTGCGCGGTCAGCGATGGAACTCTGAATCTGGTTGTTCCATGTCGAACTCATGTTAGTAAGCTTTATAGAAGTATAATTCATGACCTTGTTGCCGATAGAACCGTTGATGAAGATTGAGAGGTCAAAGTTCTTGTACGTGAATGTGTTGGTCCAACCAAAGGTGCACTTGGGCAGGGGCGAACCGATCTGAGTCTTATCGTTCTCGTCGATCTGTCCGTCACCGTTCACATCCTTGAACTTTAGGTCACCGGGCCATACCGTGTTGCTCTTGCTGTACTTGGTGGGGTCAGTCTGGTGGGTGTAGCTGCCGTCATCATGCTTGATGCAAGACTGTGCGTAGAGCGTGTTGACGGGTGAGTTGAGGATGTCATCGAAGTCCTTGTAAACACCCTCTACCTGATAACCGTAGAAGTCGTACATGGGACGACCTATAGAAGACATAGATACAACATCCGACCACTGACCGTAACCGATGATGGCTGCCGAGGTAGTACCCTGGAGGGAAACAAGCTTGTTCTGGTTGAATGAGAACTGGAGGTCGCTGTCCCAAGAGAAGTTCTTGGTCTGTACGGGACGTGTCTTGAGCTCAATCTCCAGACCGGTGTTACGCATCGTACCATAGTTGCCCGAGGGAGCCTGCAGTGCTGACGAAGCGTTACCTTGAGTTCCGAGGTATGAAGGAAGCTGCATGACCATGAGCATGTCCTTTGACTCCTTGCGGTACCAGTCGATGGTCAGATTCAGGCGGTTGTCCAGGAAGCCGAGGTCAAGACCGAGGTCAATCTGCTCCTGAGTCTCCCACTTGATTGCCTCGTTAGGCAGACCGGTGGGACGGTATGACTGACCCAGGGCCGAGGGCATGGTGCTCAATGCTACACCCCACTTGTAGGCGCCGATGTTCGAGTTACCAGTCTGACCCCATCCTGCGCGGATCTTACCGTTCGAGAGCCATTTGGTATCCTTCAGGAAAGCTTCGTTGCTGAAGCGCCAAGAGGCAGCCAATGAGTGGAAGCCTGCCCAGCGGTTCTTGGGACCGAAATTCGAAGAACCATCGTAGCGATAGGTGTAAGTTGCATAGTAGCGATCGTCGTAGTTGTAGGTTTCACGAGTAAAGAATGAGGCCATTGCAGCACTGCCGAAACCAGAAGTGAAGTCCTTGTTGGTCTTCTCTACGAGTGATGGATTCTGAACGTCGTTCAGAGGTAGGTTGGTACCAGTGATACCCTGATATCTCCAAGTTGACTCCCAGCACTCCTGACCGAGCATGGCGGTGAAGTTGTGCTTGCCAATCTTACCATTATAGGTAAGGTAGTTCTTCAACTGCCAGAAACCGTTGTTGTTGCTCTGCCAGTGGTCAGAGTTGCCGGCCTTGATCCAACCTCCCAATTTTACGGAAGGTTCAAAGGTCTCAGCGTTGCTACCCGAGATGTCGTAGCCCAGTTCTGTGTGCCATACGAGGTTCTTCAGGAAGCTTACCTCGCCGAAGATGTTACCAGTCAGTTTGCGACGGTTCAAGGTGTAGCTGTTCAGCATGGCCATAGCAACGGGGTTGGGACTGGTATAGCCCTCACGTGCTTCTGAGTAGTAGTTGCCGTAAACGTCGTAAATTGGAATGTCAGGAATTGTCGTCAGCGAATAGGTGATGACACCTTCGTCACTGTCTGCCTTCTTCAAGTCGTCGAAGGTATCGGCATAGGTGGCTGACAAACCGAGCTTCAACCATGACTTTAGCTGTGCATCCAAATTTGCGCGTACAGAGTAACGGTGGAACTCTGAGCCGATGATCGTACCTTCTTGGTTCATGAAGTTACCTGACACGTAGTATTGTACCTTATCCGAACCGCCCTGGGCTGATACCTGATGCTGGTGCTGGATTGCAGTCTGGAAAACTGCGTCTTGCCAGTTTGTACCTGTACCTAGGACAGAAGGGTCAGAGTAGCGCTTGCTGGCCTGCTGGGGGAGAATCCAACCGTTGTCCACGAAGTCCTGGTAATATTCAGCATACTCACGCAGGTTCATCATGTCAAGGCGCTTCATCTGACGGTTCACGGCCAGCATGCCGTCGTAGTTGAACTTGGCCTCGCCAGCCTTACCGCGTTTTGTGGTGATGAGGACAACACCGTTGGCGCCCTGAGCACCATAGATAGCTGTTGCAGAAGCGTCCTTGAGGATCTCCATGCTAACGATGTCCGAGGGGTTAATGGTTGAGAGGGGAGAAACTGTCGAAGACTTACCGTTACCAAGGCGGTCGCCAAGACCAAGGTCCTGGCCAGACTGAGCAGATGCCTGGAAGATTACACCATCGACAACGTAGAGGGGTTCCTGGTTAGCATTGATAGAACCGATACCACGTATGCGGATAGATGATGCTGAACCAGGAGCACCAGAGGTGGTTACAGCGGTTACACCGGTGGCGCGACCCTGTAGCGACTGGTCGATGTTGGTGATTACCGAACCCTTGAGCATCTCCTCACTGATGGTAGAGGATGATCCTGAAAGGTCACTTTTTTTCATGGTACCGTAGCCCACGACAACGGTTTCACTCAGCGTCTTTGAGTCGGACTCGAGTCGAACGGTGATGTTCTTGCGGCCATTCAATGCAACTTCCTGTGTTTTGAAGCTGACATAAGACACTGTGAGGACAGCATTTGGTTTAGAGACCTTGATGGAGAATTTACCATCCATGTCGGTCAACGTACCATTCTGCGTGCCCTTTTCACGCACGGTTGCGCCTACTGCGCCTTCACCGATGTCGTCAAGCACGGTACCAGTAACGGTAGTCTGTGCCATAACGCCTGCCGAGAAGAACATCAGCACTGCCAAGAGTGCGAGCTTGAAGCTAAAAGTTTTTTCAATCTTCATGGCGAAAATGTTTTGTTAATGTTTAAGTTGGTTAATAATTTATTTTTCGATTTTTATGTTTTTCTCTTTGGTAGAAGCGGGTATTGGTTTGGAAATTTGCCTAGGTTAGTTTGATTTTACCTTGCAAAGTTAATGAAATATAAATAAATGAAAGTTTTTTTAATGCCAAAGTGGCATTTTCAAAACTTATATTTGTAATTTATCCACCAATTTTGACAAATCTCCTACATAATAACCTCTACGACGTGCTTGCCTGCTGCGTGCTTTATGACGTTGCCTTCAATCTCCTGATCGTCTACAGTGATGCGCTGAACACCGGCTTGCTTACCATTGGGGTTCTTCACCGTAATGTTGTATTCTGCACCGCGCAGTATTCTCTTTACGCTATACTCTTTCATGTCCGATGGCAAGCAGGGATCGATGAGCAGACCATCATAGGTGGGCTTGATGCCCAGCAGGTACTGACTTACGGTCAACCACATCCATGCCGCTGTACCTGTCAGCCAAGAGTTTTTGCCCTCACCGGGCTTGGCTGCATCCTTGCCGGCTACCATTTGGCAGTTTACGTAGGGTTCCACCTTGTGCAACGCCTGATCCTTGATGTACATTGGACTTATCTTGCGGAAAAGTTCCCACGCATCGTTGCCTCGGTGCGCCACGGTTTCGCCAATGATGACCCAGGGATTGTTGTGGCAGAAGATGCCGGCGTTCTCTTTGTAACCAGCTGGATAAGAACTGATCTCGCCCATTTCTACGTGATAGGTTGTGTAGGCAGGATTGTTCAGTACCATGCCGTGCTCACAGTCAAGGTATTTCTTACAACTGTCGATAGCCTTGTCTACCATGCCTTCTTCCTGGCCGATGCCTGCCATCGTACACCAGCCCTGGCTCTCGATGAAAATTTTGCCTTCCTCGCACTCGCTCGATCCAATCTTGTTTCCATAGAAGTCGTAGGCACGCAGGTACCACTCGCCATCCCATCCATGCTTCTTTACGGCTTCAATCATGGAGTCGATGCACTTCTGTGCGCGTTCTGCCTCGTCGTTCTTGCCAATCTGCTTACACAGCTCCACGTAGTCTTTACCTGTAACGACGAAGAGACCTGCAATCATCAGAGACTCTGCCTTCGAACCTTCAGAATTGTTCTCTGTCGTCTGGAAGGATTCGTTGGGATCCCAAGAGAAGCAGTTGAGGTTGAGGCAGTCATTCCAGTCTGCACGACCGATGAGGGGGAGCATGTGTGGACCAAGGTTCTCAACCACGTGGTTGAAAGAGATCTTCAGGTGCTCAAAGAGGGATACTTCTGAACCTACAACATTGTCAAAGGGAACCGGTTCGTCGAGAATTGAGAAATCTCCAGTCTCCTTGATGTAGGCCACGGTACCGAAGATGAGCCAGCAGGGGTCGTCGTTAAAGCCGCCACCGATGTCGTTGTTTCCGTGTTTGGTGAGGGGCTGATACTGGTGGTAGCAACCACCGTCGGGGAACTGTGTAGAGGCAATGTCGATGATGCGCTCACGTGCTCGACTGGGAATCTGATGAACGAAACCCACGAGGTCTTGGTTTGAGTCGCGGAAACCCATGCCACGACCGATACCGCTTTCGAAGAACGAGGCCGAACGAGAGAAGTTGAATGTGATCATGCACTGGTATTGGTTCCAAATGTTGACCATGCGGTTCAGACGCTCGTCGTCGCTCTTCACGGTGTACTTGTCGAGCAGCTTGTCCCACATCTCATGTAGTTCGTCAAAGGCTTTGTCTACAGCTTCGACGGTCGAGAAGCGCTGGATGGTCTCCTGCGCCTTTTTCTTGTTGACCAGGGTCACGTCGCTGGCCTGTGAAGATATGAGTGTGCCGTTTTTCTTGCGCTCGATGTCTTCCTTGCAGAATTTTTCTTCTTGCTCATTCTCAACATAACCCAGCAGGAAGATAAAGTCCTTTGACTCGCCGGGCTGCAGCTCTACCTCGATGTAATGAGAGGCCACGGGGCTCCATCCATGAGCCAGGCTGTTTGAAGGCTTGCCGGCCATCACGCACTGGGGGGTGGCAAACTCGTTGTAGAGACCAATGAACGATTCGCGGTCGGTGTCGTAACCCTGCACGGGAACATTGACCGAATAGTAGGCATAGTGGTTGCGACGCTCTTTGTACTCTGTCTTGTGATAGATTACAGAACCGTCAATCTCCACCTCACCGGTCGACCAGTTGCGCTGGAAGTTCTCCATGTCGGTTGCTGCATTCCAGAGACACCATTCTGCGAAGGAGAAGAGTTTGATACTCTTTACCTTGTCTGTCGTGTTGCGAAGGGTAACCTTTTGCACTTCTGCCCATGTCTTCAGAGGGACAAAGAACAGGACAGAGGCCTCAATGCCGTTCTTGCTTCCTGTGATGCGGGTGTAGTTCATTCCGTGACGGCACTCGTACGAGTCGAGTGGTGTCTTGCAAGGCTTCCAACCGGGATTCCATACGGTGCCATTGTCGTTGATGTAGAAGTAACGACCGCCGTTGTCCATGGGCACGCCATTGTAGCGGTAGCGTGTGATGCGGCGGAACTTTGCATCCTTGTAGAAGTCATATCCACCGGCCGTGTTGCTAATCAGTCCGAAGAAATCCTCGTTTCCCAGGTAGTTGATCCATGGAAACGGGGTTGCCGGGTCGGTGATGACGTATTCTCGATTGAGGTCATCGTAGTGACCGAATTCTTTGCTCATTATCTTGATGTATGTTTATGATTATTTTTTTCTTGTATGATTCTATTCTTGGAGTGCCGTGGTCATTTCCTTAATCATGTTCAGCGTTGTCGTGTCGCTGGCAAAGATGGAGTTCAGGCCCTGCTCCTCCTGGGCGGGGTCGCCAGTGTAGTCGTCCCACATCTGCCAGTTGCCGTGTTTCACGTTAGCCAGACCTCCCCAACTCCAGAAATTGCAGCCGGCTATCTTGCCACTCTCGCGGATGATGCCAAATACATATTTATAATAGGCATCGCGACCCGTGGTAGGACTGCCTGCCTCGATGGCGTAGTTGTCGCGGGGATAACCGAATTCCTCCAACACGATGGGCTTGCCCAAAGGTCGCATCTTAGCGTATGCCTCCTCGATGTAGTCCTCAGTGTTTTTGCAGGCTCGTTCAACGCTGTTGACAACCGACTCGGGTCCGTTGACCTCGATGGCCTCGCCGATGGTGGCCACGTATTTGCCTAACCATGCCCAGTTGAAGGGCCAGATGTGTATGCAGGCATAGTCTATCTCGGGGATGGCGTGGATGCGCTCGAAGAGCTCGATGTCGCCTTCGCATCCGTTTTTGCCTTCGCTTCCTGTCGTTACCAGGTGGTTCTTGTCCAGACTCTTGATGAGTTTGGCCTGTGCTTCAATCCATTTTGTAAAGCACTCCTTCGTTACGCTGTCCTGGGCAAAGCAGCGCGGTTCGTTTGCCAACTCCCATGCCATGAGGGCCCGGCTCTCGCTGTAGGGTTTGCCCGTTACGGTATTTACGCGGCTCACGATGTGGCGAGTGTGGTTGGCTGCCAGTTCCATGGCCTTCTCGTTCTTTGTAAACTCGCTATGATATTGCTGGTAAGCGTTCCAGTCGCTAGGTGAAGCTGCAGGTCCGTTGCCTGCCCATTCCAAGTACTTGCCGAAGCCACCGCTCCACTCCCATGCATTGTTTAGGTAGAGGACGGCCTTCATGTTGCGCTTTTCTAGTTCGGCCATCAAGTAGTCAAGTCCTCGAAGGATGGTGTCGTTATATACACCCGGTGCCTGTTGCAAGGTGGGTTTGATCTGATAGTCCTTGTCTCCCTCTCCTTCGCCACCGACTAACACGCGCAGGTTGTCGATGCCGACCGACTGCATCAGATCGAGTTCTTGAGTTAAACGCTCACGGTTGCCTCCCTGCCCCTCACTTGCCAATATGGCACCGTACCAGAAGTTGGCACCGACGTAGCGATACTCGTTGCTTCCGATGTAGAAATGTCCGTCGCGCACGGTGACAAAATCGTTTTCAGAGGTATTTGCCTTAGACGCGCAACTGCTGCCCAGTACTAAGGTGAGCAGCATGAGTAGCAATGAGGTGTATGTGTTCTTTTTCATAGGTATTTCTTTAATTTTTCACTTTTATTTCAAACGGCACCACCGGCAGTCCTCGCATGTTGTGCAGCTTCGTAGGGTAGAAGTTGTGGAAGGCATAGCGGATTGCTTGTACCTCGCCAGCCTCGGGACATTCCAGTTTCAGGAAGCAGCCTTGTTTCTTCACACCCTGCCAGGCAGAGTCGGCCCAGACTTTAGCCTTGTGCCACTGACCGTCCGTACCCTGTGCCTCAAATCCTTCAATGCCAGACAAGCGGTCAAAACCGTCCTCTGCGTTAGTGAAGTAGAGGTGATAGGTCTTGTCGTGGCGTTCCAGCTTGAAGTATTGCTGTCCGTCGCTCATCGTCGTGTATTCCAGTCCGTTGGTATCAATCTCCGGCGCTTCGGCAGCGATGCCCTCCACGCCGTAGTCGCGCGTCAGGGCCATGTAAGCCAGTCGCTGCCCGATCTCCTTCTTCTTGGTGCCGTGTATCTGTTCGGGTTCGTAGTCGTAGATGAGATCGGCGGTGCAGATGCAGCCGCAAGCCTCCAACTCGTGAGCGATGATGTGCTGCGTCTGGCGGAAGCGGGCGGCCTGGTCGCCGTTCACATCGCCGTAACTGTAGGAAGGCAGTTCCACGGTGTAGATGGGCAACATGTCGCCTGGCTGGTCCCACATCTCGCGCCAGAGACGCACCATCGTTTCGAAACGGTTACGGTACTTTACTTCACGCCCCATGTTGCTCTCGCCCTGGTTCCAAAGGAAACCCTTGATGGTGTATCCGGCCAGAGGTGACAGCATGCCATTGAACATCACCATCTTGCGCATGTGGTCGCCTTCGCCGTCGGGTGTCAGTCCGTCGGGAAAGGTCTCCAGAATCTCTTTGGGCAGCCAGCCCTCCACACACGAACCTCCCCATGAGCAGTTTATGATGCCTACGGGTACGTCGAGCATGTCGTTCAGAGTGGTTGCGAAAAAGTATCCACAAGCAGAGAACTTGCTGGCATTGCGGGGTTCGCAGATTTCCCAGGTGCCTTTTGCCATCTTTGCAGGCGTCTGGGGATCTGCCTTTTCAATGGTAGCCACACGGATGGCATGGCGGTAGCGCCCAGATAGGGCAATGGCTTCGTTTGCTCCTTCTATGGGACAGTTCCAGAATCCGCCCAAAGGCATCTCCATGTTTGATTGTCCGGAACAGAACCAAACCTCGCCTATGAGCACGTCTTTGCAAATCTTCGTCTCCTTGCCTGCTTTGATGGTGAGAGTTTGGGGAGTGTAACTTGCTTTGGGCGTCTTCACCTTGAAAGTCCATTTTCCGTCGGCATCAGCCGTCGCAAATTGTCTCTGGTTGCTCCAGCTCGTGGTCAGTTGTACAACGGTGTTAGGCTTGGCCCATCCCCAGATCTTCGCTTCTGCCTGCTGTTGCAAGACCATGTTGCTACCGAAAATGTCCGGGAGAGTGAGCGTATCTTGTGCGTTGATAACGAGATAGTGTGTGAAAAGCAACGCAAGCAAAAAGGCAAGTTTCTTCATTAGTATGAATCGATTCTGTCAATTTTCGGCGCAAAGTTAGTGCAATTCTATTTACTGGTATGCCTTAATTTTAACCGTTTATGACACAATAATGTTTTTCTGGCAGGAATAAGGTTATTTTAGAGTGGCGGACACTCTGTCGGCCTTTCCTTTGATGATGAATTGCGCCTTGCCGGTTCTGTTCGATCAGGACTCTCTTTTTAATCGCGGATGGAATTCTCTTTTCTTTTGTCAAAGCGCGTAGTCCATCTTGATGACGAGGACGCGCAGATTCTGACTCTCGTGCTTTGTCTTCACTTTGGCAACGTGCCAGTCGCATGGAAACATAATGTTGAAGGTTCCAGGGATGTTCTCGAACTGTAGCAGGCGGTTGTAGTCAAAGAAGTACTCCTGCCTGTCTGGCTTGTAGTCCGCTTGCGGTTTTGATGTCTCATGGTCAAGAAGGCAGAAACCCTCATAGCCGCGAACGACATACATCACGTCTATCTTCTGTCTGTGACTCTCGCTTCCCTTTCCGTTCTGCAAGTCTTGCTGCGAACACCAGTTGTCACCATCCTCGACGCTTACCGTCAGTTGTGTTCCTGGGATGGGTGTGCGTCCAGCAGGTATGGCCAGTAAATCTGTTTCTTGCAGCCATCGGAAAAGAGCCTTCCACTGCTCTGGATTACGTTGGTACTGAATGTAAAACTCGGTAAGGTTGACCGTCGGCGCTGGCGAAGCCTTCGTGAATCCGTTTCTCCATTCGCCTTTCTTAACCCATTTTGCTGCCAATTTCTGTATGTCTTTTGGATAGGTTGTTGTGTAGGTCTGTCCCTTGGCGCAAAGGGCACAAGTTAATAGAAACGTGGTAAATAGTGTCTTCATTGTCAGATTTAAATTGTTTCACGGTTCGAAGTTACGAATTTCTGTGCAAACATTGGATAAAAAAGCACGAAAAAATGAGTAAGAGGTCAAAAAAGGCGACAGACTTTATTAGTGAATCGCCTTTATTGTTGGTCTTGAGGGTCAATTACTTGTAGTAGTAGCTCTTCATAAGTGTGTGTTCGCAACCTGGTCATTAGGTTAAAATATACTAAGGTTTGGATATAATTGTAATAATGCCCCACGTATCTTCGTACATTTCAGTGCGCTAAATGTACCATGGGGCAGTCTGAAAGAGTATGTGCCTATGTGGCAAGTACAATTTCTATAGTCAGTCCTCCTCCTGGATTTTGCGATGCAACTACAGAACCGCCATACTGTAGGGCGATGTTTTTTACGATGGCGAGCCCAAGCCCTGTCCCTCCCAAGCGGCGTGACCGACCTTTGTCTATGCGGTAGAATCGTTCGAAGATGTGGGGCAGGTGTTCGGCAGGAACTCCAGGGCCGTATAATCAAGCCCTTGCTTGAGGTGGACCAGCTAGGGCTATCTTCCTGATACTCGATAGCAACTACTATTGGTCGAAGTAATCTAATGTTCTTTCTCCACTAAAGTTATGAAAGCGGCAGAGCCGAGCGCCCAACATGGTTCGTGGGATTCATTTTGGGAAGGTTTAGCTCGGCGACCGATAGGAGAGCCAACAACAAACTCACTGACATTCGGCATTTCTGCTGAAAATCAGTGGGGCTGCTTGTTCAGTTGTCTCTCTTGATAGGACGAATAAGTGACGACATTATTATGATAATGAAGTCTATTCTGTCAACCAAAAGAGTTCGTTAACGGTTTTATTAAAGTACGCAGATAGCTTCAACGCTAACTCGGTACTTGGAACGAATTTGTTATTTTCTATAGCGAAAATAGTTTGTCGACTTACGCCAATCGCTTCTGCCAACTGTGCCTGACTGATGCGTTTTATGGCACGCTCTACTCTTAAATTATTGTCCATCAGAACTGCGACGTGAGAGGTGAATTTTAGATTTGAAGATGAGGATGTACAGCAAGATTAGCAATCCGCCTTGTACAAACCACATATACTGGAGATAAGCAATCTCATAGATTAGCAGGTCACACAAGATGTACACTACCGCATAACTAATGCCTGCAAGATACCAGGAACGTAGACGGAGGGCATCTGTGAACTCGTCCTCATCACGTTCTGCGCTGAAGGCAATGAGCAATAGACCTACCATGATCGCTACCGTGCCCAACTCATCGCTGATGTCGTTATGAATGAGGTAACAGCCACGTCCCGACTCGGTGATAGAGATGTCCGAAGGCAGGATGCTGAAGACTGTGATGTTGATTTCGGGCAACAGTTCTGTGGTTACGAGAATCAAGTAAACGGCTCCAAACAACAGAAACAACCAACCAATGCGACTGCATATGGTAGGGAATAAAAAGTTCTTTTTCATGAGACTATATTTTATGATTATTCATCTTTAATGTAACGTTTGATAGTGCAAAAGTAACACATACTTTACATATAACCAAATATAATAGACACAAAAATATATAAATAATGACATATTTAACTATCATTAACTGAAATTGGTATTAATGTTCCCGCATTCTTGTGAAATTATCTCTACTAACGAAACGTTCTCGGAATCCATGGTGTTGACAATACCTTTATTATAATATCAAGGAAGCTCAAAGGAACTCAAACGCTAAAACTGCGTAAACTCAATCAGTTTGTTTACGCATTGTTTACGCAGAGAAAGAAAAAAGCACTTGCGAACAATCGCAAGTGCTTGATTTTTAAGGTGGACCAGCTAGGGCTTGACTGCTTTAGCTTGATGAAGCGCTTGCGCTAATAACCTGGACCTCGGTCCGATGGTGAAAGTCCTAAGGGTAAACGAAACAAGCGCCTCTTTCGAGACGCTTGTTGACGTGGACCAGCTAGGGCTTGACTGCTTTAGCTTGATGAAGCGCTTGCGCTAATAACCTGGACCTCGGTCCGATGGTGAAAGTCCTAAGGGTAAACGAAACAAGCGCCTCTTTTGAGACGCTTGTTGACGTGGACCAGCTAGGGCTTGAACCTAGGACCTCCAGATTATGAGTCTGTTGCTCTAACCAACTGAGCTACAAGTCCGGTGAAAAACGAAGAAGTGGAAGCCTTCCCCGCTTTTGCGGATGCAAAGTTACGGAGAAAGATTGAGAAATGAAAGAAAAAGGCAAACTTTTTTTCATTCGACCACTTAATCGTTGGCTGACAGCCTGTTTCGGGACGCTTTTCCCCGGGGGTAAACCTGTGCCAGGGTTAGAATGTGCGTGTGTATCCCAAGGAAATGTCCCAGGAGCTAATCTTCGAAATCATGGGGACGTATGTGTATCCCAGACCAACCGTTAGCTGCGACTCCTTGAACGTGTCCAATGGGATGAATGTCTTTGCTCCCAGACGAATGGCAGGACTGTATTTCTCTCCTTGTATGTACCATTGTGAATCTCCGTCTTTCGTGTAGGAGTAGTCGGTTTTTGTGACCTCTCCAGTTTTTTTGTTGGTGGTGACTGTCTGCTTGATGGTGTACGTCTCAGACATGTAATACTTGTCGGAATGATATGCCAAACCTGCGCCAAGGTCAAACATGAGGCCGTTGCATACATGGTAACCCGCGTCAACCATGAAGAGGGCATTCGCGTCATGGTGCTTTGCCTCGTTGTATGGGTCAATAAAGCTGGAGTACTCGCAGTCTTTGCCTTTGATGCTTGTTGTCTCGGTCCTGATGCTGTTGCTTTCCGTGGCCGTTGATGCGTTGGCGACAGCATATGCTCCTCCCAGATCCCAACCTCGCAGGGCACCCATTGAAGCGGCTATATGACCTCCTAATGAGAATCTGCTGTCATAAAATCTCCAAAGTCCGCTAATACCAAACTGGTATTGGGGACTGAAATGGTAGCTGATCATGAGTGCCTCGTAGTCGTCCATGTCTCCGAACCATGGTTTCGGCCTTGACATTTGTATGTCATAGGCATTGCTTCCGCCCTTGAGGCTCAGCGTGGCGGTGAACGTGTTGAACCCGTTTTTCTTCGCCGTCAGGTTGTGGGCTCCTGCGTATGCCTTCAAGGTGATCGGAGTGCGTCCATACTCTATCTGCTGGTCGTCGAAGGTGATCTGTACGTCGGGCGTATTGCTGGTGACTTTCAGCGTTGCCTCTTCCTTCTTTGTCAAGTTGATAGACATCACGTCAGGAGTTCGGGGAGTTGCCGTGAGTGTGTTCTCGTAGGGATCATAGCCTTCGGCCTCTACCTTGAATTTATAGGGATAATTCAACGGGAACTCCAAACTCGTCCCATTGTTGTAGCTCTTGCTTCCAAACGTAATGCTTGCGGTGGGTGGATTGAGTTCAAAGCGAATAAGTTGCTTGCCTCTTGCGATGGGGTTGACGTTAACCTTCTGGGGGTTGAAGACGATCTTTCTGATTTGCTCGTCGAGTGACACTTTGCTTTCGGGCGCTATGCAGCATGGCGTCTGGTCGGGGTTCTTCTGTACGACCTCTTTGCGAATATTTTCCCAGACTCTGTCAAAGCTGCCGTTCTCTCCGATGTGATTCAGGAATGCCCCCGTAAATATGCTGTGCTCGCTTCCCAGATTGGCAAATTCTCCCTTGCTGGTGGCAAAGAAGCGGTACAATCCCACGGCTTGTGTGTTCTTTGCAAAGTCACGTTCGGTTCGTGGCCTGACCACTCCTTTTTTACCGCTGATGTCGTTCTGGCAGGCGTCAATAAAAATCATTCTGAGAGGTGCCTGTATGTTCGCAACCATGTTCTCGAGCGCCTTGTAGCTGTAGCAGTCAGTCTCCAGCGTCTCAGAGTAGGCGTATGCACCGCTTGGGACAAGATAGTACTCGCCGTTCTTCCAGGCACCGTGGCCGGAATAGTACACCAGTACCTCGTTGGCGCCACGCGCCTTGCTGCGCAGGTCTGCCAGATACAGGGAGATGGAGTCTCTCTTGGCATTCTTGACGGTCTTCACGTCAAATCCCAGCGCGTTGAGCACATTGCCAACGTCCTTCGCGTCATTTTCCGGTATGGGGGAAAGCTTGCTGAAGTAGCCCGTTCCATTGCCCTTGCCGTTGTACTCGCCATTGCCAATGACGAGGGCAAATTTCTTCTGTGCATTCGTGCCGATAGTGACGAGTGCGAACAATAGGAGCAAAATCTTTTTCATCTTTGCTTAGGGTATTATAGTTAGTTGTGTGTAAAATGTTTTCGAAAGGCTACCGTAGTTGTAGAAGTCAATCTTGCACTTGAACGTCCTCTCCTTGCTGCAGTCAATCCCGCTTTCTGTCAGGTCTTCCTTGAATATCCATACTAAGGGACTCTCGTCGTCATTTGACAGTTTGACCGACTTGCCCTTCTCCTTGCCGGCAAGGATGGTGAGGGTGTAATATTGCCTGTCGAAGTCGACCAACCTTTCTTCTATCTCAACGGCAATGGAGTCGTTGGGCAGATAAATGCCGTCTTCAGCAAGGACTTCTGCTGATTTGTGGATGGTTCCGTGGTCTCGAATCCACCATCCCAAGTCAAACTTTTTATGGTTGTTGAGGAGTTTGAGCTTTTTCTCCGTATGGGCATACCATGTCTTCTTCTCGCCCTTGTCGGTCGTAAACTGATAGTCGGTCAGGGCTTCCAGTCTCAGGAACTGGTTCCTGCCGGCTTTGCTGAAGTTTACGGTGTCGGTGGGGCCTATAACCTGGTTCTTTTGGGCTGGTTTGTTGTTTATCAGGATCTTGGTTGAACTGCAATACGTCACCTTGAATTTTCCCCCCTTCTGATCGGCACTCTTGAAGGACATCAGCAGGCCGGCAAGCAAGGCAATCAGGATGGTCAAAATCGATTTTCTCATGTGGTATTCCTTTTTTATAATAATGTATGTCTTAAGTGCTGTGAAGACGATGATGGGAACCACGAAGCTGTACGAAACTCTGTGGGTCATGTATTCGACGAAATGGAAGATGAACAGAACCGAAGAGTAGGTAAACACGTCGATGATGAAGTGCAGAAGCCCGTGGTTGGACTTGGCGATAAACGGAATCCAGCTGAACACGCTCTTTTTCGTGAGGATGAACAGCGAGATGAAGAAGTACAGGAGGGAAAGCAGCAGCATGCTTGCTAACGAGACGATATGCTTTCCGTCTTCAAGCGCCTTTATTGCCTTGTAGAGGATGACGGGGCCTTGCTGCGGCCCAGCGTATGTGTCGTGAAGGTCCTCTACCATGTTGCCTACGACAATGTACTTGTCCTGGTAGTCTCTTATCAGCGATTGCTGCTCCTCTATCGGACGGTCAACTATGTCTCGCCCGATGTTTTGGAACTGGATGTCGGACAGGCAGACGTTCTTGGAGGGCAGTTCTCCCCAGTTTCGGTCTCCATCGTCCAGAATGCGGAAGTCCAGGAACAGGGTGTTGTAGCACAGCTTTCCTCCCTGGGTGTACCATGCCAGGCGTTTCAGGCTTTGGGAACCGAAAGGGTAGTGGCACACGATCTCGGGTTGGCGCTGCTCGCGTTGTATGTTGTTGTAGACCGAGAGCGGTATGAAGGGGATGCTGTCGAAATACTCGTATCTGACGAAGTTGCCTCCCGTGACAGTCGTCTTATAGTATGCCTTGGCCGAGAGGGCGTCGAGGTCTTTGCTGATAAACTCGTCCTCAAGAGGCTTGGCAACGACCACCCTCTTCATCTCCTTGAGCAGGCTGCATAGCATGACGTCCACATTCACGCTGTCGCCCGTCTTTTCGTTGTAGACGAGTTCGTCGCTGTGCAGGTCTTTCGAGAGCTGAATGTCAAGAATCAGATGCCTGTAGTCAACGTCTTTTATTAGGTTCAGGAACTGGCACAAGTCCTTCCGGCTGGTTATTTCCGTGTTGCCCAGCGTGTCCAGCGGTCCGTCTTCCTCGTACTGCTCGCAGGCGGTTATCAGCTCCTTGTCAAAAGCCGTGTTCACATAGCGCACATCGTCGCAGTCCTCTTCCTCCTCTTGCCCAATTATGTTGTTGAGCGATTCCATCCATGCGTATGCATTCAGGTTCTCACCTGTGAACAGGGGCAGGTTGTTCGCAAAATACCCTGCGATGAGCAAGAATAAGGTAATCAGTGCAGAATAGATTATCTCTCGCTTATATCGTTTTAGTTTGGCTATAGTTTTGTGCATGGATTTTCAATTTAGTTCTGCAATTCCGGAATTCAAACTTCTTTCCGCATGCAATCCATTGCAAAATTAACAAAACTATCTCTTTTCCTTATTATAAAATAGGCAAAAATTGTCGCAAAGGAGCGGATAATGGCAAAAAGTCCCTTGCTTTGACGATTTTTGTGACAAAAGTCAGAAAGGCACATCCGGCTGCCCTTTCGGTGCCTGATGTGCCTTTCCTTCTGTTGGGTCAGCGCTGATTATTTGTGCACGCCGTATGCGTGACCGCAAGCGTAGCAGCTGGGGAAGTAGCCCTGGTAAACGCCGCAGTATGAAGGGCAGCTGCATACTGTGCAGCGGAAACCTGTCATAGAGGTGCCTTCTGCAATGGCTGTAGAATCCATATCCTCGGTGAGCTGGATAGCCTCAGCCTCGTTGAATTCTGCTACAGCCTCGGTAACCTCCTCAGTAACCTCCTCTGTGATTTCCTTTGCTGAGTCAGACAGTGCATTTGCTGCATCCTTCTTACCACATGAAGAGAATGCCAATCCGCATGCCAATGCGCAGATAACGAACAATTTCTTTTTCATTTCTTTTTCTGTTTAAGTTAGTAAATGTGTTGATTATTTGGAACCAACCGGTTCTTTTTCTTCGTTTGTTAAGTCAAGTTGTTTTAACTGCCATATGCGCTGCTGGCCTTTCCTTAGCATCATGTGGCAGAAAAGCAGCAGCACGATGAGGGCGCAGATGTACCACACCTCGCCGTTCACCGCGATTGACATAACGATGCTGTCGTACGCGCCATGCAGCAGAATGGGTATGGCCAGCGCCATGGTCCCAAGGTACCACTTCCTGCGAGGTAGCGCCGTGGGGCAAAAGGATGCTCGCGAGTAATAGTACCCCATGGCGATGGCGAAGCAGAAGTGACCGGGTACGGCAAATATGGCACGCATGGAGGCCACATACCCAATGTCGTCAAGGTTTTGTAGAAGGTACAGGGCATTCTCCAGCGAAGCGAAGCCTAAGCCTACGCACGCAGCATAGACAATGCCGTCCAGGTGTTCGTCGTAGTAGGGGTTCCGCCTCAGCAAAAGCCAGAGCATGAGGAACTTCAGCAATTCCTCGGGTATGGCGGCGCATGCAAAGGCATCCAGTGCTGATCCCAATGTGGTCCCGGATAGAGTGGGGAATGCCTCCGTCATGTATGGTATCTGCTTCATTATGAGGATGGCTGCAATCGCAGAGAATGTGCCAAGCAGGAATCCTCCCCACAACCACCGGGCGGGTTCGGGCTGCTTCTTGTCTTGCCAGTAGATGTAGAAAAAAAGCAAGGCAATGGGCAACAGAGCCGCAATGATGGCAAATGTATATGTGATCAGCGTGTCCATGTCGGTCATTTGCTATTCCTTACACCCTCGAAGCGTCTTTCTCTCCTTCCTGTACGTCAGTCGCCCTCGGGATAGAATGCGCAAATGTAGCAAAAAATATCCAAACTAAGTATGCCGACAAAGAAAAATGTGGTTCTGCCTCCCTTTTTTGCTCCGGCGTCCTTCGAAATTGCACGCAGCACGGAATTCAAAATGGCGCAGCG
>JAKSLN010000033.1 GCA_024401165.1 Bacteroidaceae bacterium
AGGTTGTGGGCGTTGTTGCCGCTGCCCAGCACGTCGTTGAGCGTCAGGCTCTTGAGACCCGTATCTTGTCCGAGCGCAGAAGTCAGGGGAGAACAAAGAACCATGGCTGCGAGGAGGAAAAATTGCTTAATCTTCATTGTCGTTGCGTGAAAAACTATGTTTGAAATTACCCTCTCTGCGAGGCTTGCGGTCGCCTCCATCGCGGTTGAAACTGCGGCGGTCACGGTCGCCGCCACGACCGAAGTTTCGATCGCCGCCACGGCCAAAGCTACGGTTTCCACCCTCCTCACGGCGAGAGAAACTGCGACGGTCGTCGCGGTTGAAACTGCGGCGATCATCACCCTTGAAACCACGGCGGTCGCCTCCCTTGAAGGAACGGCGGTCATCGTCGCCTTCACGACGGAAAGGACGACGGTCGTCACGACCGCCTCTGTGGAAACTGCGACGGTCATCATCCCTGCCAAAGCGACTGTAACGTCCGCCATGCTCTTCCATATCTCGCATGCGCTCGTCCTCAGCATCACGCCGGCGCTGCTCGAAGCTGCGCTTGTCGTCCTTCTCGTCCAGTCCTTTCTTGAAGTCACGATTCTGCTTGAAGCGACGCTTCTGTGCCATCTGCTTCAAGTCATCGTCACTCTTTATCTCCACACCCTCGGCACGAGCCTCGTTGTATTTCCCGCTGAACAGCTGGTACTTGCGCAGCTCGCACTCCAGCGAACCGTTGTAGAGAGGCGTCTTGAGCGAAGGCTTCAGGCCAATCTGCTCGAAGCACTCCTCGCGATAAGTCAGAATCCATGCCTCGTTGCCTGCAAACTGGTGCTTCAGTCTTTCGCCAATCATCTTGTAAAGTCCCAACAAGTCGGGAGCCGAGATGCGCTCGCCATAGGGAGGATTGCTGATGAGAATGGCAGGTTCGGCGGGCTGTGTGAAGTCCTTGAAATCCTGCAGCTTGATGTCGATATCCTTCGACAGGCCTGCAGCACGAACGTTGCCCGTGGCAATCTCGACGGCCTGACGATTGTTGTCATAGCCGTAGACGTGATGGGTGAACTCGCGCTCCTGACTGTCGTCGTTATAGATGCGGTCCAAGAGGTCAGCATCAAAGTCGGGCCACTTCTCGAAGGCATATCCCTTGCGGAAAACACCTGGCGCGATGTTGCGGGCAATGAGACCTGCCTCGATGGGGAAGGTTCCGCTGCCACACATGGGGTCGATGAAGTCGGTCTCGCCCTGCCAACCCGTCATCAGGATGATGCCGGCTGCCAGCACCTCGTTGAGGGGAGCCTCAACCTGCTGCACGCGGTAGCCGCGCTTGTGCAGGCTTTCACCGCTGGAGTCGAGGGACAAGGTGCAGTCGTACTCGGCAATGTGAATGTGCAACTGCAGGTCGGGATTGGTGATGCGGATGTTGGGACGGTCGCCCGTAGTCTCGCGGAACTGGTCTACGATGGCATCCTTCACCTTATAGGCCACGAACTTCGAGTGGCGGAACTCGGTACTGAAGACCACGCTGTCTACCGCGAAGGTTGTGTCGTTGTTGAGGTACTGCGACCAGTCTATCTGTTTCACAGCCTCGTACACCTCGTCGGCACTCTTAGCCTTGAAGTGCTTGATGGGTTTGAGCACACGTATGGCGGTACGCAAAGCAAAGTTGGCACGGTACATCATTTCCTGATTGCCCGTAAAGCTAACCATACGGCGTCCGATTTGTACATCATTGGCGCCCAGGTTTATCAACTCCTTGGCTAAAATCTCCTCAAGTCCCTGAAAGGTCTTGGCAATTAGTTCAAATTCTTGCATATTTTTGTGTTTTGGGGAGTTAAAGGGGAGTCACTGTTCCTTTCGTCACTTTGGGAGTTATTGGGGAGTTAAAGGACAATACAATTCTTCTATTATTGGCATATTCTGCGGATAAATTCATTCGTCCCTATAACTTCCCTATAACTCCTCTATAGCTTCCCTATAACTTCTCATTGTTAAATGTAATCTCCGTAAATAATCTTCATACCCTCTTCTGGTGGCACGGGTGTAGTCTTCTGCACTCTTACCTCGCCAGGCTGTGTACTCTTGGTCACCCAGAGGTTACCACCGATGATGGTTCCCTTGCCCAGGGTGATGCGCCCCAACACGGTAGCGTTGCTGTAGACGATGACGTTGTCCTCCAGGATGGGGTGACGGGGTATGCCCTTGATGGGGTTCCCGTTCTCGTCGAGCGGGAAGCTCTTGGCCCCCAGTGTAACGCCCTGATAAAGCTTCACGTTGTTGCCAATGATGCAGGTGGCGCCAATGACGACACCCGTCCCGTGGTCGATGGTGAAATGATGGCCGATGGTTGCGGCAGGATGGATGTCGATACCGGTCTCGCTGTGCGCCATTTCGGTGATGAAGCGCGGAATGAGGGGTACGCCCAGCACCAGCAATTCATGAGCAATGCGATAGTTGGCAATGGCCTTGATGATGGGGTAGCAACTGATTATCTCGTCGTAATTCTCGGCGGCGGGATCACCGTTATAGGCCGCCTCCACATCGGTAGCCAGAATGCGACGCAGTTCGGGCAAACGCTGCAGGAACTTCATCGTCACCTCTTCTGACAGACCAACCTCCTCCATCAGCACGCTCTGCAGACGCTCCACCTCAACACCGATGTGGTAGCCAATGGTATGCTCGCTGACGTTAGGATTTCCGAAGAATCCCGGAAAGAAGATGGCGCGGCATAGTTCAACCACCTCTTTCAGCGACTTAGCCGAAGGCAGAGGGGCACCCTCTCGATGCTCATGGAACATGCCCTTCAACGATGCTGCATCCGTCAGCTCGCGCACCGTCTTTATCATTATATCATTTATCATTCTTAGTCGTTTAGGAGACTTGTCGTTTAGTCGTTTAGGACTGCGCAGCCAATTGTGAATTATGAATTGTAAACTATGAACTATGAATTATGAACTAAAACAAACAGTTTGTCACTTGGACGTATCTTTCGGTCTACGGGTATGCTGATTCTCCATCCCTGTTGTGCCTCCTCAACGGGCTTGAGGTCATAGCGAATCTCCTCAATTGTAGTAAAGTAAGCCCCCGTGGTAGGACCCGTAATGAGCACCTTGTCACCTACGTGCAGAGGGCAAGCCTCCACCTTGAACTCTGCCACTTGTAATTTACTGTAGTAGCGGATGCCCTTGGCGCAGTACACCTTCTTCTCCGTTGCCACCGAACCAGGTTTGTCGGTATAGTCCATGATGGTCTGCCCCTGGTAGTATCCGTCCCAAAAACCACGGTTGAAGACACGGCTCAGGCGCTCGTCCCATGCATCCTTGGCTGCCTCGTTGAAAACTTTCTCCCCCTCGGGGGTTGGGGAGGCTAAAACCGCATCGATGGCTTCCTTGTAGCAACGAACCACCGTGTCGACGTATTCTGCTCCGCGGGCTCTGCCTTCAATTTTGAAGACACGTACGCCAGCCTCCATCATGCGGTCGAGGAAGCGGATTGTCTTGAGGTCACGGGGCGACATGATGTACTTGTTCTCGATGTCCAGCTCCGTGTCGGTTTCGGCATCACGCACCGTGTAACGACGACGGCAGAGCTGCATGCACTCCCCTCGGTTGGCAGAGCGTCCCCAGTTGCTCTGGCTCAGGTAGCACTTACCACTGATGGCCATGCAAAGTGCTCCGTGGCAGAACATCTCGATGCGAATCAGTTCGCCCTTGGGACCGCAGATGTGCTGCTCCTCAATCTGGCGATGAATCTCTGCCACCTGATCCAGGTTCAACTCACGTGCCAAAACCACGACATCGGCAAACTGCGCATAGAACTTCAGCGCCTCGATGTTGCTGATGTTAAGCTGCGTGCTTAGGTGCACCTCCTGGCCTATCTGGTTGCAGTACGTCATCACAGCAATGTCACTTGCGATGACGGCGCTGATGCCCGCCTCCTTAGCGGCATCCAGGATCTGACGCATGAGAGGCAGGTCCTCGCCATAGATTATCGTGTTGACGGTAAGGTAGCTCTTCACGCCACACAGACGACACTCTTCGGCGATGCGTTTGAGGTCGTCAATGCTGAACGTGCTGGCAGAATGAGCCCTCATGTTCAGGTTTTCAATACCAAAATATATGCTGTCGGCACCGGCACGCAAAGCCGCGGCAAAGGACTCGGGCGAGCCCACGGGTGCCATTATCTCAAATTCGTTACGATTCATCAAATATCGGTGCAGGGTTATCTTACCCTCTATTCGCGTGCAAAAGTAACGTTTTTTTTGTTGAAAGACAAATTAATCCGCCCTTTTTTGGGGTTTTATGCCTTAAGACGTTCGCGTATCTCCTCCATAATGACAAACAGACTGTCTACAGTCTCTGCCTGAAGCATGGCAATGCGGGTGTCACGGAAATTGGGAATGCCCTTGAAAAGTGGACTGGCAGCCAAGTGGCGGCGGATGTGCAGGATGCCTCGATATTCATCGATGCGAGCCACGCTCTGGCGCACCTGTTCCTTCAGAATGTCCATTTTCCAATCGACATCCATGTTGGTCCTGGGGAGTTCGGGATGCAGGTATTCCTGTATCTCACGAAATATCCAGGGACGGCCGAAAGTGGCCCGACCAACCATCACAGCGTCAACACCATACCGGTCGAAGCACTCCTTGGCACGTTCAGGCGTAGTGATGTCGCCATTGCCAATAATAGGGATGTGCATGCGAGGGTTGTTCTTCACCTCGCCGATGAGCGTCCAGTCAGCCTCGCCCGTGTACATCTGTGCACGCGTCCTGCCGTGTATGGTAAGTGCCTTTATGCCACAGTCTTGCAACTGCTCGGCCAAGTCAACGATGCAGCGGTGCTCGTGGTCCCAGCCCAGACGGGTTTTGACAGTAACAGGCACGTCAACAGCCTCGACGACAGCCTTCGTTATCTCAAGTAGTTTGGGGATGTTCTGCAGCATGCCGGCACCGGCCCCCTTGCCTGCCACGCGCTTGACAGGACACCCAAAATTGAGGTCCAGCACGTCGGGGTGGGCTTGGTCAACAACAATCTTGGCTGCCTCGCGTACGGCATCGACCTCCTTGCCATAGATCTGAATGACAACGGGGCGCTCCTCCTCGCAAATCTGCAGTTTCTGTAAACTCTTGTTGACCATGCGGATGAGTGCGTCTGCTGCCACAAACTCACTATACACCATGGCAGCTCCCATCTGCTTGCACAGCAGACGGAAACCGATATCCGTAACGTCTTCCATCGGAGCGAGAAAGACGGGATACGGACCAAACTCGAGATTCCCTATTTTCATCCGAGCCTACTCTTCGCTACCGCGATAGTAATTGTAGTTATGTTCACGCTCGCTGTACGGCGTATAATGGCGGTTGGCAGCGTTGCCTTCGTCTCCCATATACGGATTGCCCGAATAAACTTTGTATTCGTCCGACGATATCTGGAGAGGTGCATCACCAGGGCCGTCCGAACCACCACGACCTTCGACACCAATGGTCGGGGTATAAAAGTAGTTTTTCTCTTCTCGGCAAGACGTGAAGATACACGTTGCCACAACTGCGAACAAAAGAACTTTCTTCATAACAATGATGGGGTTTTATCATGCCTTGGCCTTGAAGGCAAGGGCATAGAGTTTCATCTGCTTGAGCATGGCCAGGAGACCATTGCTGCGAGTAGGAGACAAGTGCTCGCGCAAACCAATTTGCTCGATGAAATAGAGGTCAGCTCCGATAATCTCGTCAGGTGTATGGCCTGACAGCACACGGATGAGCAGAGCTACTATTCCCTTGACTATCAGGGCGTCGCTCTCTGCCTGGAAGACAACGTTTCCGTCTTCCATGTCAGCCTGCAGCCACACGCGGCTCTGGCATCCGTCAATCAGATTCTGCTCCGTCTTGTACTTTTCGTCCAAGGGCTGCTGCTCGTTGCCCAAGTCAATGAGCAACTGGTATTTGTCCATCCAATCTTCGAAGTCGCCAAACTCCTCTATTACCTCGTCTTGTATTTCGTTTATCGTCATGTCGGTTTATTTATCATTGTACAACATTTGAAGCACACTCTGGCCAACGGCCTTGAGCACAGCAGGGTCAATGTTTTCGGGCGTATCAGATACGGTATGCCAGGTAGGGCCAAAACTGCTGGGACCCTGCTCGAAATAAGGGATGATATCGATGCAGGGGATGCCGGCAATCTGGTTGACGGCAACGTGGTCGTCTTGAATGGTTCCACCATTCTTTATGGGGAAGTAGGAACCGTAGCCAATCTGTTCTGCCAGATGCCACAGCATCTGCACAACCGTATCTGCGTAGTAGCGGGATACACCTTCCATGGAGAACTTGGAACCGCGACCGCCCACCATGTCAAACAAGACGCCATAGCGTGCTGCATAGTTCTCCTTGTGAGGATTCTTGGCCCAGTATACCGACCCCAGGCACCAGGTGTCGTTCATCTCCGTATATTGAGGATCGGTTTCCCAGTCAGGCACACCACGATCTTCGGCATCGAAACAGATAAAATCAACGCCAAACGAGAGGGGCTGCTGCTGAATGAGGCGCGCCATCTCCAGCATCACGGCTACACCGCTGGCACCATCGTTGGCTGCCAGGACCGGGGTATGGTGGTTCGCCTCGTCTGGGTCGTGATCGGCCCAGGGACGACTGTCCCAATGTGCGCAGAACAGCACGCGATCGGCCTTTTCGGGGTTGATGCTGGCAATGATGTTGCGGCAAGGAATCTTCTTGCCATCGTAATCTTGCAACTCCATTGTCTGCTCGATGACTTCGCACCCATACTGCTTGAATCGGTTGACGATGTAGTCGCCACACTGGACGTGCTCCTTCGTTCCCGTCACACGCGGACCAAAGGCACACTGTTCAACGATACTTTTCATTGCACTGTCGGCCACAAAGACGGGGCACTTGCTGATGGCAATGGTGTCAACATCCGATGTTGCAGTTGCCTGCTTGCCATTCTTGCAAGCCACGAGAGCGATGGCCGCAGCCATCAAAAGAATGTATTTCTTCATTATACTATGTAGACAAAAAAACTAATTTATGTGGTCAAAAACCTGTAATCAATTGCGCTTTGCTTGGACAATCCTCATGACACGCAGGAAGTTTTCGCCCCACAGCATGCGCAGCTGCTCCTCGGTGTAACCTTCGCGAAGCAAGGCACGCGTCAAGTTGGGAAGTTCGCTGGCATTGGCCACGCCGGGCACTCCTCCGTCACCGTCAAAGTCCGTGCCAATGCCCACGTGTTCTATGCCCATCACTTCGACCGCATGGTTGATGTGTCGTACCACATCGGCCAAGGTGGCCTGGCCATCCTTGACGAGGAAACCATTATAGATAGTCACCTGCATGACGCCGTCCTTTTCGGCCAGAGCCTTCATCTGTTCGTCCGTCAGGTTACGAGGATGATCGCAAAGCGCCCGGCAGCTGCTATGGCTACAGACAACGGGCATCTCACTCTCTTCCAGTACGTTCCAGAAGGTCGACTCGCCCGCATGACTAAGGTCAATCATCAATCCCAGACGATTCATCTCGCGCACCACCTCGCGACCGAAGTCACTCAATCCACCATGTTCTGCCTGTCCACGAGCAGAGTCGCAAATGTCGTTGTCGCCATTGTGGCAAAGCGTCATGTACACAATGCCACGATCGCGGAAATGCGACAGGTTCTGGAGATCCGTGCCAATGGCATAGCCGTTCTCGATGCCCATCATGACGGCTTTCCGTCCCTCGCGCTTCAGGCGGTAGAGGTCGTCGGGCGTATGGGCAATGCCTGCGGATTCGGGGAATGCCTCCACCATCTGCTGCAGTTTGTCGAGCGTCTCGTCGGCATAGCGTGTTGCTTCTTTCAGCGAAGCAGCATCGCGTTCTTTCTGAGGAAGATAGGCTACCATGATGCCCGCGTCGAGCATTCCTTCTCGCATCTTGTGAAGGTCGACCAGGACATGGTCATCGCGATGGTCGAAACGCACGCCTTTGACGAAACACATGGGGGTGTCCTCGTGACTGTCGAGCGTCAGTATGTTGTGGTGAATCTGTTTTGTCTGGGCAAAGAGAGCTGCCTCCTTTGTCAACCACTTGAAGAGGGGCATCATCGTCTCGTCGCCATTCAAGATAAAGCATTCGGGATGCCACTGCACGCCCAAAATGCTTTTATGCTCTGTGCTTTCCACCGCCTCGATAACGCCATCCCGGCTACGGGCAACGACGCGCAAGTGAGGACCGGCATCCTTTACTGCCTGATGGTGGAAGGAGTTTACAAATAAGGTTTTGGCCTGAAAGATCTCTTCCAGAGAAGAACCTTCTTCTATGTCAACCGTATGGGAAGGCACGCCGCGGTCGAGTTTCTGGCTATGCTTGATCTGTGCACCCGCACCTTGGGAATAGATATCCTGCCAGATAGAACCGTCCAAAGCGACGGCCAGGACCTGTATGCCACGGCAGATGCCCAAGATGGGAATCTGACGGTCAAAGGCCAAACGTGCCAGCTGCATTTCACAGGCATCACGGCGTGGATTGATCCCACCCAAAGCGGGGATGGGCTCTTCGCCTACACAAAGTGGATTGATGTCGGCTCCGCCAGACAAGACGATGCCGTCGAGGCGGTCAAGCAGACTGCAAAGCGCATCCCGTTCGGCATAGGGAGGGATAACAACGGGAGTGGCACCCGCTTCCAAAACAGAGCGGTAATAGCCTTCTGCCAATTCGCATCCTTTGTCTCCAAAGTTACCTGTAATACCAATCAGCGGAACCGACTGATATCCAGGGAACGAAGCGTGGCAGGCATCATAAGATGATTTCCAGTTCACTAATCCTTAATCTTGCGCCAGTCCTCCTCCATGGCAGGAACCTTCTCTGCCTGAGGTTTTCCAATGGGAACTTCCTTCTTGATGCTCTGATTCAGCGAGATGAGCGTCTCGGTAGACATCACACCAGGAATTTCCTGAATGCGGTTGTTGAGCAAGTCCATCAAGTCGGAATTGTCACGTGCAAAGAGTTTTACAAGCATGGTGTAAGGGCCCGTGGTGAAATGGCATTCTACCACTTCGGGAATCTTCTCCAGCTCCGTACAGACTGCTTTGTACATCGAGCCCTTCTCCAGCGAAATGCCGATGTAGGTGCACGTATTATAACCCAGACTTGAAGGACTGACATGGTAACCAGAGCCAATGATAACGCCCATGTCAATGAGTCGCTGTACACGCTGATGGATGGCCGCACGGCTTACGCCACACTCAGCAGCGACATCCTTAAAGGGAATACGAGCGTTGTTGGAAATAATCTCCAAGATTTTCAAGTCGAGTTTGTCTATCTTTTCCATATTTTCTATTATTGATATCTTTGGCAAAGTTATACAAAATATCAACACAAACCTAATTTTAGCAAAAAAAACGACACCAAACAGAATATTTGGTGTCATTTTGCAATTTCCGCTAAAGGTTTATGTCGTGTTTCCTCGCAACTCCACGGGAGAGGGAGGATGCTTCCGACTGCATATTACTTGACAATCTCGAGCAGTTCGACCTCAAAAATCAATGTGCTGTAGGGAGGAATCTGACCATTTTCACGATCGCCGTATGCCAAGTCCTGAGGGATGTAGAGCACCCACTTGCTGCCCACGGGCATTATGGTCAGGGCCTCGGTCCAACCCTTGATGACCTGGTTGCAGGCAAAGGTGGTAGGTTGGTTGCGCTTGTAGCTGCTGTCGAACTCGGTTCCGTCGATCAGCGTACCGCGGTAGTGCACCTTCACACGCTGCGAAGCCGTGGGAATCTCTCCCGTTCCCTTGGTCAGAATCTTGTACTGCAGACCGCTCTCCGTCGTCTGCACGCTGTCGTTCTTGGCATTGGCCTTGAGGAAGTCCTCGTTCGTCTTGATGGCAGCGGCATACTTAGCCTTGTGGTAATACTCCATTTGCTTCTGGACAAGAACCTGAGTGCTGTCCATGCTGATGCCGTCAATGTCCTCGCCCAGGATGCCGGCCTTGAAGCCTTCAACGAAGGCAGCGTGGTTCAGGATGTCCTTCTCGGCGTTCATCTGCTTAGAGACAGAGGGGATGATTTGCTCCTCAACCTGCGAACGGATCTCCATACCTGCCAGACGAGCCTTCATACGCTTGTCGGCCTCGGTCAGCGTGCCCTGCTCAAAGCCCTGGATAAAGTCCTCGAGGAAAGCCACATCGATGCCCATGCGCTGAACCAGATAGTCCTTCAGACCGTTCGTCTGCGCACGTCCAATGTGCTTGCTGAAGTCATTCACATTGATTGTATCGACCACCTCCACAGGCTCCTTCTGCTGCTTCTTAGCCTTCTTCTTTGGCTTAGCCGCCATGGATGAGGCGCAAACCAGAGTTGCCAGAGCCAGTAAGACAAATTTGTACGATTTCATCATCTTATTTTTAATTAGGTATTTAGAAGAATTAAAGGAGTTAATGACGTATGCAATAACTCCCTTAATCCCTATTTACAATCGAAGTTTAATTACTTCAGAATCTCGAGCAACTCAACGGTGAAGACCAGAGTAGAGAAAGGCTTGATAGGACCAGACTCCTGTGCACCGTAACCAGCATCAGAGGGGATGTAGAGCTCCCACTTGCTACCAACGGGCATTGAAGTCAGAGCGGTGGTCCAACCCTTGATAACCTGAGTTACACCGAGTTCGATGGGCTCACGACCGTCACGATAGGTGCTGTCGAAGATGTTGTTGTCGATGGTCTTACCCTCGTAGTTAACCTTTACACGGTCGCTGAGAGTAGGAACGGCACCGGTACCCTCCTGAAGAACCTTGTAGTAAACGCCGTCTGCCAGAGGCTTAACGTCAGCGTCCTTGGCTACCTTCTTCATGTACTCCTCGTTCTGCTTCTTGTACTCACCGTACTGAGCCTCCATAGCCTTAGCCTTAACCTCGGTCATCTTGGCACGGATGATACCCTCTACCTCTTCCATCTTGAACTTGTAGCTAGCAGAGTCCTTCTTGGCACCGCTGATGAAACCAGCCATGAATGCGTTCAGGTTAACCTCGTTGATAGAGTCGTTGGGACCGAAGATCTCATACTTCAGACCCTTGGTAACCTGGTTAACCAGCTGCTGACCAATGGCGATACCAGAGTAGTAAGCCTTCTTGCTCTCTGAACCACCAATGTTAGCACCCTCCATGATACCCTTGATGAACTCTGCCTCGTAAGCAGAATCCAGACCGAGACCTCTCTCGGTGAAAGCGTACTCGCTCAAACCGTTTGACTGGCCCAGACCGTATGCGTAGCACAGGGTATCCAGATCATTCTCCAACTCAGCCTTGGGAGCAGATACGCTGCCACAAGAGCCCAGAACCAAAGCTGCAGCTGCAGCCAAAGTCATTGTAATCTTTTTCATTTTGTTTACTTATTTTTTATTTGTTACTTTTTTACGCTTGATAATTACAGAACCTTGATCAATTCAACATCAAAGATCAACGTGCTGTAGGGAGGAATGCTGCTGCCGGCACCGCGCTCGCCATAACCCAGAACGTAGGGGATGTAGAAGCGGTACTTGGCACCCTCCTGCATCAGCTGCACGCCCTCAGTCCAGCCGGGGATAACCTGATTCAGACCGAAGTCGGCAGGCTCGCCGCGCTGATAGCTGCTATCGAACACGCTGCCATCGATCAGGCGACCCTCGTAGTGGCAACGAACCTGGTCGGTTGCCTTGGGGCTCTTGCCCGAACCGGCTGTCAAAACCTCATATTGCAGACCGCTCTTGGTGGTGACTACACCTTCGCGCTCGCCATTCTCTTTCAGGAAAGCAGCACCCTCGGCGATTGCCTGCTGTGCGTCCTCCTTTGCCTTATTCTCAAAATATTCGTTCAACATCTGCTGAGCCTCACGTGCCGACATGGCAGGTTCCTCGCCGTTCATGACGTCCAGGATGCTGCGGGTAAAATCCTCGACACTAAAGTTCTCGATGTTCATGCTCTTCAGTTGCTGGCCAATGCCCAAACCAAGAGCGTAACTGATTTTGTTCATGCTTTTTCTTTTCGTTTATTCTAAATCGGCTGCAAAGATACGAGTTTTCTTTTATATAATGTATCAACATCCTATTTTTTTAGTTATTTTAGCAATAAACTTAAGATAAATCAACCGTAGGACCCTAAAAAAGAAGAAAAGCGGCGCGCAGACTGGTTCAGTTTGGGGTAAAAAGGAGAGGCAATACGGGAATTTATAAATTGCGCTGCGGTATTATTTTTCCCACGCTGCACGGATTATTTTTTTCCGCAGCGGGATTTAACCGACCGGCCTAGGTCAGCCGGTTACTTTCCGCAGCGGTATTTTTAAAATTCCGCAGCGGTAATTTTGAAGAGGCGCTGCGAGAGTTTTTTAGAGGCGTAGCATGAACTTAAAAGAGGCGTTACGGGAAGCCTTTATTTGACGCTTCAGAACGCTAAAACAGTGCTGCGCGACAGCATTCACCCTGCCTTTCCTCCAACTTGAGAAAGGACCTCATCCAGAGCAACTGAAAGAGTATTGTAGACGGGCAAAGCGGCATCGTCGAACGTCCTCACGATAATTCCCCGCCGGTCAATAATATAGACACGGGGAACGCCCGAGCTGGCAAACTGCCCATAAATGCTGGCATCCGTATCCGGATAGTACGGCATGCTGAATCCCTGCGACTGCCAATACGCAGTTATCTCCGTCTCCCCCTGCTTGCGACCGACGGCCAGGAAGGCAACCTCCGACTTATACGCCTCGTATACTTTCTGCAAGACAGGAAGTTCCTGCTGGCAATCCGGACACGAAGTGTGGAAGAAGACGATGACGCCCGGACGGGTAAGGGGCGAGGTGGTATCGAACATCCGTCCGTCCGAACCCACCAAATGAACGATGGGGACGCGGTCTCCGACCTGCAAGGAGCGGACCTCATCCATGCCTTCGCAGGACAGCAACATGCCTGCCAGCCACAGAATGGGCAACCACACAAAAAACTTACGTAACTCCTTAACCATCATTTTTTTCAGTACCTTGCAGACGTTTTCACCATGACTTGCAAGCCAGGCTTTGCACGCTTTCCGTACATGTTGCCTCGACTTGACAAGACGTTTACTCCTGAGGCGTTGGCAAGGGTGTGGAAGCATCCACCATCAGATACCAGAAGAGCAGGACAACCAGCAGCACCACGACAGCCATGCCCATGACTCCGTACATGATGCCTTGATTCAGTTTTTTTCTATTGTGTCGCATAAGTAAGGGATCATATTTATTTTTTTGTTCTAGGAAACTGCGCGCAGGCTACTTGCCAAGCAGCTTCCGGTACTCGTCTTCGTTGGCAAGGACCTCCAGAGCGCGCTCAAAGGTCTTGTCGCCTTGAAGAGCCTGACGAACACCACCCCTCTCGTAGTAGTAGCGGCGTACGATGTCGTCACAGACATAGGGTTCTATCTCCTTCCTGAACTTCAGCATGTCAGCGCGCAGGTCACCCTTCAGCTTTGCCTTCAGGGCTTCAAACTCGGCGGCACAATCGTCGATGTAGCCCTCTCGCTTGGCCACGTCGCGCAACAAATCAAGCACCTCCTCGGTTCGCTTGTTGTAGGTGAAGTCGGCCTCCTTGACGTACTCGATAAGCTCCTCGTACTCAGCGTCAGTCAAATGGAACTCGCCAGCGGGGGCAATGCTTGCGTGGGTCTGGGCGTAGTGCGTGCAGAAGTCAAAGAGGGCATCGTGGTTGGCCAGGTCGATGACGATGGTAGGCAGCGTGTCGGCCAGGACCTCGACATCTGGCTTGATGCCGCCTCCGTCGCGCACCTCACGTCCACCTCGCGTGTGGAAAAGGGTTGTCAAACTGTCGGGAAGCGTCTTCGCGCTGCCGTCGGGATTGAGGTGGCGATAGTCATACGCCTGGATGCAGCGTCCGCTCGGTATGTAGTAGCGCGCCGTAGTTATCTTCAGGTTGCCGCCGTAGTCAAGGTCGCGGATGGACTGGACAAGTCCCTTGCCGTACGTGCGCGTTCCCACGATGACGGCACGGTCCATATCCTGCAGGGAACCGCTCAAAATCTCTGATGCCGAGGCACTTCCGCCACTTACGAGGACAGCCAACGGCATCACCGTGTCGACGGGTTCGAGGCGAGTGAAATACTCTCGATTCGAGGCGCTTGTCTTGCCTTTGGTGTATACGACCTTCGTTCCCTTGGGCAGGAACAGGTTGGCAATGTCGACCGACTCGTCCAGCGCACCGCCGGGATTCTCGCGCAGGTCAAGCACCAGCTTCTTGGCGCCCTGTTCCTTCAGTTCCATCACCGCGGCACGCACCTGCAAGGCATCATTCTCGGCAAATCCGGTCAGGTACAGGTAGCCCACTCCCGGACTCACGATGCCGTAGTAGGGGACATGGGGGATGGTGATGGTCTCGCGCGTTATCGTCATCGAGCGGGGCTTGTCCTCGCCAGGACGCTGCACCTTCAGTTTGAAGGTCGTGCCGGCTTCGCCACGCAACATGTTGCTAACCGCTGTGTTGTTCATTCCCTTCACATCCTTGTCGTCGATGCTCATGAGGATGTCGCCCGCCTTCAGCCCGGCCTTTTCGCTGGGACTGCCCTTGTAGGGCTCGCTAATGACAACACGGTCGTGCTTCTTGTGAAAACGAATGATACTGCCGATGCCGGCGTACTTGCCCTGTGCCATGACCATCAGCTCGTCGTCATCCTGAGGATAGTAAGTCGTATAGGGATCGACCCGGTTCAGCATGGAGTGGATGCCCCATTCCATCACGGTGTCGGCGTTGAGCGAATCGACGTAGAACATGTCCAGATGACGGTAGATCTCGTTGAAGGTACTCAGGTTGCGTGCTATCGAACTGTTGTGATTCTCCGACTTTTGGGCAAAAGCAGAGAGCGACAGCGCGCACAATAGCAGAAGAAGCGTTCTTCTCATCTTTCTCATTATATTTTTTTATTGCTTTAAAATCTTCTTTATCTCTTGCCAGGTTTCATCGCTCACCTGGGTGCCGATGACCTGGATAACCTTGCTGCTCAGCAACGATCCGGCTTCGAGGCAGCGGTCCAGCGAGAAGCCCTGGGCATAGCCGTACAAGAAGCCGCCGGCAAAAAAGTCGCCAGCTGCCGTGGTGTCAAGAACGTGTTCTACGGGGCAGGCAGAGGCGAGGTACTTCTCACCACCAGCCATGGCGCTGCTGCCATGCTTGCCCAACTTGACGACCGCAATCTCGCACATCGAGGCAATCTCCAGCAAGGCATCCTCTGGGCTTTTCCCGCTGGTGAAAGCTGCGCTCTCCTCCTCGTTGGCAAAGACGATGTCCACGTATTCGCCGACCAGATGGCGGAAGAAGGCCAGGTCGGCCTGTACGACATTGTAGCTGGCCAGGTCGAGGCTGATCTTCAGTCCGCACGCCTTGGCCACCCGTACGGCATGCTCGATGAACGCGTGGTTCTGTACCAGATAACCCTCGATGTGAAGCAAGTCGTATCCCGCGAAGCTGGCAGGCGTGATGTCCGAAACGTCGGATAAGGCGGCCTCTCCCAGATAGGTGGCAAACGTGCGCTCGTGGTCTGCCGAGATGAAGGTGTTGGCAACGCCCGTCATGCCGGGACCCACCGTGAGGCGGGCCTCGATGCCGCGCTCCTTGCATTTTGACGCAAAATAACGTCCCATCTCATCGTCACCCAGACGACCAACAAAGCCTACCTCGGCGTCAAGCATGGCCAGCGCCAGAATGGTGTTGCCTGCCGAACCGCCCGTCGACATCTGCGGATTCAGGGCATCCAGGACAGCCGAAATCTGCACCTGACGCTCGTCGTCAATGAGCTGCATGCCGCCCCTGGGCAATTGGAGTTTCTGCAATAGCGAATCGTCATTCAGGAACGCCAAAACGTCAACCAAAGCGTTGCCAATTCCAATTATTTTCATCTTTTTTGAAAAATTTTCTGCAAAGATATTGCATATTTCCGAAAAAACCACTACTTTTGCACCGCAATTGAGAGAAAAACTCAAAAAATCGCAAAAAAACTGCTTCAGTAGCTCAGTTGGTTAGAGCACATGACTGTTAATCATGGGGTCGTTGGTTCAAGCCCATCCTGAAGCGCAAAGAGAGAATCCAAACGGGTTCTCTCTTTTTTGTCTTGCGTTTACAAGCGTAGGGATGGGTCTGTAGAAAAAGGCTCAGTGGAAATTTAGTGAGGGTAAGCATTCCTTGCATTCGTTTGGAATGACTTCGCAACATCCGAACCTTTCTCCTGCTATTTCAGGTCGTCTGCAGAAACTTCTTTGAGGATGCGTTCGCGCGTATCGCTCTCCTCGCCCTGCGTGATGGTGAGGATGTGCGACGAGGGCGAAATGGTGCGCCCCTCCTTATCCATCGTGTTGTACTCGAGAAACTCGGCCTTGCACACCTTCATGCCTTTCTTCGAGAATCGTTCTGGCTGGAGTTTGTCGGGCTGTTCAAGCGTGGTGTTGATGTAGACACAACGCGGACTGTTGTCCCAGGCACGTCCCAGGTTGAAGCGCGAGCCATCTGTCCGGATGGTGCAGTTTCGGAAGACGAAGCCGCGTCCTCCCTCTCGCGTCTTTGGAGCTGTGAGCGTGCAGTTGCCGCTGCCATCCGCCTTTCGGTACTTGGCAACCAACAGGCAGCGGTCAAAATAGATGTCGCCATCGCCGCAGATGAAATCGACCGTTCCATGTATCTCACAGTCGCGGAACCAATGTGTGCTCTGGGCATTGTTGCTGAAATAGGTGTCCTGATGGGAGAGCAGGCGCACGTTCTGACAAACCGTACTGTCCCCCTTGTCCTGCAGCGCCACGGCACGTCCGGCAAAGCCAGAGTTGTAGTAGTCGAGGGCATTCTCGAGCGTAAGGTTCTGGAGGACATTACCCAGTCCCGTGTTCAGGAGGGTTGCCGTCGTGCTGATGCCCTCATTTTCGATGTCCGGTTTATTGCGGATGACGGTGCCCTCCATGCTCTCGCCCACAAGGCGGACGGAACGGCCGTCAAGGCGCGTCAGTACTTGCTTGCCAAGGTCATAGAGCCCGTTGGGAATCCTGACGATGGTGCTTGCCTGGCCTGCAACCACTTCGCGTGACTGCACGTTAGCCTGGCGGATGGCATGCAGAAGATCGTGCGCATTGCCTGGCAAGACCGTATATTCGGCGGTTGGGTATTCCTGCAAGGCCATCAGCAAGGGACCGACGCCCTTCGGGTCGTTGTCAACGATTCGCTCGCCGATGTAGTATTCGTAGCTGCCGTCCCTATCCTTGCTCAGTCCTGCCACCCGGCACACATCGTGCAGAGTGACGTCGCCATTGGTGTCCATTTCTATGTGCATGCCTTCGATGGCGCGCTTGCCCGCCAAAAGGTAAGGACGGCCGAGGATGCCCAGGCGGTAGCCCTTCATGAAGGCATAGGCAATCATGGCCGTGGCCGACATCTCTTCATAATTTCCTTCCCGATCCGGACAGTCCAGCACCTGCAGCCAGCAGCCGCTCGGACGCTGCAGACTCAGCAATGTGGCACACAGCTGCGCCAGCTGCCCCTTTAACTTGTTCATCCCCTCATTCTCCTGGTAGGCCGCACCTTGCAGAATCTCAATAACATCCACCAGTGCCATCAAGTACCACCCCTCGGCCCTTCCCCAGGCATGGGCAGAACGTCCCGTTTCCGCGTTCGCCCAATTCATGCTGCGGCTCTCGTCCCAGGCATGATGAAGGAGGTGGCACGTGTCGCACCACGTATGCTTGAAGCACACCTCAAACTGGCGAACCACATCGTCGAGGGAGGACTGACGCTGGGCCCCTTCTTCATACCGAACGGCATATTCGGCATAGAAAGGTGCCTCCATGTACAGGCCGTCGAGCCACATCTGGTGGGGATAGATTCGCTTGTGCCAGAATCCGCCCTCGCTGACACGAGGATGCGACGTCAGCTGACGGCGCAGCGTGTCCAGGGCGCTGCGGTACTTCTGCTTGCCCGTTGCATCGTAGAGCAGGAACAGCAGCTTGCCGGCGTTCAGGTCGTCCAGTTTGTAGTCCGACTGTTTGTAAGTAAGGATGCTAATTGCGGCAGAATCGTCAGATGCCACTCCCGATGGAGCGCCGCCCCTGACCAGCTGGTCAGCATAGGCATCTGCGTAAGAAAGTAAGGTCTCCTCCTGGCCCAAGATCTCGCGCCACGCCATCATGGCCTTCAGTTCCAGTCCCTGCGTGTAAGTCCACTTCGGACGCTTCTCCTCGCCCAGCGCCCACGATTCCGGATAGCGCTTCATCTCCGACCGGATAAGACGGTCGGCCAGTTCGCGAGGGTTTATCTCGGCGCGGCAACCTATGGCCGATATCCCCAGAAATGTCAGGACTACAAGTAAGCAGCGCGTCAGCAATTGTGAACTATAGACTAGATAAACTATGAACTGTGTACTATCTTATGGTAACCATCGTGGCACCAAAACCATACTGCTGGAACGAGGCGTCCTGCCAGGTGCAGGTCTTGTAGCAGCGCTTCAGTTCGTCGAGGATGGCCTTACGGAGCACGCCGTCGCCATTGCCGTGAATGAACACGATACGACGTCCCTTGTCTTTTTTGTGTTCCTCCATCGTCTGGTGGAAGACCTTCTGCTGATAGGCCTTTATTTCGGCAACCGACATGCCCGCGGTCGTGTCCAGCAGTTCGTTGATGTGGAGGTCAACCTCGATGACGTCCTCCTTCCTGTCGTTGGGCTTGGACTGCTTCACCGTGAAGTTGCTCTGCGAAATGTCACGCAAAGCCTTGGCTGCCTCCAGCTGCTCGATGCGCAGCGTCAACTTCTTGACCTGTCGCTCCAGTCGGATGACGCGCTCTTCCAGCGTTTCGCCATCCTCGTTTACGGGATTGGCAGGGGCAGGTGCCTTCTTCAGTACGTCTGCAATCTTCTGAGGAGCAACGGGTTGTTTGGGCGCAGCAGGTGCGGGTGCAGGAGCCGCCTGCTTCTTGTTGGAAGGAGGTATGACCACGACATCCTTCTGCAGCATGGGAATTTCGAAACCGTCCTGGTCTTCAACCAAGACGATGCCGCCCTTCTCGAATCCGGTCACCTTTCCTCCTCCTACCTCGTGGAGGAAGCGTACTGTATCGCCAATCTGAATTTCCATTGTCCTACCTGTTTCTATGTCGTTGACTGTTGTTCTCTGTGTCGCAATTCGTTCTGTGTAAGTCAGAAGAAGCTCTTTAGTCGATTGTAATGGTCGTTCCGTTCTTGCCCTCAATGTCTTCGGAAGAGGTGATGATGACACGGCCGACACCCGCATGGAGCGCCTCAAAGGCATTGTCGAGCTTGGGCAGCATGCCTCCCGACACGATGCCGTCGGCCTTGAGCTGGGCGTAAGAGGACTCCGTGATGTGATGGATGACGGAAGCGTCGTCGTCGGGATCGCTCAGGACGCCCGGCTTCTCGAAGCAATAGGTCAGCGTGACATCGTAGTGCGAAGCCAGGCCACGCGCCGTGACGCTGGCAATGGTGTCTGCGTTAGTGTTAAGCAGATGACCCTCACCATCGTTGGTCAGGGGCGCCATGACAGGCACCAGGCCCATGCCAACCAGGCCGGCCAGACGGTCGCCATCGACACGGTCCACGTCGCCCACCCATCCATAGTCCACCATTACGTCGGTGGGTTGGTTGAGCACTTCGCCCGTCTCGGGGTGCTTTTCGCCTGCGGCTAAGGTCACCTTCTTGAGGGGGCGCTTGTGACTGCGCACCACGTCCATGTCGGCACCCGTCAGACCGATGGCATTGACGCCCTTGGCCTGCAACTGGGCAACCAACTGCTTGTTAACCAGGCCGCCATAGACCATGGTGACTACGCCCAGCATCTCATCGTTCGTCACGCGACGGCCGTTGACCATCTGCGTCTCGATGCCAAGCTGTGCCGCCATCTTCGTGGCACTGCGTCCGCCGCCATGCACCAGCACTTTGTTGCCCTCGATCTGGGCAAACTGAGTAAGCAAACTATTGAGCGAATCGGCGGCCTCTACTACGGCTCCGCCAACCTTGATAACAACAAGTCTTTCCATTATTCCAAATATGTATATCCGTACAGGCCGGCACGGTAGTTGGAGATGAACTCCTTACCCTCCGACTCGGTAATCTTTCCGTCCTTGATGGCACGGCTCACCCATATCTCGAGGCGGCGAACCAGCTTCTTGGGGTCATACTGCACGTACTCCAACACGTCGGCAACCGTCTCGCCGTCAATCACTTGGTCGATGCTGTAGCCATCGCCATCCACTGAGATGTGGACAGCGTTGGTGTCGCCAAAGAGGTTGTGCATGTTGCCCAATATCTCCTGATAGGCACCCACGAGGAAGACACCAATATAATAATGTTCGCCCGCACGTATGGCGTGCAAGGGGATGTAGCTCGTCTGCTGACCGCCATTTACGTAGGCCGTAATCTTTCCGTCAGAGTCGCAGGTGATGTCCTGCAGCTGGGCGCTTCGCGTGGGTTCCTCTGCCAGGCGCTCGATGGGCATGATGGGGAAGAGCTGGTCGATGCCCCACGAGTCGGGCATGGACTGGAAGAGCGAGAAGTTGCAGAAGTACTTGTCGGCCATCTGCTTGTCCAGCTTGCGTAGCTCGTCGGGCACATGCTTCTGATGGTGGGCCAGTTCGGCCACCTCGTGACTGATAGCCCAGTAGAGAGACTCTATCTGCGCACGGGTCTTGAGGTCGATGATGCCGTGGCGGAACAGGTCGAGCGCCTCCTCGCGGATGTCCTCTGCGTCGTGCCAGTCCTCCAGCATCGAGCGGCTGGAGAGCTTGTCCCAAATCTCCGTCAAGTCGTGTACCAGCTTGTGGTCCTCAGGGCCAGGCTGGAAGTCCTCGGGCATCTGGGGGGCCGACACGCTCTCCAGGACGTCGAGGATAAGCACGGAGTGGTGGGCTGCCAGCGAGCGGCCTCCCTCGGTGATGATGTTGGGGTGGGGGATGTTATTGTTATTGGCTGCCTCGACAAGCGTATAGACACAGTCGTTCACGTACTCCTGGATGGAATAGTTGACCGAGCTCTCGCTGTTGCTGCTTCGCGTTCCGTCGTAGTCGACGCCCAGGCCGCCACCGCAGTCTACAAACTCGATGTTGAAGCCCATCTGGTGCAGCTGCACATAGAACTGGGCGGCTTCGCGCAGGGCGGTGCTGATGCGGCGAATCTTGGTGATCTGGCTGCCGATGTGGAAATGGATCAGCTTCAGGCAGTCGGCCATGCCCATCTCCTCCAGCATCTGGAGGGCGGTCAGCAGCTCCGAGCTGTTCAGACCGAACTTGCTGGCATCGCCTCCGCTCTCGCTCCACTTTCCCGATCCGTTCGAAGCCAGTTTAATGCGAATGCCCAGGTTGGGGCGAACGCCCAGCTTGGCAGCCGTGTCGGCAATGATCTTCAGTTCGGGCATCTTCTCAATGACGAGGAAGACGCGCTTTCCCATCTTCTGGGCCAAGAGCGCCAGTTCGATGAAGTTCTGGTCCTTGTGACCGTTGCAGATGATCAGGCTGTCGCTGTCCATGTTCGTGGCCAGCACAGCGTGTAGCTCGGGCTTTGATCCAGCCTCCAGTCCCAGGTTATAGCGCTTGCCGTGGCTGATGATCTCCTCTACGACGGGGCGCATCTGGTTCACCTTAATGGGGAAGATGATAAAGTGCTCTGCCTGGTAGTCATACTCCTTGGCCGCCTTGCGGAAACAATCATTCGTCTTTTCGATGCGGTTGTCCAGAATGTCCGGGAAGCGCAGCAAGACGGGAGCAGCAATGTGGCGGCTCTCCAGGTGGTCCACAATTTCTTTCAGGTCAACCTGCACAGAACTCTTCTTGGGACAGACGTACACGTGCCCCTTTTCATTTATACCAAAGTAGTTAACTCCCCAACCCTTGATGTTGTAGAGTTCTTCCGAATCTTCAATTCGCCACTTTTTCATTCCCATTCTAAGGTTCTTTTTTTAGCGTGGATTATTCACGATTAAACAATGTCACGAGCAGAGGGGGGCTTTGCCTTCCTCTATTCCCAGCGTGTCCTTCAGCAGTTTTATCGTTGTCTTTATCTTTTCGTAGTTATCCAGGAGGCTAACGTCCAGCACGTGCTTCGCCTTGCTGTAGTAGGGTTCGCGCTTGGCCAGCGACTCCTTGATGTAGGCCAGCAGTTCTTCGTCCGACTTGCCCTTGATGAGGGGCCGTTCCACCTTGCCCATCTTCAGGTGCATGGCCAGCACCTCGGGCGCGCACTTCAGGTAGACCGTTTCGGCCAGCGTGTTCAGATATTCCATGTTGTCGAAGAAGCAGGGCGTTCCGCCGCCGCAGCTCAGCACCACATCTTCAAACTCCGCTACCTCGTGCAGCATGTTGCGCTCTATCTCGCGGAAACCCTCCTCGCCCTTTTCGGCGAAGATCTGAGCCACCGTCGTGTGGTAGCGCATCTCGATGTACCAGTCCAGGTCGTAGAAGTTCAGACCCAGGTCAAGGGCAAGCTGACGGCCGACCGTTGTCTTGCCGGCTCCCATGTAGCCTATGAGGACAATGCGTTTCATGATCGTTTTGCGTAGCGGGCACGTGTGGAAGGTTTGTTCTCTTGAGCCTCGATGATGGCCAGGCACTGCTCGTAGGTCAGCGAGGCATAGTCCGTCTGCTGAGCCTTGTTCAGGTGGTAGTTGCTACCCTTGTAAAAGATGTACGCGCCAAAGCGGCCGCGCATGATCTCCATCTCGGGATCCTCGTCGAAGACACGCAGATGCTTCTCGGCATCCTCCTTGCGCTTCTGCTGAATCAGGCCGACAGCCTCCTCAAGGTTGATGGTCAGCGGATCAACATCCTTGGGCATGGAGACGTACTTGCCCTGATGCTGCACGTAAGGACCGTACTTGCCGGCACCGATGGTAACGGCAGCACCCTCGAACTGGCCCAGGTCGCGAGGCAGTTTGAACAGTTCGAGAGCCTCCTCCAGCGTCATCGTCTCCAAGCTCTGGTTCTTCTTGAGCTGCGCAAAGCGGGGCTTCTCCACGTCATCGGCAGCGCCGATCTGTACCACGGGACCGAAGCGGCCTATCTTCACGCTCACGAGCTTGCCCGTCTTGGGATCGTTGCCCAGGATGCGTTCGCCCACCTTATGCTCGCTCTTCGAGTTGCTGGTCTTCTCCACCAGGGGCATGAACTCTTTGTAGAACTTCTTGATGACGGCATCCCAGGTCTGCTTGCCTTCTGCCACGTCGTCGAAGTCCTGCTCCACGTCCGAGGTGAAGTCGTAGTCCATGATCTCGGGGAAATACTCCTGCAGGAAGTCATTAACCACGATGCCCGTGTCCGTAGGCAGCAGCTTGCCGCGCTCCGCACCCAGCAGAATCTTCTGGGTGGTGCAGACGATCTTGCCGTCCGTCAGGGTCATCACCTCATATTCGCGCTGCTCGCCGGGCACGTCGCCCTTGCGCACGTACTCGCGCTGCTGAACCGTGGTGATAGTGCTCGCGTAGGTTGAGGGACGGCCGATGCCCTTCTGCTCCAGGATGTGAACCAGGCCGGCCTCGTTCAGGCGCGAGGGACGCTGCGTGAAGCGCTGCATGGCCACCACCTCCTTGGAGCAGAGCTGCATGCCCACCGTCATGGGAGGCAGGATGCCCGTCTCCTTCTCGTTATCCTCCTCGTCGTCCGACTCGCGGTAGACGCGCAGGAAACCGTCGAACTTCACAACCTCGCCGTTTGCCTCGAAGGTCTTGTCGCTGCCCTCCACGCCGATCGTTACGGTTGTCTTCTCTATCTCGGCGTCCGCCATCTGGCTTGCAATCGTACGCTTCCAGATGAGGTCGTAGAGTCTGCGCTCCTGGGGAGTCGCCTCTATCTCCTGGTTCTCCATGTAGGTGGGGCGGATGGCCTCGTGAGCCTCCTGCGCACCCTTGGCCGAGGTATGGTAGTTGTGGATGTTCAGATACTCCTCACCCATCGTCTCGCTGATCACCTTGCGGCTGGCACCGAGGCAGAGCGACGACAGGTTCACGCTGTCGGTACGCATGTAGGTGATGCGTCCGCTTTCGTACAAGCGCTGCGCTACGCTCATGGTCTGCGCTACGGTGAAGCCAAGCTTCTTGGCTGCCTCCTGCTGCAGGGTACTGGTGGTGAAGGGGGCGGCAGGCACGCGGCGCTGGGGCTTGGTGCTGATGTCGGTGATGGTGAAGTTCGATGTCTTGCAGAGGTTCAGGAAGTCCTCTGCCTCCTTCTTCGTGCCGAAGTGTACGTTCAGCTCGGCCTTCACCTCGTCCTTCGTTCCGGGAACGACAAACACCGTGCTGATGCGGTAGTAGGTCTCGCTCTTGAAGTTGTTCACCTCGCGCTCCTTCTCCACAATCAGCTTCACGGCCACACTCTGCACACGGCCGGCACTCAGCGCGGGCTTCACCTTGCGCCACAACAGGGGCGAGAGCTTGAAGCCTACGATGCGGTCCAGCACACGGCGGGCCTGCTGTGCGTTCACCAGGTTCAGGTCGATGGTACGGGGGTGCTGGATGGCCTCCAGAATGGCATTCTTCGTAATTTCGTGGAAGACAATACGCTTCGTCGTCTCGGGGTTCAGGCCCAGCACCTCGCTCAGGTGCCAGCTGATGGCTTCTCCCTCGCGGTCCTCATCGGATGCCAGCCATACGCAGGTCGACTCGGCTGCTTTCTTCTGCAGCTCGGCCACCAGCTTGGCCTTGTCGGCGGGAATCTCGTACTGAGGTTCGAAGGTCTTCTCGTCGATGCTGAAACTCTTCTTCTTCAGGTCGCGGATGTGTCCGTTGCTCGACATCACACGGAAGTCGTTACCCAAAAACTTTTCAATTGTCTTAGCCTTAGCGGGGCTCTCCACAATCACCAGATTTTCTTTCATTGCTTATTCCTATTTTGGGTGCAGTCCGAAAGGCTCTCGTGCCTCTCCGGCTGCTCTTGTTTACGTTTTGCGGCTGCAAAGGTAGATAAAAAAATGATAATACACCTTATTATAATATGTTTTTTTTCTTTTTCACATCTTTTTCGCTCTCTAACAGCAGCCTTGGCTACGTCGTTTTCGTTTGATTTTGCTACTTGGACTTTATAATTGGCACCTTCACACAATAAAAAACTGTTAAAAACACGTGCCAAACACAAAATCTTTCGTACCTTTGTATCAAATCGCGATTGCAGGCGGTTCGCCCCTTGCCCTCCGCCAAATGTCTAACTAAAATCGTTGCACGTAACATGTATGATTGGTACAATTCACTCGACCCAGCGTTGAGAATCTATTGGGGAGTCGCCATCTTCGCCTCCGTCATCTTCGTCATCCAGACCGTGATGTCATTCGTCGGAATCGGCGACATGGACACCGACGCCAGCGTCGACGTCGATCCCTCGCCCGATGCCATGGACGATGCCGGCGCCATGCACCTGCTCTCCATCCGCAACATCGTCTACTTCCTGCTCGGAGTGGGATGGACCGGCGTTAGCCTCTGGAACACCATCGACAACCGCATCGTCCTCGCCCTCATCGCCGTGGCAGTCGGATGCCTCTTCGTGGCCATCTTCCTCTTCCTCTTCCGGCAGATGATGAAGCTGCAGCACAACGGCGCCTTCGACATCAACGACGCCGTGGGCAAGACCGTCGACGTCTACCTCCGCATCCCCGCCGCCGGACAAGGCATGGGTAAGGTGCAGGTCAGCTTCAACGGCTCCATCCAGGAACTCGACGCCCGCACCGACAGCAGCGCCATGATTCCCTCCGGTGCCAAGGTACGTGTCATCGACGTCATCGACCGCAGCGTCCTTATCGTCGCCCCCCTAAACGACTAAACAACCAGTCCCCTAAACGACTAAACAACTAAATAACTAAAACAATGATGCAATTTCAAGATCCCATGACCCTTATCGTCGTATGCGCCGTGCTCGTTGTAGCCATCATCGCCTTCCTGGCCAACCGCTACCGCAAGTGCCCCGCCGACAAGATTCTCGTTATCTATGGTAGCGGCAGCGGCAGCAAGAAGTCTGCCAACTGCGTCCACGGTGGAGGTGCCTTCGTATGGCCCGTCATCCAGGACTACGCCTACATGTCACTTACACCCATCGGCATCGATGCCAACCTCACCAACGCACTCTCGCGCCAGAACATCCGCGTCGACGTGCCCTGCCGCTTCACCGTCGGCATCAGCACCGACCCCGAGTACATGGCAGCAGCCGCAGAACGACTCCTCGGACAGAACGCACAGCAAATCCAGGAGATGGCACGAGACATCCTCTTCGGACAGCTCCGTCTCGTCATCGCCACCATGTCCATCGAGGAACTCAACAGCGACCGCGACAAGTTCCTTGAGGCCATCACGGCCAACGTAGAGGTCGAACTCAAGAAGATCGGTCTCAAGCTCATCAACGTCAATGTGACCGACATCAAGGACGAGAGCGGCTACATCGAGGCACTCGGACAGGAGGCTGCTGCCAAGGCCATCAACGAAGCCAAGGTTCGCGTAGCCGAACAAGAGAAGCTCGGTGAGATCGGTAAGGCCGATGCCGTTCGCGAGACCCGTATCCGTACCGCCGAGGCCAACGCTGCCGCCGTCAAGGGTGAGAACGAGGCCAAGGTAGCCATCGCCAACTCCGACGCAACACGCCGCGAGGCAGAGGCAGAGGCACAGCGCAAGGCAACGGCAGCCGAGAAGGTAGCCAACGCACAGGCACTCGAGGAGGCATACGCTGCCGAGCAGAAAGCCGAGTTGGCACGTGCCGACCGCGAGCGCGCCAGCCAGCAGGCCAACGTCATCGTTGCCCAGGAGATCGAGAAGCGCCGCCTCGTCATCGCAGCAGAGGCGGAGGCAGAGCAGAAGCGCGTCAACGCCAAGGGTGAGGCTGATGCCATCTTCGCCAAGATGGAGGCAGAGGCAAAGGGTCTCTTCGAGATCCTCACCAAGCAGGCCGACGGTTACGACAAGATGATCAAGGCTGCCGGAGGCGACGCCACCAAGGCATACACCCTCCTGCTGCTCGAGAAGCTGCCCGATCTCGTCAAGACACAGGTCGAGGCTATCAAGGGCATCAACATCGACAAGGTTACCGTCTGGGACAACGGCGGCGGCAACGGTGGTCAGACCAGCACCGCCAACTTCCTCTCCGGTCTCATGAAGAGCGTACCTCCATTGGGCGAGCTCTTCGACCAGGCAGGCCTCTCGTTGCCCGAGTATCTCGCAAAGAAGAAAGAAGCCGAGGCAGAGCCCGTCGAGGCTGAGCCAGCAGAATAAACGCACAACATCTATAACCCCAGAATAGACGCAGGTTTGACGCATCAAATCTGCGTCTATTCGTATGTCAAGGCCACAAAAACAACTTTTTTTCAGTCAAAAGAGAAAATTTTTAATCTTTAATTTTTGACTTTTAATTTTTCTTCTTAACTTTGCACCCGCAAATAAGCCCAGATGGCGGAATCGGTAGACGCGCTGGTCTCAAACACCAGTGGGGCAACCCGTGCCGGTTCGACCCCGGCTCTGGGTACCGCAAAGGAGAGAGTCACTTGACCCTCTCCTTTTCTTTTGTCTCTATCTCCTAACTTGTTAGTGCACCCGCAATTACGGTTCGCCAAAAATCAGCGAACCCTTCGGCCCGACAGGTCGTATTTCACGCCCTTGCGCTCTATCACAATCTGCCCCCCTTCCAATCGTTTTACAGGCAGACCAACTTTTCTTTGTAAATCTTTTTCGTATTCCTAAAAATTACCGCAGCGCCTTTTTGAAATTACCGCAGCGCGATTTTAAAATTTCCGCAGCGGGATTTTGAAATTTCCGCAGCGGTAATTTTCAACGACTCGGGCGCAATTTACAACACGCTAATTATCAA
>JAKSLN010000034.1 GCA_024401165.1 Bacteroidaceae bacterium
TTATGAAGGTTTAAGATTATAAGGTTATAAACTAGTTAACAATCAATCGACAATGAAGAAGATATTTACAGTGTTTACCGCACTTTTTACCGCCAGTCTCATGTTCTTTCCCGGTCATGCACAGGCACAGAACCATAAGATTGTCAGTGCTCTGGACAGCAACGACTATACCTACGACTATTACTACGATGCGCAGAATCGGCTCGTATGGATGGAGTTTGGAACGACGCGACGCGAGTACAACTACAACGAGGCTGGTCAACTGACAGAACTCAAGCAGTATGCGTGGGTGGACGGACGTAGCGAGTTCTCCCTCCTGCAGACCGAAACATATGAATATGGTAACGACGGAAATGTGGCACGCAAGGTTGTCGTGAAGTCGTCCGGAACCGACACGTTTGACTATTCGGACTACGAAAATGGAGTGGCTCGCAAGACTGTCTACAACGATCGTGACAAGTACTTCTATGACTGGAGAACAACCATCGAATACAACGCCGACCAAACTATCGCAGCCACGCGCACGGAGGAACTGGACCGTGACTTTCCTGAGGATGGATACTACAAGTTGGAGGACTACGAGTATACCTATGCTGACGGCTACCGCGACTCGGAGACCAAGATTGCCTATAAGTATGATGGTAGCATTCGCAGTACGCTCACGACTCGCTTCACCTATGCCGATGTGGACGCAAAGTTTGCTCCTGCCAACCTGAAGGCATCGGGGCAGTCTACTGTCACGCTGACCTGGGATGCTGTAGAGGGAGCCACGGGATATGTGGTGACCTACGACATGCAGCGCCACGTCGTAGAGGGTTGTTCGTTTACCACCACGCTGGGTACGGGCACCCACACCCTGAGTGTGCGTGCGGAGGTGGACGGTGCCTTGCATAATGCTTCGTTCGTCACAGTAGAGAGTAGCGACGCAGGCAAGCTGCCTGTTGCTTCGTTCTGCATTGGCGATGTCTATGAGACCGTCGAGGAAACAGAGAGCGAGGAGGCTCCCACCCGCACGTTTATCAACATCCCGCTTTCGTGGACGCTGACAGAGGGCCATAGCGAGGTTGTGAAGTACAATATCTACTATGACAGCAAAACCTATGGCAAGGCTGTTCGCGTATCCGTGACCGATCCTGCCGCAACGTCGTTCTTGCTCAAGGTTGATCCCTTCGAAGTGGCCGATTGGGACGAGGAGGGTAAACTGACGACAGGTCTGGATGTCCCAATCTTCATGACCGTGGTCTACACCACAGGCGAGTCAGAGAACTCGGAGGTTATTACCATCAACCCCTTCAAGTTGCTTGGCTACGAATCCGGGGTTATGAATCCCGTTGCGAAGGAGGATGCTGCTTTGTATAGCATTCAGGGACTGCGCATCGCGGCTCCTCGTAAGGGAATCTATGTTCGTGGCGGTAAGAAATTTGTTTTCTGAAAATCTGTAATTTAGAATGAAAACGACGAGGAGGCTCTTCCTGTCTTTACTCCTGTCTTGGCTTGTACCCGTGGGCGCCTTGGCTTTTGACTTGTGGGTGGATGGCATCTATTACAATATCCTGTCGACCGAGGAGCGCACTGTGGAAGTGACGCACGGTGGTGGCAGCAACTCCTACAGTAACTGGGTCGACGTTCCTGGCCAGGTAGAGCATGGAGGTCGCACGTATCGTGTTGTTGGCATCGGCGAGAATGCCTTTTACCGGTGCCGCGACTTGATCGACATCACCGTGGCTGAAGGTGTGGAGTATGTGGCGGCAAGGGCTTTCGGCAGTCTGCAGGAAATTACCAAACTGACGCTTCCGAAGAGTCTTACCAATATTCAGGGCTATGCCTTTGCCGATAGCAAGGCACTGAAGACTGTGACCATAAATGGGGTAGTGAGCATCGGTGAGTATGCCTTTGCTGGCTGCTCGGCGCTGACAACGGTATCATTCAAGGGCAATGTGACCTCCATTGGCGAAAATGCATTTGACCATTGTGGCGCTCTGACCCAATTGAACATCCCCAGCGGCGTGACATCGATTGGTGACAATGCCTTTTTGGGGTGCTATGCGTTGACGTCCTTCAAGGTTAGCGGAAGCAACGAGCATTTCTGCAGTCAGGATGGCGTTATTTACGACAAACAGAAGACTCGTGTAGTGGCTTTTCCCAATGGCAAGGGAGGGGCCTATACGCTTCCAAGCAGCGTGAAGGCCATCGGTGACTGTGCCTTTGCTGGCTGCAAACAGTTGCAGTCACTGACCATACCTTCGGGGTGTGACGCCATCGGCTTCGCAGCCTTCAACCGTTGCCAAAGTCTCAAGCAGCTTACCAATCTGGCGCGGCAACCTCAGGTAATACGCGATGATACCTTTGCTACCTATGGCACGCTTCACGTGCAGAAGGGGTGCAAGCAGGCTTACCTGGCGGACGAGAACTGGGCAAAGTTCAAGATTGTCGAAGATGCGGAAGATCCGCAGGAAACAGGCATCAGTAGAGTAGGAGAGGAGACTGCGGTACCCGCCTATAGACTGGATGGACAAGTTTTCCAAGGGACTTTACGTAAGGGCGTCTACATCCGTGGCGGTCGGAAGTTCGTCTTCTGAAGTAGTACGTTTGCGGACTGCATACACACCTCAATTGGTATCGTCCCTATCGCTCAGCGGCTTGCCGATGCTTCGCAGCTTGTCTGCAGAAGAACTCCCCTTTAACTCCCCTATAACTTCGCTTTAACTCCCATTCAACTGAAGCTTGCGAAAGTTGAATTAAAATCATCTATGAGGGAGATTCGTCTCCCTCTTTTTTGTTCTGAATGCCAATGTTGTGTAGGCAAAGTGGATGTTTCGCTGGCAAAATGTTGTGAGAAAGTGTAAAAAACGGCTAATCATTTCGTTAGAGCGGATTATTTGTTTATCTTTGTGCGGAGATTTTACCTAATAAATTTTATGCGTATGAAAAAACTAATACCTATTGCCTTGGCAGCCTTGCTTTCGACAGGGTCGGCAAAGGCGCAATTGTCGACCAATCCGGATAAGTTTCTGGGCAACATCACAACCCGGTACCAGATTGACTACAACGGGTTCCAATACTACAAGTACTGGAATCAAATAACGTGTGAGAACGAGTCGAAGTGGGGCTCGGTGGAGGGTACGAACGGTTCGTTCAACTGGGGTATGGACAATGCCTACAACTATGCGAAGCAGCATAACTTCCCCTTTAAATGGCATGCCTTGATATGGGGTGCCCAGCACCCGGGCTGGTTCAACAGCAGCATGGCGCCCGAACAGCGCTACAAGGAGATTATACAGTGGATGGATGCCATCAAGAAGAAGTACCCCAACCTGGAGATCATCGACGTGGCAAACGAGTGTATCAGCGGTCACCAAGCAGATACGTACCTCTTTGCGGAGGCGCTGGGCGGTGGTGGCGCCACCGGTTGGGACTGGCTGGCTAAGGCCTTCGAACTGGCCCACGAGCGCTGGCCGAACGCTATCCTGATATACAACGATTTCAATACGTTCCAGTGGAACACAGACCAGTTCATCGAGATCTGCAAGACGTTGCGCGACGTGGGCGCTCCCATCGATGCCTACGGTTGCCAGAGCCACGATCTGACGAACTTCAACGTGAACAGCTTCAAGAACGTGATGAACAAACTGCAGACCTCGCTGAAGATGCCCATGTACAGCACAGAGTATGACATCGACGAGGCGAACGACGCCAATCAGTTGAAGTGCTTCAAGGAGCAGATTCCCGTGATGTGGGAGGCAGATTACTGCGCCGGCATCACACTCTGGGGCTGGCATTACGGTTGCACCTGGGTCACGGCCTCGGGCATCATCAACACGAACAAGACGACGCGTCCAGCCATGGACTGGCTCGTAGAGTACATGAAGACGGACAAGGCAAAGAATGCGAAGAGTCCCTTCCCGGGCATGAAGAAGGAGGCAAGCGTATACATTAAGCCTCAATCGCTGAACATCGAAAAGGGAACGGCCAGCGCCGTGACCGTTCGCGCAAGGATGGCAACCAAGACGATCGAGAAGGTTGACCTGTACGAAGGCACGACGCTTATCGGCACCCTCACGGAGGGGCAGAACGGGCAATACGTGTTTGCGTACGCGCCCACTGCAACGGGCGAGAAGGAACTGAGGGCCGTGGTAACGTGTACGGACGGCTACACCTGGACTCGCTACTCGAGCATCAATGTATGCGACGCCCGGGCTCCCTACAAAGGCAAACCTACGGTGCTGCCTGGTACGCTGCAGTTTGAGAACTTCGACTCGGGTGCTGATGGCATCGCGTTCCACGACAACAACAGTCAGAAGCAGGGAACAGGCAAGTCGTATCGAAGCGACACGGGTGGCATCGACGTTGAAACGGGCGGCACGGGCTACTGCGTGGGCTACACCGAGAAGGGCGAGTGGATGGAGTATACCCTCGACGTCAAGGAGGCGGGCTACTACAACTACGACATTTCCTACTCATCGCCGGTGGATGCCGTCACCTTCAACATGCAACTCAATACGGAGGACGGCCTGAAGATGCTGACGGCTGCCGAGTCTCCCCTGGCCAAGACGGGTTCATGGTCGACCTTCAAGACGGCTCATGGACGCTTGCTTTTGCCCTTGCAGGAAGGCAAGAATGTCCTGCGCTTCAACATCGTGGGTGGTGCAGAACAGTACGTGACCAATCTGGATAAGATTACCTTCAAGCGTGTTGACGTAAACGAGGATATCAAATTGGGTATTGTTTGCGATCCCGCGGTGTCGATGGTCGGAACCAAGACACAGATTGCTGCTAACGTGGAGAGTGAGGTTGGCATCAAGGACGTTACGTTCTACGTTAATGGTGTGAAGAACAAGTCGGTTACGGCTGCACCCTACGAGATGTCTTATTCACCCAGCGTCAAGGGTGTGTGTGTGATTACCGCCGTTGCTACTGACAACGATAGCAAGGAATCTCCCATTGCAACCTACAACCTGACCGTGACGGCAAAGCGCAGCGCCTACAAGGGTGTCACCACGGTTCCTGGCGTAGTGGAGGCAGAGAACTTCGACATCGGCGAGGAGGGTCTGACCTACCATGATGACGATACTGAGATCCATGACGATGCCAAGTACCGTACCGAAAATCCCAAGCCCGGAGTCGACGTGGTGGCTGGCAACGGTGGTTACGTGATCGGATGGACGGCATCGAACGAGTGGGTTGAGTATACCATCGAGGTTGCTAATCCCGGTCTTTACACTTGTGAGATGACGGCTTCGAACGGAACTAGCACGAGTGCTTCGGTTAACTTCTCACTCGTCGGTGCAGATGGTAAACTGACTACGTTGTGGTCGCTGTCGTGTGCTGGAACGGGTGCATGGGGAACCTATAAGGTGCGCAAGAGCAGTGTGAAGAAGGAACTTCAGCCTGGCAAGCAGGTAATTCGCGTGACCTTCAAGAACGGTAATGTCAACCTCGACAACTTCGAGTTGAAGTGCGTGGAGGACTGGACACCCATCGAGCAGATCTTCGCCGAGAAGAACCAGCCCGTACCCGTTGGCATCTTCAACCTGTCGGGACAGAAGGTGGATGACGGATATCGTGGTATCGTTGTCAAGAATGGCAAGAAGTTCTGGCAGCGATAGGTCTCCCAAAAATGTGACAAAAACGCGCTTGTCGCGGATAAAGAAAACGGGCTGGTCTCAAATGAGGCCGGCCCGATTTCGTATGGGGAGAGGGTTGTCTGCTTTGTTGAAGAATCTTTCGAACGTAGGGACCAACCCTATGACTTCGTAAGGGGGAGGTAAGGAGTTAAAGCTCGCAGGCAGGAACGTCCATCACGGTTCCATTACGGAAGAGGATGAGGGAGAGGTTATCGCGCTTAGCCTTCTCGATGAGGCGCGTGTGGGCCAACAGAATACCTTGGTCGATGCGTCGCACCATCTCTAGTTTTTGCTTCTCATTCATCGTCGTCAGGGGTATTATATTTAGCACAATAGTCGTTATACATCTCAGGAAGGTCGATGACGGGCTGCTGTCCCTTGAACCCACTTGCAATCTTGTTGGTGGGGCATACGGAGTTGTCGTAGAAAGCCCAGTAGTCAACCACAGGCATGTAGAGTTTGAATAGATTGCTCAAACCTGCACGGTAGCGGCGGTAGATGACGTCGAGAGGGATGTTGTGTCCGCCTTGGCTCACACGCTTTGCGACGCGCTTGACAGCTTGCTCGGGCGTAGGGAGCGAGAAGAACAGGAGTGTCACGAAGTAACCGCGCTTCTGTGCCTGCTGGATGAGCTTGACGTAGGAACGGGTAGATAGTGTGGTCTCGAAGGCAAAGGTGGTTCCTTCCTTCAAGAGGTGGATGATGCGGTCGATCATCAGTCTGCCCGCCTGAATGGCTACGCCCTCAGGATTGAAGGGCGACAAACCTGCCGCTATCTCGTCAGCATTGACGAACTCGCGGCAGCTGAGCATCTCGGGCAGCACGGTGAAACTAGCCGTCGTCTTGCCAGCACCGTTGCAACCTGCGATGACGTAGAGGTTGAGGGGTTTCTTTGTTTCTGCCATAGTGGATTTCTTTGTTTATTCGACTTTTCGATCTTTCGACTTTTTCGATCTTTTCGATTTTTCGATATCTCGACTATTCGATATCTCGATTATTCGATTATTCGTTCACTCGTTTTGTTCGATTCTTCGAGGTGTCGTTTTTCTTTTTCTTTTCTTTCGTTTATTTTTTCAGTAGGTCTGGGCGTAGGCGCTTGGTGCGCTCCATGCTTTGCTGCAATTCCCACTCTTTAATCTTCGCCTCATGCCCCGAGAGTAGAATGTCTGGCACACTGCCCCAGTCTGTGCCGTCTACGGCTGTGTACTGCTTGGGACGGCTGTAGACAGGAGCGGCCAGGAGGTTGTCCTGAAAGGAGTCGGAGAGGGCGCTCTGCTCGTCACCAATGGCTCCGGGGAGGATACGCACGATAGCGTCTGTCATGACGGCAGCAGCCAGTTCGCCTCCCGTCAACACGTAGTCGCCAATGCTTACTTCCTTGGTGATGAGGTGTTCGCGAATGCGCCAGTCGATGCCCTTGTAGTGACCGCAGAGAATGATGATGTTTTTCTTCAGGGACAGTTCGTTGGCCATGGGTTGGTCGAACTGTTCACCGTCGGGTGATGTGAAGATGATCTCGTCATAGTCGCGCTCGGCCTTGAGGGCAGAGATGCAGCGGTCGATGGGTTCGCACTGCATCACCATGCCGGCAAAGCCGCCGAAAGGGTAGTCGTCGACGCGGCGCCAACGGTTGGTCGAGTAGTCGCGCAGGTTGTGGACGTGTATCTCCACGAGACCCTTCTTCTGGGCACGCCCGAGGATGCTCTCCTTGACGAAGGGTTCCACGAGTTCGGGGAGGACGGTAATGATGTCTATTCGCATTTATGTCAATTCATAATTCATAGTTCATAATTCATCGTCGGCGTTGGTGCCGCACCGTGAATTATTCTTTCACGTTGGGGCTCTCCAGACCGTAACCCTTCTTCTTGTCGAGGCTGAGGAGGATAAGTGAGAGGAGGATAGAGATGATACCGAGCACGGCGAAGATAGTCATTGTCGTTGTGTAGTCGGTGACACCTGCTGCGTCGGTGTTCTGCTTGTTGACCTCACCGATGCCCATGGGGATGAGCGAGAGGCCGATGTTCTGGATGAAGAAGATGATGGCGAAGGCAGAACCCAACAGTTTCATGGGAATGATCTTGGGTACGCTGGGCCACATGGCACTGGGGACGAGCGAGAAGGCTACACCCAGAATGATCATGTTGATGATGGCAAACCACCATACACCCAGGATGGGAAGTGCAAAGAGCACGTGGACGAGGGTGAGCAGGACAGAGCCCAGGAGCATGAGCTTCACGCCGTGGCCTTTCTTGTCGTAGATTCCGCCGAATACGGGAGTCAGAATGATGGTACCGAAGGGCAGCAGACCGGGAATGATGCCGGCCCAGTCCTCGGGTACATTGTATTTTACGATCATCAGCTTAGTGGCAAATTTCAGGAAGGGGAAAACGCCTCCATAGAACATTAGGCAGAGCAGACAGATGGCCCAGAAACCGGGATTTGTGAAGATGGCCTTGAGGTCGCTGATGTGGAAGCTCTCGTCTTCGCTTGCCTCCTTCTCTGCCTCTTCGTTTGCGCAGCTGGCATCCAGTTTCTTGTCCATTACGCAGTAAACAATGAAGGCCAGGAAGGCGATGCAAAGCATGGCAGCACCCAGACCGATTGAGGTCGAGATTCCACCCCAATACTTGGCGATGGGGAGCGCGAAGAAGAGGGCTGCTGCCGTTCCCAGACGGGCGAGGGCAACCTGAAGACCCATGGCAAGTGCCAGTTCGTGGCCAGTGAACCACTTGGTGATAACCTTGCTGACGGTAATACCCGCAATCTCGCAACCAACACCATAGATAGCAAAGCCAAGGGCTGCAATGAGGTTGGAAAGATGAGGATTCTGAATTTCAATAATAATCAGGTTGAGATTGAAACCCTCGACGATGGCATTGACGTCAACGAAGGTAACAGCGTACCACTTGATGAGCGCACCAACAAACATCAGCAGGGTAGCCATGATGCCGGTGAAGCGGATGCCCATCTTGTCGAGGATGATGCCTCCAAAGAAGAGCATGAGCAGGAATACGTTGATGAGGCCATAGGCGCCAGAGAAGAAACCATACTCGCTGCCGTTCCAGTGGAGGTCGGTGGCCAGCATGTCCTCGAGGGGTGACATCACGTCGGTGAAGAAATAAGCCATCATCATTGTCACGCTGGCAATGATAAGGGCGGTCCAGCGAGCAGCCTTGTTGTCGCTGAGCTTTTGTTGAATTGCTTGAGTCATATTAGTTCTTTTGTTTGGGTTTAACGGAATGATGAGGATTGAGTAAATTGACCGAATAAGCCTAATTGGCCTAATTGGTCTAATTGGACAAATAAGCCTAATAAGTCTAATTGGACTAATTGGTTCTTGTTAGGTTGGTCAAAGTTGTTTAAGTCTTGTTTTTATTTCAACCACTTGTCTAACCAGCGGAAGAAGGTGCGCTGCCAGAGGACGCCGTTCTGGGGCTTGAGCACCCAGTGGTTCTCGTCGGGGTAGAGGAGGAGCTGGGCGGGAATGCCGCGCAGTCGGGCTGCGTTGAAGGCGCTCTGTCCCTGGCTGGAGAGGATGCGGTAGTCCTTGTCGCCGTGGATGCAGAGGATGGGGGTGTCCCAGCGGTCGACGTAGAGGTGGGGGCTCTGCTTGAAAGCGTTGTGCTTGCCCTTGGGGGTGACATCGACTTCTTTGAGGCGTAAGTTGTCGGGGGCTGTGAAGCCACGGCGCCAGGGGGCTGCCATGAGGTCCCAGTTGGCGAACCACATCTCCTCGGTCTCGACGTACTGCTGCTGTGTGTTGAAGATGCCATCGTGAGCGATGAAGGCCTTGAAGCGCTTGTCGTGGTTGCCGGCCAGCCAGTAGACGCTGTAGCCACCAAACGAGGCACCGACACAACCCAGACGGTTGGCATCGACGTAAGGTTCCTGCTTGAGGTCATCAATGGCCGAGAGGTAGTCCTGCATGCACTGACCGCTGTAGTCGCCGCTGATCTGCTCCAGCCATTCCTTACCGAATCCGGGCAAACCGCGACGGTTGGGAGCGATGATGATGTAGTCATGTGCAGCCATAATCTGAAAATTCCAACGGTAGCTCCAGAACTGGCTGACGGGACTTTGAGGGCCACCCTCGCAGAAGAGCAGGGCGGGATACTTTTTGTTGGGGTCGAAATGACTTGGGTAGATGACCCAGCAAAGTTCCTCCTTGCCGTCTGTTGTCTTCACCCAACGCTCTTTCACGTCGCCCAGGGCAAGCTGAGAGAGCAGATGCTCATTCTCGTTGGTAATCTGCTTCACCACGGCCACTTTATTCTTGACGGGAGTGAGCTGATAGAGGTCGGCGGGGGCCGACATGCTGTGGCGCTCTACGATGAGTTGCTTGCCGTTAGGCATCATCTGTAGTGATCCGTAGTCGTAGTCACCGCTGGTCAGCGTCTTGACCTCGCCTTTGAGGTTGGTACTGTAGACCATCTGGCGCGCATGCCAAACACCCACGAAGTACAGTGTCTTATTATCCGGGGCCCAGCAGAAAGCTTCTACGCCCGAGTCGAACGACTCGGTGACGTACTGCTTTTTGCCAGTGGCAAGGTCGAGCACGCAGAGGCGATTACGGTCGCTCTCGTATCCATCACGTTCCATGCTTTGCCAAGCAATCATCTTGCCGTCGGGAGAGAACTGTGGGTTGATGTCGTAACCGGCATTGATGTCGGTGTCGAATTGATTCTTAGCCTGGTTCTCGAGCGATTTGGTCGCGTCGAACTCGGGCTCCACATAGCCTTCCGGCTTGCAGAGGTTTTTAGTGCCTCCGGTGGCTATGTCGTAGAGGTAGATGTCGCTGTCGGTCGAGATGGCGTATGCCACACCCACCTTCTTGCGGCTGGTGTAGGCCACCTGCTTGCTGTCAGGACTCCAGCAGAACTGCTCCGATCCGCCGAAGGGCAACATGGGGCACTCGTAGGGCTCACCCTTGAGGATGTCTTTTGCCTGACCCACTTTCTGCCCATCGAAAGGTGCGACGAAGATGTGGGGGATGACGGTGACGTACTGATCCCAATGCTTGTAATTCATGTCATCGATGACCATGCCGCTTGCCAAGGGGAGGTCCTTCTCCTTGGGCTGGATGCTAGTGGTCTGAGGAACTTCGCGGATGAGGATGACCTGCTTCTCGTCGGGCGAGAACTTAAAACCGCCGATATCTTCGCCTTGGGTAAGTTGTCTTCGGTCGCTTCCGTCGGTGTTCATGCTCCACAGCTGCCCTCCGCTGACGAAGGCGATTCTTTGTCCGTTCTGGATGAAAGCGGGTTCACTCTCGCTCTTTTCGCCTTGGGTCAGCTGTCGCTTATTCTGCCCGTCAATGTCGCTCACGTAGATGACCGTGCGGCTTTTGTTCTGTGCCACGCTATAGTAACTGACCGTGTAGACCAATGACTTGCCGTCGGGACTGACTTCGTAGGCACCGATGCGTCCCATGGCCCAGAGCACCTCGGGTGTCATTCGGTCGCTGGTAAGCTTCATCTCGTGCTTGCCGATGGGCTCTGCTGCGTTCGCCTCGGGTGTTGCCGTTGCCAAGATGGCTGTTGCTGCCATGATTCTCAGTATATTCATAATGTGGGTCTTTACTTCTTTTTCTGTTGCTCCTGCATCTTGCGCATCATCTCCTGCTGCTGTTGCATGGCCGCCATGCGGGCTGCAAAGCCGCTGAGTTTCTTGGGTTCGTTCTTGTGGGCCTCACGATATGCCTCAAGTTGTGCCAGAAGTTTCTTGTCGTCGGTGGTCTTGCGAAGGAACCACATGATGAGGATGCTGATCAGGCCGCTAAGGAAGTAGTAGTAGCTCAGACCACTTGAGTAGTCGTTGAACATGAAGAAGAACATCACGGGCATGAAGTACATCATCCAGCGCATCATCTTCATCTGCTGCTCCTGCTCGCTGCTCATCTGGTTCTTCTGCTGACGCATGCTGATAATGGTGTTGCCGATGTTGGTGAGGCAGAAGAGAACGCAGAAGATGCTCAGGTGATCGCCCAGCAGAGGAATGTTGAATCCCCACTTGATAAGGTCGTCATAGGCAGACAGGTCGTCAGCCCAGAGGAAACTCTCACCACGCAGCTGGATGGCGTTGGGGACAAAGTTGAAGAGGGCGATGAAGATGGGCATCTGGATGAGCATGGGCAGACATCCACCCATGGGGCTTACGCCATATTCGCGGTAAAGTCCCATCATCTCTTGTTGCTTGCGCATGGCGTCCTCCTTGTTGGGATACTTCTTGTTCAACTCGTCAACCTTGGGTTTGAGCACTCGCATACGGGCGCTGCTCAGATAGCTCTTGCGAGTGGTTGGGTAAACAATTGCCTTGACGATAAGAGTCAATAGCAACAAAACGATACCCATGGGCAAACCCCATGCAGTGAGCCAGTCGAAGACGTAGATGATGAAGAAACGGTTGATCCAGCGGAACAGAGGCCAACCCAGGTTGACGAGCTCCTCCAGTTGAAGATCCTTGTCTGTGCTGCACAGTTTGTTGTGGTCCTGCAGCAAGTGGAAGTCGTTGGGGCCCAGGTACATTTGCATCTGAGTGGGCTGCTTGCCGGTTGGATCGAAGAATGTTTGCATGTCGGCACAGTAGTATTTCAGATTGCCCGTCTTCTCCTCCTGTGCCTCGCTGGTGAGGCGTACTTTGCTGAAGTCCTGATGACCGATGAGTACGCAACTGAAGAACTGGTTCTTGAAAGCAACCCAGTCAAGGGGATCTTCCAGTTCTTCCTGATCTTTGCCCGCCTGTGAGAGGTTGTCTGTGTCGTCGTCCTTCTCTTTATAGGTAAGAGAAGAGTAGCGATTCTCGAAGGTGTGACCCTTCTCCTGCTGGCGGCAGGTGTCCTCCCATACGATGTTCATCTTCTTCTCGTTGAGCGAGAGGTACTGGTCCAGGTTGCTGGCCTGTATGGTGAAGTCGGTCATGTAAGAGTCGCCCTTCAAGGCATAGTTGAGGTCGAGCGTACCGCCGTTACCGGCAGTCAGTCGCATCGTCACGCTTGAATCGGTTTGGTTGACCGGTTCCCAATAGTAGTCGTTGCTGATGAAGTGCTCGTTTTTGCCCTCGATGGCCAATGTCATGGTGCTAGAACCCGGTGCCATCAGTTCCACCTGGCTCTTCTTGTCCTGTGCCTTGTACTTGGGGTCAAGCAGTTTCACGCCAGTGAGTGTGCCGCCTAATGTGTTGAGCGATACTTCCACGTTCTTGTTCTTCAGTACGATGGTTTTCTCTTCGCCGATACGGTTGCGGAAGAATGCCTTGGAACTGTCTGTTGCGGCTGCCAACTTCAGGGAGTCGCCCTGGGCCAGCAATAATGCCTCGTGCTTGGCCTTGTTGATGGAGTCGAGTTTGGCCTGTGCCTGCTGCTCCTTCAGAAACTCTTGCTGTGCTTTGATTTCCTCTTCGCTTGGACGGCTGAAATAGCTGAAACCAACCAATACGGCTCCAATCAGCACGAATCCTGTAAGTGTGTTCTTGTCCATTAATTATAGTTTTTTGTTTATTCTTCAGTATTCAGTATGTCAGTCCTCGCATGCGTAATATGCACGGACGCACATACATTTTTAGCGCGCAAAGGTACGAAAAAAAAGTTAATATTCGGTCGTTTTGCAGATTTATTTGTATCTTTGTGCCCAAAACCGAAAGATATGAGAAAATTGGTTCTGTTTTTTGTCTGCTTGCTTAGCCTCTCTGTGTCAGGCCAACGTCGTTCCAACAGACAAACTTCTACGATAGACATCCAATCTGTTCATGCTCAGCAATACGCAGATTCGCTGCAGCAACTGATTGACAACTTCCGCCATACGGAAGAGGTTGCCCAGTCGTCTGTGCGCAGCGTAACGATGAATCCATATTATTTCCCGATCATCTCCGGGGCCATTCTTTATAAGAATCCGTTGCAGCAGTCGCTGGGTATCAAGTGGACGCCTTCTTCGCTCATCGTGCGTAAGGCCGCCCTCTCGCTGGCTGGTGTTGACGAACAATTGTTGGCGACGGAAAACATCAACAGCCAACTCTCCAGCATGTATGCCAAGTATCCGAATCTGTTCACTCAGACACAGGACCAGATGATGGAGGAAGGTGCGTTGGTCACCGACATCAAGGCACCTATAAAGTCGGACACGCGCATTGCTGAGCAGATCAAGTTGACTGACATCGACCATAAGGTGACTGACAATGTTGCCGCCATCACTCGTCGCCCCAATTTCTGGACGGTTAAGGGTAGCATGTCGCTGCAGTTTACTCAATCCTACTTCTCGGACAACTGGTTCCAGGGAGGCGACAATAACTATGCTGCCCTCTCCATGTTTACCTTTGAAGCTAATTACGACAATAAGCAGAAGTTGCAGTGGGAGAATAAGTTGGAGGCTCAGTTGGGATTCCAGACCACCAAGGGTGACACTTGCCACTCGATGAAAGTGACGAGCAACCTTCTACGCTATACAACGAAGGTGGGTTACAAGGCGTTCAAGAACTGGTTCTATACGGCGCGTTTCCAGGCAAATACACAGCTCTATCCGAATTATAAGACAAACTCCGACCAGTTTACAACGCGATTTGCCTCACCCCTCTACCTGTCGTTCTCTTTGGGTATGGATTTCAAGTGGAACCTCAAGCGTTTTTCTGGTTCTCTCTACATGGCACCCGTCGAGGTCAACGCCCGCTATGTCTCTGACGAGGATTTGCGATCCAATTATAACGATGGTCCCGACCAGGTTACAAAGTGGACGTGGGGTCCCAACGTTGTTGTCAACTACAAATGGAAGATGTGGGATAACGTGGAGTGGCAGAGTCGTATGTACTGGTTTAGTAACTTCAAATATACGAATGTGGAGTGGGAGAACACCTTCACCTTCAGCGTCAATAAGTATCTCAACTGCAAGCTCTTTGTCTATCCCAAGTTCATCGACGACAAACGTTATGGTAGCAACGAGGTTAAGAATGATCCCGACTATTCGTATTGGATGCTCAAGGAGTACTTGATGCTGGGGCTCAGCTACAGTTGGTAGGAGACAAATTTACAATGTATAAGATGCAAATAAGGGCCGGCTTCACAGTCGACCCTTATTTACTTAGTATTAGTTTGGTTTAAGGTAAAAAGATTGTTTTGTTTTTATTCGTCTGCAAAGGTACGGTGTTTTTGGCGCTGTGCCAAATTATTTTGTATGTTATGGAACATGTTTCGGGATTTTTTTGATTGCATGTTCCGTCGCCTTACTCCTTTTCTTCGTTTTGGGATCCTTGTTGGATGCCTCCAAGTTTTTGTGTTTAAGGGAGAAAATAGGCAACCATGCCGCTTATGGGTTTGCTCAGGATGCGCCCCATCTTCATGCCCTCACGCTTTAGGGCTTCTTCCAACTCAGACTGGAAAGAAGCTGTAATGCCACCAACAAAGTGAATTGGAAGGTCGGGGCGATCGTAGTTGCGAATGTTGCGGTTCAGGAAGCGTCGGAACTCGTCGATGACAAGTTCTCGAACAGAGTTCTCGTCCAGATGGCGCTCCAGGAAGGGAGTGAGCGAGGCAAGGAATCTGTTGGGCTGTGGCTGACGGTAGACACGGTTGATGATCTCGGCCTGTGTCAAATCCGTCTCCTGGATGAACGCTTCCTGGATGTTTGTGGGTAACTGCTTTTTCAGAATGTCCGAAACAAGCCGTTTGCCCAGTGATGCACCGCTTCCCTCGTCGCCAAGGATGAATCCCAGAGCCGGTGTTTGACTGATGATTTTCTCGCCATCAAAAAGGCACGAATTACTTCCTGTACCTAAGATGCAGGCAATGCCTTCGTTGTGCCCGCACAGAGCCAGAGTGGCACCCAGCATGTCGCTCTCGACGCTGACGTCAGCTCGGGGATAGGCACGCTGCAGGATGCGTTTCACCGTTGTAGAGTAGGGTGGGATGCACCCCGATCCATAGAAGTGTATCGCCGTGATGGCGTCGGGGGCAAAGGGCGCGTTCTGTATGGTCTGCGCCTGTTGGTATAGCTGTTCGCGAGCTCGGTCAATCGCTTTCGTTATGACTTCTTCGTTGTCGCGTATGGGGTTGATGCCTTGTGATGTTACGGGGTGTAGTTCGTGCTTCGTTCCTTCTTTAAGGTCAATGCACGCCCACGTTGTTTTTGTACTTCCGCTGTCCGCTACCAGTATCATTGATCTTCGTTTTTAACGTATCCTTGTCTCTCTTTGGGCAGACCGGCCATGACAGCCTTGTAGGCTTCTTCCATGGTGGCCTGTTCATATTCCTTTCCTTTTCCCTTGGGGTAGATGGCGGGATGGAAGGTGATGCTTAGGGGGGCCCAGTTTATGAAGGGCGTCTTAGCTGTGCGAGGCAACACGTCGAAGGGACCGTTCAGTGTGATGGGCGCAACAGGCAGTTGAAGCTCGTCTGCCAACTGGAATGCACCCTTCTTGAAAATGCCCATGTGGCCGGTGAAGGTGCGTGAACCCTCGGGAAAGACAACCAGTGAGATGCCACCTTGTAATATATTGCGTGCTTCCGCATAGGTGCGCTGGATGGCCTTGGGACCGCTCTTGTCGACGAAAATCTGTCCGCCTGCTTCACATGCCTTGCCAATCAGCGGCATCTTGCGCAACGACTTCTTCATCATCCATCGGAAGGGATTTCCCAAGAAAGCATAGATGAGGAAGATGTCAAAGTAACCCTGGTGGTTGGGTACGAAGACGTAGCTGGTCTTGCTGTCGATGTTCTCTTTGCCTTCGATGTGGACGGGCAGGAGCAAGACGCGAATCATAAGCCATGACCACACTCTAGCCGGGTAGAATGCCCAGAACTTGGCAAAGCCACACAGACTTCCTACCGTGGTGACAGTCGTGGTAATGACGGTGACTACGAGAAGAATGGGCAAGGCAATGACTAACTGGTAGAGGTAGTATAGGTATTTCATTGGTGCGATTCTTTCACCGTTTTTATGTATTTATTGCAAATCTTTCTTTAGCCTGCGAGCGAACGGTTGATCTCTTCAATGTAGTTTAGCACGTCCTCGCGTCCCTGCTTTGTCTCGGATGATGTCACAAAGTGAGGGGGCAGTTCTTCCCAGTTCGACAAAAGTTGATGCAGGTAGAGCTGTACGTTGCAAGCCAATTTGCTGCGGCTTAGTTTGTCGGCCTTGGTGAATACAATACTGAAGGGGACGCCATGCTCGCCCAGGAAATTCATGAATTCGAGGTCAATCTTTTGGGGCTCATGGCGCACGTCAATGAGCAGGAAGAGGTTGGTCATCTGCTCACGTTGCAGAATGTAGCTCGTAATCATGCGCTGCAGGTTCTCTTGCTCTTTCTTTCCTCGCTTTGCGTATCCATATCCAGGCAAGTCAACGAGTTGCCATTCTTTATTAATAAGGAAGTGATTGATGAGAAGGGTCTTGCCAGGGGTTGCCGATGTTTTGGCCAGTTTGTTGTACCCAGTCAGCATGTTAATAAGGCTCGATTTGCCTACGTTGCTTCGGCCAATGAAGGCGTACTCTGGTTGTTGGGTGTTAGGGCACTTCTCCACGGTGGGACTACTGATGACAAATTCTGCACTCTTGATGTCCATATTTACTTTCTTTTTGTCGTGCAAAGATACAATTTTTTTTGCATACTTGTTGTCAAATGAAAAATAATTCTTAACTTTGTGACGAAATTAAATCCATAGATGCGAAATGTACAGGCTTGCCGTACAACCCTAAATCGACTGCGCAGAACTCATGTTTGTCTCCTTTGCCCTGTTGCTTCCCTTTAGCATTTGCTTGGTGTGCACCCTCGTGTTCTTCTTCAAGCGCCATCGGGATACCACCCAGCAGCTCATGTTGCTATTGGATGTGCTCTGTGCTATCTTTTTCTTCGTCGATAGTGTACTCATCAATGCATCGAGCGAGTCGTATGGCTGGTTTTCCGTCATCTGCCTTAGTGGTGTGCGACAGTTTTTGGGTCCCATCCTTCTGCCCGTCCTGCTCCTTTTTGTGCGGAGCATGCGTCGAACCAACTATTACTCCTGGACGACAGGATTCTGGTTTATACCAGCCGTCATGCTGGGTTCCATTTGCTTCGTCCTGGTGGCCTTGATGGGACTGGAGAATGCCTCCGTCTATTTTCAGGAGACGCTCAGCCCCGAGGGGCCAACCGGTGTCTATGCAACCTCCCTCATCTATCGAGTTCACTACCTGTTCTCGACTGATATATACGGATTTGTTATGTTGGCCGAGATGCTCTATCTTATTGGATATCTTGTCTACCTGATGGTGCATACAGGCTATTCTCCGCGCAGCTTGTTGAAGATTTTGCACACGGGAGGCAGTGTTCCCGTTGTCAATCTGCTTAGTCCGGTTCTCATTCTTTTCCTTGTTTTCACGGGTGTCCGTTTGGGAGTGGGACGTAGTTTCTTGCTTAGCCATCTGGCTTTTGCTGCAACGTGCAATTTCTGCATGGGCGCCTTGATTCTGGTGGTAAATTTCCTTGCGCTGTTTGCCAACCGTTCGCCCGTTACCCTTCGTATGTTGCGTTCACCTCTTTCCATGGCAGATAGTAACAAAAAGTATCACTATGCTGCCGAAAATGAAGGAAACAAGAGTACGCCTATCGAAGGTATGAACGCACTCTCGTATGCCGAATTGGTTGATGGTTTCAAAGCCCTGGTTATGGTCGAGCGTGTATTTCTCGAGTCGGCCATCACGATCGAAGATGTTTCCATGCGTCTGCACAGTAACCGCACCTACGTTTCGTGCATGATCAGCAAGGAGTTCAATATGAATTTCCGCGACTACATGTCTTCTCTTCGCATTGACTATGCCAAGAAGTACATGAAGTCACACCCTGCTGCTACGCAGGACGAGGTGGCACAGGCGTCTGGTTTCAATAGCGCCTCTACCTTCAACAAGAAGTTCCGTCAGGTCGAGGGCATTTCTCCTCGCCAGTGGCAGATCAATAATTAACGCTTACCAGTTTTCGTCGAACTTACGAATACGATGTGTTTGAGCTCAGGAATTTCCGAATTCCTTCTTTCTCAATGCCCCTTCTTCGGGCATAGTCTTCCAGTTGGTCTTCTCCGATTGCCCCAACGCTGAAATGGCGGGTGGCGTGATGCGAAAGCATCAGTCCGCTGGTGCTGGCGTGCGGTCGCATGGCCCCATTTTCTGTCAGGGTTACTCCGATGCTTTCAAAGTCCAGGAGTTTGTCCAGCAGGAAGTTGAAACTCTGGTCGGGTAGTGAGGGGTAGCCCACGGCGGGACGTTTCCCCGCGTAACGCTCTGCAAAAAGGTCGTCGAGTGTTAGTCTTTCGTTGGGGGCATAGCCCCACAACTCGCGGCGCACCCTTTCGTGTGTCTTTTCTGCGGTCGCTTCGGCCAGTCGGTCGGCCAGCGTCTGGTGAAGCAGGTGCTGGAATTCGTCTTCGGCCATGCGCTCTTCCAGAAGGCGGTCTGTGGAGCACACAAAACATCCTATTTTGTCTTCCACGGGATGCACGAAGTCGCTCAGGCACCAGCATGTTCCATCCTCAGACGGGGTCTGTTGGCGCAGCAAAGGCAGGCGGAAACCGCTGACCTCCCTTCTTTCTCCTTCAGGGGTAATCGCCTCGTCCAGCACGATGTCGTCACCCTCGCTGTGTGCCTTGCCCAACCAGACGATGGCGTGTGTCTGGAAGTGGGCATCCAGTTCCTGCAGGAGTGCTTGTGCCTCGTCGTACAAGTGCATGGCTTCCCGTGCGCGTGCACGTTCTTCCTTATTTATAAATGAATAAAGCCAGTTTTGCCGGCATGCCTCACATCCGTGCACACGGGCAATGCTGCCCAGTCGGGCCGGAAAGCCCCAGGCATGGAAGAAGTACAACCAGTTGATGTACGGTGCAACCTCGTGAAGGGCAAAGTCAAACTTGTGAATCTGCATCAAAATCGGAGTTCTTCACCCTTGTAGGCTCTGTCCACCTGTTCTCCATCGTAGACCATGTGGCCGTTGCACCATGTGCGGGCAACCTTCCATTCCAGCGTTTCGCCTGTCAGGGGCGACCATCCACACTTGCTCAGGATGTCTTGCTCCTGGACAGCCCATGTTTCCGGACGGACGAGCGTCAAGTCTGCCTTGTAACCGGGACGAACGAAACCGCGTTCCTTGATGCCAAAGAGGCGGGCGGGGTTATGGCACATCATTTCTACCAGTCGGGTGCGCGAGAGTACGCCTTTGTCGGCAAGTGTTAGCATCAAGGGAAGCGAGAATTGTACCAGGGGCATGCCCGATACGGCCTTGGCTGCACCCCCTTGCTTCTCACTCAGTAAGTGAGGAGCATGGTCGGTTCCGATGACGTCGATTCGTCCCTCGCGAACGGCTTGACGAAGGGCTTCGCGGTCCTTCTCGCTCTTGATAGACGGGTTGCACTTGATGAGTGTACCAAGGCGTCCGTAGTCTTCGTCGCAAAAGAAAAGGTGTTGGGGGCAGACTTCTGCCGTAATGCTACCCTTGCCCGGTTCGCCTTCGGCTGGCAGGAGTTCTAATTCTCGGGCTGTGGTGATGTGGGCAATGTGAAGGCGGGCGCCTGTCTCCTTGGCAAGTCGTACGGCAAGGGCAGAGGAACGGTAGCATGCCTCGTCGTCGCGAATCCAGGGGTGCCATTCCACGCCAGGGTCTTCACCCTGCGACTGCTTGGCCTCTGCCATTCGCTCGTTGATTCGGTCTGTGTCCTCGCAGTGTGTCATGATGAGGGTGGGACACTGACTGAAGATTTGGCGCAGGAGGTCCTCCTTGTCCACGAGCATTCCGCCCGTACTGCTGCCCATGAAAAGTTTCAGGGCGGGGATGCGCTGTGTGTCGATGCGCTTCACCTCCTCCAGATTGTCGTTCGTGGCACCCAGGTACATGGCGTAGTTTACGTGGCAATGCTGGGCCGCATAGTTCATTTTCTCCTGCCATTGCTCCAGCGTTGTCGTCTGTGGCACCACGTTGGGCATGTCCATCACGCTTGTCACGCCGCCAGCTGCTGCCGCACAAGTCTCGGTGTCCATGTCGGCCTTGTGGGTCAGGCCAGGGTCGCGCATGTGGACATGGTCGTCGATGACACCGGGCAGCAGTAGCATGCCTTGGGCGTCGAGGACGACAATCTCCTCGTTATCTCCGGACAACAGGCTCTCGTCGAACGTACCGTCCGTATATACCTCTTTTATTATTTCATCCTCAATCAGGACGGAGGCCGTGCATTCCATGCCTTCGTTGACGAGGGTAGCGTTCTTGATAAGCGTCTTCATCGTAGGTTCTTAGTGAGGGGGTGAACACGTTTCGCTATGCCTTGGCACGGGGATATTTTCTGAACCATCCGTCCCAGCGCAGTCTCATGACTCCAAAGACGGCCTCGCTGAAGATGCCGCCGCTCATCTTGCTTGTTCCCAGCTCTCGGTTGACGAAGATCACAGGCACTTCCTTGATTTTGAAGCCGCATTTGTGTGCCGTGTACTTCATCTCGATCTGGAAGGCATAGCCCTTAAAGCGCACCTTGTCCAGCTCGATGGTCTCGAGCACTTGGCGGCGGTAGCACTTGAAACCAGCCGTCGTGTCGTTGACCTTGAATCCCGTCACGATGCGCACGTACTTGGATGCAAAGTACGACATCAGCACGCGGCCGATGGGCCAGTTCACCACATTTACGCCACTAACGTAGCGGCTGCCGATGGCGAGGTCGTTCCCCTCGTCGTGGCAGGCGGCATAGAGTCGCGGAAGGTCGCTGGGAGCATGGCTGAAGTCGGCATCCATCTCGAAAATGAAGTCGTACTGCTGCTCAATGGCCCATTTGAAACCGGTGATGTAAGCTGTTCCCAGGCCCAGTTTGCCGCTGCGCTCTATCAGGTGGAGACGATCTTTCAGTTCGTCCGTCTGCATCAGGCGCTTCACGATGGCCGCCGTACCGTCGGGACTTCCGTCATCGATTATCAGTACGTCGAACTGGTGCTCGTACGTTTGCGTCGCATGCTTGGGATTCGCCTCGCTGCTGTTTCGCCCCTCCTTCAGGGACGTTACGGCGCGGATGATGCTCTCGATGTTCTCCTTCTCGTTATAGGTGGGGATGATTACTATGCTGTCGTTTTTCATATTCTTACTTTTCGTTGTTCTGCTCAAGTGCCCGGAAATCCATCAGTGTCTGCACGATGTCCTCCTGTTCGTCACTTAGTGTCAGCAGCAAGTTCTTGTATCGGCCGCGCTCCATCATGCCTTGGATGAAAGGGTAGACGGGCACGTCCTTCGTCCAGAAGTCGCGTCCCATGAAGCACATGGGCGAGGCATAGCCGAAACTCAGGTAGTGGTCCTGCACCGCTTCCTGGAAGATCTCCTGCAGGGTGCCGGCGCTTCCTGGTGTGAAGATGATGCCGCCGTATGCCAGCGTCAGGATGCCATCTTCGCGGATACTGTTGTCAAAGTACTTGGCGATATGCGTGGCCAGTGGGGTGGAGGGCTCGTGACCGTAGAGCCATGTGGGGATGCCGATGCTTACGAATCCGTACTCTTGTGGGTACTTTTTCATCACCAGCAAGGCCGTGTCCAGCCAGGTCTCGTCTTGGAAGCAGGGGGCCTCTCGCATGATGTTCAAGGCGTCGGTCAGCTCTTCTTTTGTGCGTCCGGCCATCCAGGCTCCCAGGTGTGTTGCCTCCATGGCTCCCGGTCCGCCTCCGCTTATCATGATACTGCCCAGTTCTGTCAGTCGTTTGCTGATGCGGGCAACCTGCTCATATTGGTTCTCGGTACGCTTCAGTCCATGTCCGCCCATCACGCCGACGATGCGCTTCTTGTCGTAGTGGCCCAGCATTTCGTGCAGTGCCGTGCTGATGCTGTGGTCGTGCAGGCTTCTGGCCAGCGTCTCCTTGATGTTGGTCGCTTGCTTGCCGGCAGCCAGGTAGTGGCGGTACACACGGGCATCCAGGCATTGTTCGTAGCTCTTGGGGCGTCCCAGCTCATAGCCTTCGTAAAGTGTGTCGGCCGTGTACAGCGTGCTCCTGAAGACGTCAAACATTTCGCCCATCTTCGGGAATATCAGGCTGTCTTTGATCTGCTTGGCAAAACCACGGGGCAGCGTGCAGCCCAGGAAGATGCAGTCCACGTAGCGGTGCTCCATCGTTTTTTCCACTTCGGCTGTCATGTTTACGCCCTTAAAGGCACAACGTCTCACAACCTCTTCGGGGCTGTGCAGCACCTCGGCCAACTGCCAGTCGTCACCAATCTCCTTGTAATTCTTTCGCATGACGCAAAATTACGCATTTTTTCGGAATAAACGTACTTCTTCCCTCTTATTTTTTGTTAAGGTGTATTTTTTTATCCGGCAAAAACTTGCATTCTTGAAATTTATGCGTATTTTTGCAAAAAGAAAACCAAACAGCCATCATGAAGAAGCTTCCTATCCTCGTTTTGACTCTGCTTTCGCTAACCCTTTTCGCCGGTGTAACATCGTGCTCGAAGAGCGAAGAGCGTAAGATACAATACGTAACTCCTGTCGTTGAGCATAATCGCCCCGTTGACTCACTCATCATGGAGCTCGATGGCTTGATGCAGAACTACGCTGCACTTGAAAGTCGTGGCCGCAACGGTGAGGACGTCATGGCAGCTATGCGAGCCATCCAGGCCCGTATGACCGATTTCGGACTGAAGATGGAGGCAGTCATGCACGACATGTCGGAAGAGGACATTGACGTTTTCACCCAGTATTACGACAACTGCCTGCGCAACATGGGTATGATGACGGAACCCACCGACTCTTTCGACGTTGCCTATTAATGACCACGAGTAACAACCTTTCTTCGAAACCCAAATACGTTAATATACAATGGAAAACAAAACTAACACTCAACCCACCAATACCAACGCTCGCACTTACCATTGCAACGATTGCGGTGGTGTAATCTACAAGCACGAGATCTTCTGCTCAAAGTGCGGCAAGAAACTCGATCACTACGACTTCGAGGACTAATCGGTTTGCTTGAGTTGACGAGAAAACAAGAAAGGAAGAGCACCTTCGGGGCTCTTCCTTTTCTTATTGGGTGATGGTTAATAAATAACCGGATATAAAGTGCTTAGAAGTTGTCAACGTGTACCTCGAAGTATGACTGAGGATGTGCACAGGTGGGACATTCTTCGGGAGCCTTCTCGCCAACTACGATGTGGCCACAGTTGCGGCACTCCCACACCTTAACCTCGCTCTTTGCGAATACCTCTTGTGCCTCGATGTTGCGGAGAAGTGCACGGTAGCGCTCCTCGTGACGCTTTTCGATGGCAGCAACGAGGCGGAACTTCTTTGCCAGGTCGGCGAATCCTTCCTCTTCGGCAGTCTTTGCGAAGCCCTCATACATGTCGGTCCACTCGTAGTTCTCGCCGTCAGCGGCAGCTGCGAGGTTCTCAGCGGTGTTGCCGATGCCCTGGAGCTCCTTGAACCACATCTTGGCGTGCTCCTTCTCGTTGTCGGCGGTCTTGAGGAAGATCTCTGCCATCTGTTCGAAGCCTTCCTTCTTTGCCTTTGAAGCGAAATAGGTGTACTTGTTGCGTGCCTGGCTTTCACCGGCGAATGCAGCCTGAAGATTCTTCTCGGTCTGCGTACCTGCATATTTGTTTGCCATAGTAATAATGTTTTAGTGATTAAATGTAAATGTGTTAACTGATGACAAAGGTATGCTTTTTTTTTCGAGTATTATTTGATTTTGACTATAAAAAATATTAAATGTGAAAAAAAAAGTGTATCTTTGCCCTATCTACGTTAGATTGAAGTAGGGAAACACTCCCCCCATAAGTCTTTCGTTAACTCAAGTACACCGAAGTAGAACCGAAGATAATTACGTATTATGAAAAAGCTGGTAGTGTTGACAGGCGCTGGCATAAGCGCAGAGAGTGGTATCAGTACGTTTCGCGACAGTGACGGACTGTGGGAGCAGTATAAGGTGGAGGATGTGGCCAGCATAGAGGGCTGGTACAAAAATCCCGCCCTGATGACACGCTTCTACAACGAGCGTCGCAAGCAGTTGCTGGACGTGAAGCCCAACGAGGCACATCGCATCCTTGCCGAACTGGAGAAGGACTTCGACGTGACGGTCATCACGCAGAACGTAGACAACCTGCACGAGAGAGCCGGTTCGAGCAAGATCGTCCATCTGCATGGCGAACTCATGAAGGTAACAAGCAGCCTTGACCCGAATAACCCCAATTTCATCCGTATGCTGGGTGAGGACGAACTGGAGGTGCAGATAGGCGACAAGGCGGCCGACGGCAGTCAGGTGCGCCCCTTCATCGTGTGGTTTGGCGAGGCGGTACCTGAGATAGAGCGTGCCGTCATCTTGACGAGTCAGGCCGACATCTACCTGGTCATCGGCACCAGCCTGAACGTCTATCCAGCAGCCGGCTTGTTGAACTACGTACCCGACGAAGCCGACATCTATCTCATCGATCCCAAGCCTGTGCCTTGGAACTCCGGCAAGCGTTTCACTCACATCATGAAGGGAGCGAGCGAGGGAATGAAGGAACTGAAGCAGTATTTATATAAGGATGAATAATTTAGACAGATAATTTGCTATGAAAAAAATCGGAATTTTTCTTTTCGCTTTGCTCACCTTGCTGCCTGTTGCTAAGGCATTGGGCAGCGAGGCTGCGGCCTCTGACGAGAACGGGCTGCAGGGAACGTGGGTGGCCAAAGTGAAGTCGCTGACGGAGAACATGCACATCAACATCGCTCGTCATATCGATGGTTGCGACATGATCATGCAACCGTATAACCTAACAACCGTATAACCATACAACCTCATAACCTCACAACCGAAAATGAATATGAAAAGAATACTTTTTATGGCAGTGGTAGGCATGCTGATGTGTGCCGACGCCGTTTATGCACAGAAGACTGTCAAGGTTCAGGGAACCATCGACGATCCCAACGTTACCCAATTGTACATCAATGTGGGCAAGGATGGCCAGTACGGCATGCTTAATGACGAAGAAGTAATCGAAGTGAAGAAGGGCAAATTCACGTACACGGCGCAGGTCGACCATATCGTACAAGCCTTTCTGAAGCGCGAGAGTGGCAACCAGGGCAGCCGCATGAACATCTTCCTCGTTCCTGGCGAGAAGCTGGACCTGACAATCAAGGGCAACCAATATTTCTACGGCGGTTCACGCATCTACAAGGAGATGAACGAGGCCGACATGTTCGTCTCGCCCTTGCGTGAAGAATTCGATTCCTTCTACGATGGCATATTGGCTCGTTACATGAAGGCTTCTGACGAGGAGAAGGCTGCCTTGAAGCAGGCGCAGACCGACTCGATTGAGCAGAAGTACACAGCAATGAATCAGTCGATTGACCAGTATCGAAAGAGTCACATGGATGCAGAGGGCGTTCAGCTGTTTCTTTCTGGGCAAGTGAGTGCAGAAACCATCTACAACGACCTGCTGGCCCATGCCGGTGGCGACGCTACCTTCGTGCAGAAGAACCGTGTGGCCTATTTCCTGAAGGAGCAGGTCGAGTATGCTCAGGCATTGCGCGAGAAGCAGCGCAAGCAGGCAGAGGAGGAGCAGGCAAAGATTGACGCCATGAAGGGTTCGCCCGCTGCCGATTTCACGCTGAACGACCTCGACGGCAAGCCCCTCTCTCTCTCGTCGCTGCGCGGCAAGTATGTGATCCTGGATTTCTGGGGCAGCTGGTGCGGTTGGTGCATCAAGGGCATTCCCGACATGAAGAAGTACTACGAGAAGTATGCCGGTAAGTTCGAGATTCTGGGTGTTGACTGCAACGACACGGAAGCAGCCTGGAAGGGTGCCGTCAAGCAGTACGAACTGCCTTGGCTGCACGTTTACAACCCTCGCACCAGCTCGGTGTTGAAGGACTACAGCATACAAGGCTTCCCGACGAAGATCATCATCGATCCCGAGGGTAAAATAAATAAGGTAATCGTGGGCGAGTCACCTGACTTTTACACGTACTTAGACGAACTGTTTGGCAAGTAAGTTAGATAAAGAAATGAGCAAGCATACGAATCGAAGAGGATACTGGCGCGCGGCACTCTGCCTGGCGCTCTGCCTGATGACGGTTGGCGTACAAGCCAAGGGACGCAAGGAGTCAAGTCGTGGCAACTATCTTTTGCCAGCCAAGCGCACCTACGGCTACCTGAACTGCCACATGTCCGACCGTGGACAATGGACGGCCTATGCCCTTTCGCGTGACGGTCAGCACTATCACGACCTCTTGAATGGCGACAGCATCTTCTCACCCCACGAAATGGCTGGAATTGAAGGCGGAACACGCGATGCGTACGTCTGCCGCAGGCACGACAACAAGGGCTTCCTGATGGTGACGACCGATATGCACAACGGGGCAACGAAGCGCCTGAAGAAACCAGACGTATGGTGCAACTTTGGCATTGACCTGCTGACCTCGGACGACCTCATTCACTGGCGCTCGACGACCATCGATTTCCGCAAGTGGCAGCCCAGCGTGACGCGTGTGTGGGCTCCGCAGGTTATCTGGGACGAGACCTACGTCTGGCCCGACGGTCACAAGGGTGGCTACATGATCTACTACTCGATGCTGGATCCCGAGCGCGAGAAGTACGACCGTATGTACTATAGCTATGCCGACGAGGACTTTACGGAGATTACGCGCCCACAGCTGCTCTTCGACTGGGGCTATGCCACCATCGACGCCGATATCAACTGGGTAGAAGCCGACGGCAAGTTCCACATGATGATAAAGAAGGAGGGCGGAACGACGGGAATCTTCACCACCACGGCGCCTTCGCTGACGGGTCCGTGGCCCGAACCCGATGCCACGCGATACGTCGACTTCGAGGGTAGAAAGAAGTGCGAGGGTCCTTCCGCCTTTTTGCTGAAGGATGGCAAGTGGCAGATTGGCTACATCGAGTATAGCAGCCGTCCGCGCCACTATCGCTTGTGCGATGCCGACGAGACGCTGACCCACTTCTCCAATCCTCGTGACATCGAGGGCGTCGGTGCGCCCCAGCACGGCTCGTTCCTTCGTCTGACGAAGAAGGAGTACAAGCGACTGGAGAAAGAACTGAAGAAATAATTAGTTATAG